>NZ_JBJNLG010000011.1:0-164028 GCF_052169175.1 Serratia sp. CY31944
TATTAGGGATGAAACATAAAGATAAAATCCACCGAGAGCAGAATAAGTAAGGGAGCGGTTATTAATGCGGAGCAGGATATTGGCTAGATGCGTCCGCATTAAATGATGTTGATGATTTCAATAATAATAAACTTTCTTTATCTCGCATCAATATCAGAGGGCTTACCGGTTGGTTTTGCACGAGAAAAATTTCCTCCGTCGTGATAGATTAAACTCATGAGATATTGGTTTTAACTTTCAACTATTACATAGCTAATTAAGAGGGTGTCATGGGGTTGTTCACTTTGGAAGAAAAGGAATTCAAAAAGGTTGCTAAAACTACATTTATGCGAGAGTCGATCCTTGAACGCAGGGATATCCAGTCAGCGATAGCCAAGAATATGAGCGATTTTTTGCCTGATTGCCTGGTAATCCAGGAAGAGTTTAACAATTGGGAAAATAGTCAACGTAGAATTGATTTACTCTGCATCGACAAGGCGTTTAATCTGGTTGTCGTTGAGCTGAAGCGGGATGAGCAAGGTGCGCATATGGAACTTCAGGCGGTAAGATATGCCGCTATGATTTCGCAAATGACGTTTAATGATGCTGCAGAATGCTACCAAAAACGTCTTGATAGCGCAGGTCTTGCTAAGAATGCGGAGCAGGAGATACTCAAGTTTTGTGAGCGAGAGGAAAGCGAGATTGCTGACTTCAATACTCAGGTAAGGATTGTACTAATCTCGGCAGATTTCTCTACGGAAGTGACTAATACGGTACTGTGGTTGAACAATAGTGGGCTAAATGTCAGCTGTTTCAAGTTAAGCCCTTATATGCATCTTGATAAGGTACTGGTAAATTTTGAACAGATAATACCGCTGCCCGAAGCAAAAGATTTCTTGGTTAGACAGAAGCGTAAAGAAACGGAGGCCAGGGATGCCAAAGAAAAAGGAGAGAAGGATTATTCGAAATTTATCTATAAGGGAGGGGTTTATAATAAAAGAAATTTGGCATATGAACTGATGAACGACTGGATCATAGATGCTAACCCGGATGATATGCAAGCGATAGCCTCTGTTTTTGGTGATGATATCCATCGCAGTCTGATTAAGGTTGAACAGGATGTGATTGCGTCACGGCGTAAGCGCTTCCATGATGAAACCGTTGAGCTTGCCTCCGGTGAGATAGTACTAATTACCAATCAATGGAGTATTGGCTCTATTCAAAAGCTGATAAATAAGTTTGCCAGTCTTGGCTATAACATTGAGATGCACCAGCAAGAGTGATACCAGGCGGCCAAGCAGACGGTCTCAGTTGTGAAAGCGGAACCTTGCCACTATATGCGATGGCATTGCTCCGCTTCGTATTATCTCCGTTGCTCGCAAACCTTGCCAAGACCGCCTTTACACCAGCGCTATCCCTAACCCTGCCGATCAAACCGATACCAGCGCCGGGATCAGCAACTGCGGGGCGAGGAGGGTGGTTGAGGTTCTTTGGGGGGAGCACCCTCGCATCAGCATAAAAAATATAGCGTTACACTCTAACTAGCGACTCAGTTTCAGTGAGCGAGAGCTGATAGCGTTTCACTGCCTCTGCAAAGGCTTGGGCGGCATCGGCATTCGAGACCATATATTCTTCAGTTACACCCGTTTGAGAGTGGAAAGTAATATTCCCATAAATACAAATAGGGATTTGATAGTTGTCTTTGAATCTGCGGTCTGGTGAGCCATTCTTGTTCGTTTTAGCCCATGTATGCCCAGCTATACTGGCATCATTTGGAACGCCATCCTCTTCATGGAATCTGCGAGGTTCTGCACTAATTTGTAATTCTCGTAAGTCAATTAGAGCAAATGCCCCATCAGCTCGCGGTATGACTGCAACACCGGGATAAAGCAAAATATCGTCACCATTGGCATTTTCAAACCGCATCGCTCGTCCTGTAAACTGAATGAGATCGGTTGAACTAAAATCGAAGGCAACCGGATGACGATTAACAGAGCGTGTGGCTAACGTCCTTTCGGCAAACTGGTCTACAGCTTTATCAGCAGTAATATCCCATTTTTTGACGCTCGATTTTAACACGTCGAATGCACGAACCATTGCGTCATAAGCTCTCTGTGAGGCATCGCTGCTTTCGAAAGTGATAGCGATTTTTGTACTGTCTTCCCAAGATACGAGGCGAGATATTTCTGCTTGGGTTTGGGGAAGTTTGATCTCAAGTTCTGCTATACGACGCTTGTAGAACAAGCGGAATAGGCTTGATTTACGTCGAGCCAATTCGCTTTTTTGTTTTGACTCTTCAGCAATGGCCTCTTGTAAATCAGCTTTTACCTCAGCTCTTTGCTCACGTGCTTTGGCGAGCAAGTCTCGTAAAGGTAAAAGAGATGTGCTTGTCAGAACTTCAACAGAAGCGCTGGAAATTTCATTCATGCCAGTTTGAGGCATATAAATTTTGGCGTTTGATGGAACGTTACCTGGCGTTGTCTCCGGCATTTCAAGATGAGTTTCTGTAGCAGACGGATTCAGTGGCTGGGTAACTGAGTGCTTGGCTCCGTAGGAAAAATTAGGTGTTGTATAAGATAAACCAGAACCCGGTAGTCCTACGGTTGCTCTAATCCCTTTTTGCCCAACATTGACTGTTGCGCCAGATACACCGATGCTCGCGCTGATTCCACGCTTACCAATATTGAGGCGAACGCCGGGGAAAAGAGTAAAGGTTTGTCTGAAGCGGAGAGACATAAGGTAATCCCTGTATAGTAATACGCATCAAAGTCTGAAATTTTCTTCGTATGAACATTAAGTTGATACTGAAGCCTAATTCTTAGGCTATTCCAATGCTGACTTATAGAAATTGATTTTTGCCTCAAAAAATACAGCAATAAATTGGCTTCTTCATGCGTAATTCTCGCACTCAACGGGATAAATATCCATATGAATTATGGTGATGGTGATCAAGGTTAGATTGCGGATAGTACTGTTATAGCCTTTAATTCTAATGATCAAGTGCGAAAAATATTTGGATGCTAATTATGAAAGGTGATCTCGAGCTACATTTCCCATTAATCTCACAATGTGGCCGATTGGAGGCTGCTCACTTCCATTTTCGCCCATATTTACCAATACCCACCAACATCTAGCGTGTGAACTCAGGCGCTGTGTTAACGCCGCTTGCGGACGAGTCAATCACCTGCAACCCTTCCCATTATTCCACTGTTCTCACTCTTAACCCCGCCGATCAAACCGATAAACCAGCGCCAACGCCAGCGCCAGGATCAGCAGCGGCGGGGCGAGGGCGGTGAAGGGCGCGTTGAGGGCGAACAGCAACCCCAGATTGAGAACGATCTGGTAAGCGATGTAGGTCAGCAACCCGATGATGACGCCAAGCGCTAACCGGCTGCCCATGCCGGGGGCGCGTGGAGCGGTGAAGGTAAACGGGATGGCCAGCAAAATCATCGCCAGCACCAGCAGGGGCTGGCCGAGTTTTTTCCACAGCGCCAGGCGGTATTCGGTGCTGGGCTGCCCCGAGCCCTGCAGGTAATCGATATAGCGATCCAACTGTTGGAGCGAGAAGCTGCCCGCCGGCAGGGTCAGCTCTTTCAGGCTCGGCACGGCGAACAGCGAGCGCCAGAGCAGGCTATCTTGCCGCGCAATCGTCTCTTTTCTGCCTTGCCAGCTTTTCAGCATCACGTTGTGCAGCAGCCAGCTGCCGTCGGCGGCGGTGCTGGCGCTGTCGGCGTAGATATAAGATTCCAGCGCGCGGTTGGCTTGATAACGGAAGATCTCGATGCCGTGGGGCTGGTCGTTCTCATCGACGGTCTTCACTGTCACAAACTCGTTGCCGCGCCGCGCCCACAGCGGGTTAACGGTGACGTCGTTATCGTTCGACTGCGCCAGGGCGTTGTTCTTCATCTGCAGCGCGCGTTGCTGCAGCGGCGAGGCCGCCCATTCATCGAGGGCGCCGAGCGAGAGGTTCATCAGCAGCCCGGCGGCGAGCATCACCAGCGCGATGCGGAATATCGACATCCCGGCGGCGCGGATCGCGGTCAGCTCCAGGGTTTTAGATAGCTGCCCCAGCCCGACGATGCCGCCGAGCAGCGCGATAAACGGCCCCAGATCGACCAGGCTGCGCGGCAGGGTCAGCACGGTCACCAGCAGCGCCTGCTGCCAGCGGTAGCCGCCCGGGGTCACGTCCTCCAGCTCGTTGATCAGCGTAAAGGTGGTGAACAGCGGAATGAGCAGCCCGGCCGCGGCGGCGAAGCCGATGAACACGTTGCGGATCAGGTAACGGCTAAAAATAGTCATCGGGAGGGTTTCCGCAGCAGGGATAAGTCGCGCGCCAGCAGCAGGGCGATGCCGGCAGCCATCGCCAGCGGCACCAGCCAAACGCCGGGGATCGTCGGCAGAGAGCCGTTGGCCACCAGCGTGCGGCAAATGTTGCCGCCATAGAAAATCGCGGTAAACAGCACCGTCAGAGGCAGCAGCGCGGCGTAGCGCCCTTGTCGCGGCTTGATGCGGCTAAAGGGGATCGCCAACAGCACCATCAGCACGGTGGTCAGCCCGCGGCTTTCGCGCCATTGCAGTTCGGCGGCGTCACCCGGATCGGCGGAGCGCGCCAGCTCCGCCGGCGAGGCCGATTTGTGCCGGCTCTCGGCGCTGGGCACGAACGGTTTGAGCGCGATGTCGAAGTTGTCGTAATTCTGCCCGTTGTCGTCGGTGCCCTGGCGATCCAGCACATAGGCGGTGCCGGTTTTCAGCCGCACGGCGGGGCTGGCGGGGGAGGCGTCGAGCACCTCCACCGACTGCGCGCGGTACAGGTTGGTATGATGGCCGCCGCGCACATAAATCAGGGCGTCCGTCAGGTGGTTGGCCGTTTTGTCGACGTGGTTGGCGAGGATCATGCGGCCGTTGCCGCTGACGTTGAATTTGTCGGCCTGCAGGTGGCTCACGTCCAGCACCGACTGCGACTCTTGCTGCAGCTGATAAATATTGGCGTACGCCCAGGGCCTGCCATACAGCGACAGCAGCGTGACCGCTATCGCCAGCGGCACGGCCAGTATCAGCACCGCCTTGTACAGCCGTAGCGGGCTGGCGCCGGCGGCCAGCATGGCGGTGATCTCCGCATCGCTGTACAGCTGGCTCAGCGCCACCGCCACCGAGACATACAGCGCGACGGGCAATATCATCTCCAGCGCGATCAGCGATTTATAGAATACCACGTCGGCCACCACCCGCAGCGCCAGCGTGCCGTTGGCGGCGTCGGTCAGGTAGCGCTGGGCGGAGTAGCTGGCGAACATAAAGATCAGAAACCCGGCGATCATCATCACCAGGCGGCGGATCTCAACCGTGATGTAGCGCTCAATCAAAGACATGCGTCATCGGCTCCCGGCGGCGTGCGCTTCATGGCGTCTCCCGCGCGATCAGCGCGCGCAGCAGGGCAATCACCTGGTCAACTTCCTGCGGGGTGAGTGCGCCGTCCTTCGCCCACTGCACGCGCCCGGCCTGGTCCAGCACCACGATGGTGGAGCTCTCCTCTGGCAGCCGCCAGGCCATGCGCCCCAGCCCGTCGCTGTCGACGATGAACTGCGCCCAGGGGTAATTCCGCTTGTTTTTCTCGATCTTGCCGCGCACGAAAAAGCCGGAGCCCGGGATCGCGTCGTCGGTGTTGACGATGGTGGTCGGCTGGAAGCGATCGCCCGGCAGGTTCGCGTCCTTGACGGCGTTGATCAGCAGCGAGTTCTTCTTCTTGGCGGAGGTACGCCCGGCGATGTATTGGATCACCCGCACTTTGCCCGCCAGTTTTGCGCTGTTCCACGGCCGGTAGCTGAAATCGCCGTTGCGCAGCAGCAGTTCGCCGCGATCGGCGATGGCGATCGGCGCCACCGGCCGGCCCTGCACGAAGTTATGCGCGGATGCCGCCAGCGGCGAAAGCAGCAGCGTGAAGATCAGCAAGCGACGCAACGTCATCATGGCTCCTTGCAACGCGCTTATCTGCCCGCCGCGACGGCCGGCGGGGAAAAGGACAGCGGAAAGCGCGCCAGCAGCAGCTCCAGGCGCTGGCGAATGTCGATATCCAGGATCGCCGGCCGATCGTAGATATCGCCGCCGGCCAGTTTGTCCGCCACCATCACGTCGTGCCGGTCGCCCATCAGGCCGTTAATCGCCGCCAGGAAGCGCGAGATCTGCCGGGCCTCGCGGTTGTCGGGGTCGATCGATCTCAGCGTGTCGTAAAACGACACCTGGCGGCTGACGATTTTGCGCACGTTGTGGAACTGGTGCCCGGTCAGCGCCGGGCCGGCGATCAGCGTCTGCAGCTGGCGCATTTGCTCCTGGCGGTAGGTGATAAAGCCCTGTGCGCTTTCCAGCCGGGTGTGGCGCAGCGCATAGCGCACATATGACCACACCGGCTTGCTGAGCAGCAGCCGCAGCAGGTTGCCGTACAGCGTCAGGTTCTTCTGGTTGCCGTTGCGAAACGCGTCCTGAAAATGGCCGAGCACCACGGTGGTGGTGTGGAACAGGCGGTTGGCGCGGTGGGGCGCGCCGTACAGCTGCTGGGCGAAGCGCAGGTGCTTGTAGCGGGCGCGGATATATTTGTAGCGCATGCGGGTGGGCGCCGCCAACTGCGGATCTTGCAGGAAACCGTTCACCAGTTGCAGCAGCTCGCGGCGGGAAAAGCCGTCTTCCCAAAACTGCAGGCACAGCGCGTAGTTGTCCCGGATGCTCTCGGGGGAGCATTCCAGATCGATCTGCTGCGGCAGGCTGATATTCGCCTCAACCAGGTCGTCTTCTTCCACCGCGACAAACAGCGCCTGGGTGGTTTCGGCGGAGAACTTCTTCCAATTATCGTTAGCGGTCATTGATTACTCTCTTTGGGCGCATTCAGCCCCAACATAAAGCGATTGCGGTAGGCGCCGATCGTCGGTATCAGGGATAACAGAACGTCTAAACATTGCCCCAGTAAATAAGCGAAGGCGGCACCCTGCACGCCGAAGGCATACGCCATCGACACCAGCAGCGCAATGTAGGCCGCCGAGGCCGTCGCCTGCGCGATCAGGAAAGCGCGCTGCTTGCCTGCCATAAACAGTAAGGATTCCTGCGGGAAGCCCATCATGGAGACGATGATCGCGCCCAGCATGATTTGAATCAGGTCATAGGCTTCCAGGTATTGCTGCCCGAACACCGCGGAAATGAACGGTTTGCCCACCAGCAGCATCAACACCGCGACGGCGAGACCGATGCCGCCGGCCAGCAGCGAGGAACGCAGGCCCAGCAGCCACGGGGTCTTGGTGCGCGGATCCAGGCGCATGATCTCCGGATAGAAGCTTTTCTCCAGCAGCTTGGCCGGGGTGCCCGTCGCATCGAAGAAGGTCATGGCGATCTTGAACAGCCCGGCGGCGGCTGGCCCGAGCACCACGCCCACCAGCACGGTGGTGCAGGAGTTGCGTGCGGCCCAGATGGTGTGGGCGATGTTGGTGGTCCAGACGAAGTTCCAGGCGCCCTCGATGCGGCGCGCGACGTTGAACAGGCGCGGCCTCAGCGCGCCGTGGATATCGCGGCGGCGCAGCTCGCGCGCGGTGAACCACCAGAACAGCGTGCCACCGATCAGGTTAGAGGCGTACCAGGTGACGATAAAGCCGGGGAATCCCAGATCGAAATAATAGGAGATGACGCTGCCCACCGCCTGCAGGAACGGCTTGATCGCCTGCTGGATAGCGATGAGATCGAAGCGGTTGAAGGCGCGCAGCACGCCGGTCGGCGTGGACGAGGTCATCGACGGGATCAGGGTGCAGTACAGCATGGCGAGCCAGAAGCTTTCGCTGTCCAGCCCCAGGGCGTGAGACAAGAACGGCAGCATGATCATGCCGCCCAGCACGGCGATGACGCCGCTGGCGATATCCAGCCCGAAGGAGAAGGCGACGACGTCGCGGAAGCGCCCGGTGTTTTGATGCTCCAGCGCCGGGGTGCCGAATTGCACCACAAACTGCCAGGTCTGGAATTTGATGAAATCGCTGACCGCTTTGGTATAGGCCTGGATCACCACCAGCACGCCGAACATTTCAGGCGACATGCCTTTACCGGCGCAGGAGAGCGCCAGCAGGCCGAGCAGCGCGCTGGCCACGCTGCCGGAGCCTAAGTAGGCGGCATTACGTAAAATGGAGCGAAACGCGCCATCGGAAAACCACCGTTTCATAACCCAAACCAGCCGTTATCGTTGTTTCTCTGCATCTTGTGTTCCGCTGTCATGCGCTTGCCCTGTATGCGTTTAATAAACCTGAGTTTCTTCGCCAGCGTTTTCGCCGGGTTGCCCGATGTCGCTCTGTGGGCGCTTCGCGGGGTTCACCACGGCGGAAATGGCGTTGAGCGCGTTGCTCAGCACCTCGTCGTAAGGGGCTCTGGCGTCCAGCTCGATGATGCGCGCGCCGTTGTACTGCAGGCGCACCATGGCGGAAATCTTGTCTTTCAGCTCTTCATAGCTGTGATCGGGCTTGCGGGAAAACGCCGTATCGACGTCGATATCGAGGCGAATGATCAGCGCCGGCCGATAGACGGCCATGCGTTGATATAAACGGCGTTCGCGCGCCGCCAGGCGGCTCACTAGCCAGCCTTTTGCGCGTTCCACGCCGATGCCGGGCCCGTCGTAGTAAAAACCTGAAATTTCCGCCTGCGGGTAGCGATCGCTGATCACCAGCACGCCGCTCTGCGCCAGCCGCCGCACCTTGCGCAGGTTGGATGCGCGCCACAGCGAAAATCCGTACATGATCAGCGCCGCCCACAGCGCCGGCGGCCTGTTGCTCATGCGCTGGGTTTTATCGGATTTGGCCGCCAGGCGCCGTTCCAGCCACACGCCGATGAACGGCAACTTCTTGATTTTGTCGCCGTCTTCGCCGGAGATCAGCCCCAAATAGCGCCGCTCCGTGGGGCGATGTTGCTGCAGGTTCTTGACCAGATCGGCGGTCAGCGTGGACTTGCCGGTGCCGTCGCTGCCCACCACGGCAATCAGCCCGGTGATGCAGGCGGAAGAGGTATTCTGTTCGGCGGTGAGTTTATTTTTTTTCATCTGTTTCGGTACGAAAAGGTTATTTGGCGGCTAGGCATTGGCGGCCCTCAGCGATATTTTAACGGCGCGCAGAGACTCGTCGAAAATACGATTGGCCGGCTCGCGGCCGTCTAAATCCAATATGTTAGCGCCGTTAAACGTCAGGTGCGGGATGACGGCGATCTTTTCGCGCAACGCCGCCAGCGAGTGATCGGGTTTGCGTGAATAGGCCGTTTGTTCGTCAATATCCAGCCGAATTAATAATAAGGGCTGATAAGACGCCATCCATTGGTAGAGGTTTTGTTCGCGCTTTCTCAGCCAGCGGATCCAGCGATTGCCGCCGGCGGTTTTCGCCAGCTGCGGGCCATCGAAACGAAACCCCGCCACTTCGGCCTGCGGATAACGATCGGTGATCAGCAATGCGCCGCTGCGGCTTTTCTTCAGCATGCGACGGAATTTATAAACGCGCCAATAGGAAAGTAAAAAAATCACCAGCGCCGTGGCATTATCCGGCGGCGTGGAAGGGCGCTCATGCACGCGCTCCGACTTCTTCAATAAATAACGCCCGAAGGTGGCGCCAATAATCGGCAGCGAACTGATCCATTCGCCGATACGCCCGGATGACTGGCCGAGATAAAGAAGTTCGGCAGGTTCTTGTGCCGATAAGGCGTTGACCAGGCTGGCGGCTAACGTGGATTTTCCCGAGCCGTCACAGCCGGTTATCGCTATTACGCGCACGGGCGAGCGATCAGATGAAGGTCTTATCTGCTGACTCACAATAATTGATCCAATGCGAAAAAAACTATTGTATTCCAATACGCCTTGGGTTCAAGATATTTATTGTGCTTTGCTGCGATAAAATAATGAGATTGCTATTCCTGTTCGTTATTTGAATTGATATTTATAGCGTTCGTTCTTGTTATTTTGTGCTAATTGTTGGTGCGTGGGCCGGTTTCGCTTTTTATGTTAATTTCCGGCCGGTCTCACGGCGAAAAAAGAGCAGGATTTTCAATTTTCGCTTAATGTTTTGTGCTTTTTTGGCGTCGCGTTACGGAAAATTTTTTCCACGCGGCCGCCACGGCAATGATAAGCGGTAGTTCGCTTCAAATATGGCACGCCGTTTCTGGTGTATTGAAAGAGAGTCTTATTATGAGTGCAAAATTTCCGCCGCTGATTGCGGTTATCGGCAGCGACGGATCGGGTAAGTCCACCGTTTGTGAACATCTGATCGCGTATATGAAACATTATGGCCCGGCGGTGCAGGTGCATCTGGGCAAACAGGCGGGCAACGTCGGCCGCGCGGCGGCGAAGTTGCCGCTGCTCGGGCGCTCGGTGGGCAAGGCTATCGAGAGCAATACCAAAAAAGTCAAAACGAAAAAATCCCGCATTGGCCTGCTGCCGTCGGCGGTGATCATCGCTTTCGTGGGGCGGCGGCTGCTGCGGTTTCGCCGCATGCTGGCGTATCGGCGGCAAGGGTTCATCGTGTTGACCGACCGTTTTCCGCAGGCGCAGATCCCCGGTGCTTACGACGGCACGGTTTTTCCCGTCGACGTTGAAGGGAGCCGGTTTGTCCGTTGGCTGGCGGCGCGCGAGCGGGCGGCGTTCCAATGGATGGCGGGGCAAAAACCGGATCTGGTGCTCAAGCTGAATGTCAGTCTGGCGGTGGCCTGCGCGCGCAAACCCGATCATCGCAAAGCGGCGCTGGAGAAGAAGATCGCCGTCACGCCGTTATTGACGTTCGAAGGCGCCGACATCGTGGATCTCGATGCCGATCGGCCGATCGAGGAGGTGCTTTCGGCGGCGGAAAAAGCCATCGCGGAATTTATGGCGGCGCAGGGTTATCGCTATTCCGCTGATGAAGTATCAACGGCTGCGCACTGAGGCGCGCATCGGTTCGGCAGGGCGGCGATGCCATTTTCGGCACCGCCGCCGCGGCCGAGAGGGAAGGCTTTATTTTTTCAGCGCCGCAAAGGCGCGCACGATGGTGTCTATTTCTTCATCGCTGTGCGCGGCATTGACGCTGCAGCGCAGCAGGGTAACGCCCGCCGGCGCGGCCGGTGGCAGCACCAGGTTTACATACACGCCGTGGGCGATCAGCTCGCGCCAGAAACGCAGCCCTTCTTCCTTCGAACCGATCATCACCGGCACCACCGGGCTGATGCGCGGCCCCAGGGTATACCCCAGCTCGGCGAGGCCGTGGTACAGGCGGTGCGCGTTGCTCCACAGCTTTTCCCGCAGTTCGGGATGGCGCGCGATTTTTTGCAGCGCCGTGCGCACCGACGCGATGCTCGACGGCGACGGCGACGCGGTAAAGATATACGGCCGGCTGCTGTAGCGCAGCACCTCCATCCCCTTGCCGCCGACGGCGAAACCGCCGATCGAAGCCAGGCTTTTGCTGAAGGTGCCCAGGATGATATCCACGTCTTGCTCGACGCCCAGCGCTTCGGCCAGGCCGCGGCCGTGCTCGCCCATCACGCCAAAGGAGTGCGCTTCGTCGACCAGCAGATACCCGCCGAGCCGCCGCTTGATGTCGACGATTTCCACCAGCGGGGCGACGTCGCCCAGCATGCTGTAGATGCCTTCCACGATAATGATCGCCTCGCGCGCACGCTCGCCCAGGCGCACCATGCGGCGCTCCAGATCGGCGGCGTCATTGTGGCGGAAGCGAATAATCTCCGCGCCGCCGAGGGCGCAGGCGTCGTAAATGCTTGCGTGGCTGTCCGCGTCGATCAATACCACGGCGCCCGGCCCTGCCAGCGTGCTGATGACGCCCAAGTTGGCGGTGTAGCCGGTGGAGAACACGATGGCGCTCGGGCGATCGAAGAATTCCGCCAGCTCCCGCTCCAGCGTCAGGTGCGATCCGTAGCTGCCGTTCGCCATGCGCGAGCCGGTGGTGCCGGTGCCGAGCGCGGCCAGGGCCGCCTGGCCGGCGGCGATCGCCTGCGCATCGAACGTCAGGCCAAGGTAATTATTGGTGCCGGCGAGGACAATCTTTTGATCGCCGATGCGGCCCTGGGTGGCGGAATAGACTTCGTCGATGCAGGTGCCGAACGGATTCAGACCGGACGTTTGAAATTGTTCGCGGTCATTGGCGAGGCGCGCAAACTTATCATACAGTCCCATGGTTTTTCTCCAGATAAGGGCGCAGCGCGTCAAGCAGTTGCTCAGGCGTTCTGACATCAAGCAATATATTGATAGGAATGGAGATATCTAATTCATCTTCCAGCATCATCAGCAGATCCAGGACTCTGATGGATTCCAGGCCAAGATCATTGACGAGATCGCTATCAGGTTTTATTTCCACTCCGCCTTCGACGATACCTTGCAAACACGTCAGGATATAATCCATTACAGCATCGCGATTTAGCATAAGAACGTTGACACACCTCTATTTGGAATAATTAAAACAGCCCTTCGCGCAGCGCGCGCTCCAAACTTACCTGTGGAAACCAATTAATCTGTTGCGACAGCGCGTGATTACTGGCGGACCAGTCGTGATGGGTTAATTCGCGTATTTTGCTGCGCGTCAGCATCGGCTCCTGTTTTACCAGGCGGTTCCACACCACGCTGATATCCGCCAGGGCTTTCAGCAGCGGCAGCGGAATGCCCACCAGGCGCACCGGCCCGTGCCGCACGGCGGCGCCGATGTCCCGCAGGCGCAGCCAGTTATAGCCCTCGGCCACGCCGTCGCACAGTTCGTAAATATTCGGCTGCGTGGGTTCGGCCTGCACCCATTGGCTGACCGCCTTGGCCAAATCGCTCACGTGCAGAAAAGAGAGCCTGGCGTCAGGCGCGCCCAGCCGGGGCAGCACGCCGCGCAGCAGGCCGTTGAACAGCGGTTTCAGCTCTTTATCGCCGGGCCCGTAAACCGCCGTCGGGCGGAAAATCCCCAGCGCGATCTCGCCGCTGGCGGCGATGAGTTGCTGCTCGGCGGCCTGTTTTGAATGGGCGTACCAGGACAGCGCCGGATGGCGGGCCGCCAGCGACGACATGAACAAGAAGCGACGGCAGCGGCCGTTCTGTTTGGCCGCCTGCATCAGGTTCAGGCTGCCGGTGACGTTGCAGCGGGTGAACACCGCTTCCGCATGCCCACGCACCTGGCCCGCACAGTGCACGACGCACTCCGCGCCGCGCACCAGCTCGGTGAGCGAGGGCCGATCCTCCAGCGCGCCGGGGATCCACTGCAGGTTATCGGTGGCGGCTTTTCCCGCGTGCCGCGTCAGGGCGCGCACGTTAAACCCTTGCGCCAGCAGTTCCTGGACGATGTGCCGGCCGATAAAACCGGTCGCGCCCGTCACTGCCACCGTGCCGCTCATTGCGCGAAACCGGCCAGCTGCGGCATGTGCGGGTAGAGCGAGGCGCTCAGCCAGCGTTTTTTGGCCTCCGCGCGCGCGGGTTTGCCCGACGACGTGCGGGGAATGCTGTGCGGCGGCAGCAGCTCGATGTCCACCGCGATGCCGAACTCGCTTTGAATGCGCGCGCTCAGCGAACGCACGATTTGCTCCCGGCGTTCTTCCGAGCTGACTCGGCACTGGATTTGCAAAATGATCCTGGCCGCTTCGTCGTGCTCTTCGGTTACGAAGGCGATCGCATCGCCGGAACGGATTTCCGGTTCGGATTCCGCGACGTACTCGATATCCTGCGGCCAGATATTGCGGCCGCGAATGATGATCAAATCCTTCTTGCGGCCGGTGACGTACAGATAGCCGTCCAGCAGGTAGCCCAGATCGCCGGTATCCATCCAGCCGGTCACCTGAATTTGCTGTTGGGACTCGTCGTCGCAGAAATAGCCGTTCATCAGGCTGGGGCCGGAGATCGTGATATGGCCGACCTGGCGTTCCGGCAGCGGTTGCCCGGTTTCGCTGCGGATCTCGATGCGGTGGCCGGGCAGCGCTCGGCCGCAGTTGACGAAGGTCGAGATGGCGCGGGTTTTCTTGCCGGGCGCGACCGCTTTACCCTCGTACTCCAAAATATCGCGGTCGACCGCGTTGGTTTGCGGGCCGGAGCAAGGGTCGGAAAAACTCACCGCCAGGGTGTTCTCGGCCAGGCCGTAGCACGGCATGAAGGCTTTGCTGTCGAAGTTGATGCTGCTGAAGTGTTCGCCGAACTGGCCGAGCAGCTCGGCCGGGATCGGCTCGGCGCCCACGCCCGCGACCCGCCAGCTGGAAAGATCCAGATCGGCCAGCTCTTTGGCGTTGCTGCGGCGCAGGCACAGATCGTAGCCGAACGGCGGGGCGACGGACACCGTGCCGCGATTTTTGGCGATCAGTTTCAGCCATTGCATCGGGCGCATGGCGAAATCTTGCGTGCGCAAGTAATCGACGGACAGCTGGGTCGCCACCGGCGTGAGCAGAAAACCGACCAGGCCCATATCGTGATAGAAGGGCAGCCACGAAACGCAGCGGTCGCCCGCGCGCAGCTTGATCCCGTCGCGACTGATCGCGTTCAGGTTCGCCATCGCCGCCCGCTGGGTAATGATCACGCCGCGCGGAAAGCGGGTGCTGCCGGAGGTGTATTGGAGATAGGCGATGTCGTCGGGCGAAGGCGCCGGCAACGCGATTTCCGGCTCCGGCAAGGCGTTAAAATCCGCATCGCTGAGGATGTGCAGCGCCGAGGTGTTTTCCGTGGCCGACGCGATCAGCGGCGTCCACTCTTCGCTGCTGACGATCGCCGCGGGGTTGCAGCTGGCGATCAGCCCTTTCAGTTTGGCGGTGTAGGAGTCGCGTTGGCCCACGCCCATCGGGATCGCCAACGGCACCGCCACCAGGCCGGCGTATTGGCAAGCGAAAAAGGCTTCGACGAATCCTGCGCTGGTTTCGGCGATAAGCGCCACGCGATCGCCTTTCTTGAGTTTCAGGGACAATAAACGCCGCGCGCCCGAGATCGCTTTTTGCTGTAGCGTGCGATATTCGAGAACGGTCACGAGTTGATTGCGACGGTCGTAAAAATTCATTCCCGTATTGCCCAGCGCCGCGTAATCCAACGCGTCCACTAAGGTGGGGAAGTCCGCATAGCGCATGGGAAGAGAATGAACGGAACTTGTTTCAGACATAGACAAACTTAGCCATAGATTAAAAATCACCAAAAGAGAAAATCACTCTTGGCGAGGTAATTGATGTTTTACTATGAATAGGTTTTGAATAAGTTTGTTATTCAACCATCTTCATTCCGCGAACAGCGTATAATGCCGTGCTTGAGGGCACGCCGGTTATTAACCGGTCAGAGCGTGAGTAGCCCGTGTTATCAGCCTTGAGCGGCACCCTGGCGATATACGAGAGACTATTGTAATATCCGGGCTGCGCCGTTCTTTAGCCTGTCTCTTTCGGGCAGGAAATAACTGTCGGCTCATAGGTTATGACCTCATGCATGGCTATCTTGGAACTTAAACACTTCCTAAACAGTATGCCGCAAGAAATCCAAAAGTGAACGATTCATTTAAGGCTAATCTTAAAAAGAGCATTAAGTGGTAAAGATGGCGGCACACCTCCTGATTAAAGTCGGTACACTAAAAGCGGCGAGTTTCTTTTGCCGTAACAGCACGAAATAATAAAAGAGCACCATTAGCGTAGCCTGGCTGCGCCGCTTTCTGTTTCCTTTTTTTATCAATTACGGACATCACAGGGTGAATGTCGGGCGCAATAATGCGCTGTTTCACAGGGGGTAATATTCGGTTTTTCTTATCATTGAACCGGAGGCAATACACAATCCAATAAATGAGAACAGCATAAAAAATGCTAAAGACGTTGTCGCGTGCTTATTTAATTATTTTATTAAAACGTAAGGCTATTTATGATCCGTGTTGAGAAAGTTCTGAGTAAACGCGAACTTAAAGAATTTATTGCTTTCCCCTCGCAACTGTTTCGCGATGATCCGAACTGGATTGAGCCGCTGCATGTAGAGCGCGGAGAGCATCTGTCAAAGAAGAATCCCGGCACCGACCATATTGAATGGCAGGCATGGGTGGCCAAAAAACAGGGCAAAGTCGTTGGGCGCATCACGGCGCAAATCGATGCTCTGCACCGGGAGCTGCATGGCGAGGATACCGGCCATTTCGGCATGATTGACGCCGTTGACGATCCCGCCGTTTTCAGCACTTTATTCACGGTGGCGGAGGAATGGCTGAGGTCGAAAGGCGCGCGCAAAATCACCGGGCCATTCAGCCTCAATATCAATCAGGAAAGCGGCCTGTTGGTCGAGGGGTTCGATACGCCGCCTTCCGCCCTGATGACACACGCGAAGCCCTACTATGCGGCGCAAATAGCGCAGCAGGGCTACAGCGAAGGGATTGATTTGCTTGCCTATTGGATGAAAAGAACCGACCTGCATTTTTCGCCGTCGTTAACCCGGATGATGGATCAGGTGCGCAAAAAGGTGACCGTTCGCCGCCTCAACCGCAAGCGCTTTCGCGAGGAGATGCAGGTGCTGCGCGAGGTGTTCAACTCCGGATGGCAGCATAACTGGGGGTTTGTCCCGTTCACCGAGCACGAGTTCGCCACCATGGGGGATCAGCTGAAGTTCCTGGTGCCCGACGATATGATCCATATCGCCGAGGTGGATGGCGCCCCCTGCGCCTTTATCGTCGGTCTGCCGAACATCAACGAAGCGATTGCCGATCTGCAGGGGCGGTTATTGCCGTTCGGCTGGGCGAAGCTCTTGTGGCGGCTGAAAGTCAGCGGCGTGCGCACCGCGCGCGTGCCGTTGATGGGCGTGCGCCAGGAATATCAATTCAGCCGCATCGGGCCGATTATTGCGCTGCTGCTGATTGAGGCGCTGCGCGAGCCTTTCGCCAAGCGCAATATCGACGCGCTGGAAATGTCGTGGATCCTGGAAACCAATACCGGCATGCGGACGATTTTAGAACGCATCGGCGCGGTTCCCTATAAGCGCTACCGCTTATACGAGAAAACGCTTTAACCGGCTGATAACGCATCGCCTTTTCACGTTCTCAGAATAATAACCGCGCCGGGGCATTTTCGGGCGGTGCCGTTTCAGGGGCAGGGTGACGGCGCGTGAGTGAATGCATCGTCGCCGCAAAGAGAACGGTTAAGGCCTTTAATTAATAAACTCGAGATAAATTCACGCCGCGTGATTTATTCGCGAGTGATTGTGGCAGTATTGACGAGAGCTGATTGCATGCCTGTGGAAAAGAAAAAAGGAATAAGCCGATTAACCTACAGCATAAGGAATTCCTGGGCCGGATTTATTGACGCCGTGCTTACCGAAGATGCGTTTCGCCAATTATTGGTTATTAACGCCATTTTACTGGTTGTTACATTTGGTTTAGATATTACAAATATAGAGCGACTGTTATTAATCGCCTGCAGTTTTCTGCTATTGGTGGTGGAGCTGCTTAATACGGCGATTGAAACCGTGGTCGATCGCATTTCGCTGGAATTACATCCGTTATCCAAACGCGCTAAAGATCTGGGCGGCGCTGCGCAGCTGGTGGCGGTGGTGATGACTATCATTATTTGGGGAATGGTGCTGCTGGGGCGATAAGGGCTTGGGTGGCTCAATTACCAGGCCGGTTGCCGTGGCGCTATAAGCGGTTATCATCGTTGTTTTGCGTTCAGCAAGGAGAGTCGGCCGCTATGCCAGTGAATTTTGATCTCAACGATCTTTATGCCTTCCGCGCGCTGGTGGAGTACGGCAATTTTCGGCTGGCCGCAGAATCCATCTGCCTGTCGCAGTCGGCCTTGAGCCGCAGGATTGAGAAGCTGGAAAACGCGCTGGGCAGCAAACTGTTCGAGCGCACCACCCGGCGCGTGACGCTGACGCTGTACGGGCAGGCGTTTGCCGAGCGTTCGGATCAACTGCTGATGAATGTCGAAGCGGTGTTGGCCGATATCGATAAGGTCAGCCAGGAGCGTACCGGGCTGGTCGCCGTCGCCACGGTGCCGTCGGCGGCCTACTATTTCATGCCCGACGTAATACGCCGTTTCCGGCTTCGCTATCCGCGCGTGCGCGTTAAACTGATCGACGGCAGCGCGGGTAATGTGATTGAGGCGGTCACCGGCGGCCAGGCTGACTTCGGCATCTGCTTTGCCGGGCGGCTGCAGCCTAACCTTGAATTTGTGCCGTTGGTGGGTGACGTTTACGTGGCCGCCTGCCGGCGCGACCATCCGCTCGCCGCTAAAAAGAGCCTCACCTGGCGGGAATTTTATCAGCAGGATTACGTGTCGCTGGATAAAACCTCCGGCAATCGCAATCTGCTCGATCAGCGCCTGGAACACCTCGTGCCGGAGCGCCCCAGCGTGTGCGAAACTCGCCATGTGACGACCATGCTGGGCATGGTTGAGGCGGGCATCGGCATTGCCGCCGTGCCCGCCATGTCGATGCCCGCTTCAGAGCATTCGGTGTTGACGTCGGTGCCACTGGTCGAGCCGGTGGTGAAACGCACCGTGGGCCTGATCCGGCGCAGCGGCCGCATGCAGTCTTTCGTCGCCGCCGAGCTGGAAAAGCTGATTACTGAACGGTATCACTCTGCCTGACCGGCTGCTGCGCCGGCACGCTTCGCATGCCGGTCGCGCGAATGGTCGGCTGTGCCTGAGAGGAGGCGAGGAACTCCAGCAGCGCTTTGCCTTCGCGGCGATGTTCCGCCTTGGCCGTTACCGCGCCGGCGAAGCGGGTGATGTACTGCACGTTTTCCGGCAGTTCGCCGATAAAGGTGACGCCCGCCACGGGCAGCAATTCGCTGACCTGCTGGAAGCCCAACGCGTATTTCCCCTGCGCCACTTCAGAGGCCACCGGAATGCGCTCAACCATGTGCGCTTTTCCTTTCACCTGTTCCTCGATGCCCAGCTTTTTGAACAGTTGGCCGCTGACGTAGCGGCCGCTGGCGCTGTCGGAATAGGCGAAAGAGTCGGCTTGCAGCAAGGCATTACGCAGCTCGGCATCCGTTTTTATCGCCGGCTTGGGCGCGCCCTGTTTCACCACCATGCCGATCGGCGAATCGGCCAGCTCCACGCGCGAACCCCGCTGGATCCAGCCGCCTTTGTCCAGTTGGGTCAGCGCGTCGCCCACCATGATCACCACATCGGCTTGCTCTCCGCGCGCCAGCCGTGCGGGGATCGCCTGCGGCGTTTTCCCCATGGAAGGGCCGGACACCAGAATGATTTTGTCGCCGCTTTGGGGTTCATATTCCGGGGCCAGTTTCTCCAGCGCGGCCTTGAAGCCGCCGGAGATCATCACGGTCACGTCTTTGGCCAGCGCCGCGGTGCTGAAAGAGGCGCACACCAGCGCGGCGAGGATCGAACGAGTGAGTTTCTGCATGGCATTATTCCTTATGGCGATGGCGCGTTAGCGTGCGGTTTGCAGCGGCATGGCGATGCGGCGATACAGATACAGCGTCGCCAGCAATGCGCACAGCGCGGCGAAGCTCATCCAGTAGCCCGGTGAAGCCTTATCGCCGGTGTATTCGATCAACGCGGTGGAGATCACCGGCGTAAAGCCGCCGAACACCGCCGTCGCCAGGCTGTAGGCCAGCGAGAACCCGGCCACCCGTACTTCCGTTGGCATGATCTCGGTTAAGGCCGGGATCATGGCGCCGTTGTAGAGGCCGTAAATGAAGGACAGCCACAGCAGCACGGCCAGCATCATGCTGAAGCTGGGGGCGGCGGCGAGCAGGCTCAGCGCCGGGTAGGCGGTGGCCAGCGTCAGCAGCGTCATGGCGACCAGCACCGGTTTGCGGCCGAAGCGATCCGACAGCGCGCCGCCGATGGGCAGCCAGATGAAGTTGGAAATCGCGACCAGTAAAGTGACCAGCAAACTGTCGGAGGCGCTGAGCAACAGCACCTTTTTGCCGAAGGTTGGCGCATACACGGTGATCAGGTAAAACGCGGTGGTGGTCATGGCGACCATCAGCATGCCGGCGATTACCACCGGCCAGTTTTTCAGCAGGGTTTTAAACACGTCGCGCATCGCCAGGTGGTGACGGCGGGCGGTAAATTCCTGCGTCTCTTCCAGCTTGCGGCGCAGGAGGAAGATGAAGGGAACGATCAGACAGCCGAACAGGAAAGGCAGGCGCCAGCCCCATTCGCGAATGGCACTTTCTTCCAGCGCCGCATTGAGCGCGAAGCCCATGGCCGCCGCCACCATGATCGCCACCTGCTGGCTGCCGGACTGCCAACTGGTGTAGAAGCCCTTACGGCCCGGCGTGGCGATTTCGGCCAGATAGACGGACACGCCGCCCAGCTCCGCGCCCGCCGAGAAGCCTTGCAACAGGCGCCCGCACAGCACCAGCAGCGGCGCCCAAAGCCCGATGCTCTGGTAAGAGGGGATCAGCACGATCAGGAAGGTGCCCGCGGCCATGATCGACAGGGTGACGATCAGCCCTTTGCGGCGGCCGACTTTATCGATGTAGGCGCCCAGCACGATGGCGCCAATGGGGCGCATCAGAAAACCTGCGCCGAATACCGCGAAGGTCATCATCAGCGAGGCGAACTCGCTGCTGGCCGGGAAAAAGGTGTGTGCGATGTAGGTGGCGTAAAAGCCGAACAGAAAGAAGTCGAACTGTTCCAGAAAGTTGCCGGAGGTGACGCGCAGGATCGCGCCGGCTTTGGCCCGGGTGGTCATGGGTGAGGTAGAGGAATGCATCTTTATCTCCAGTTTGTTATGGGCGCCTGACGCCGCGCCTGTTGCTGAAGACTCGCTCAGGAAAATAAACTAAATAAGCGCAATAAACGCATGGCGCGATGCGTTTGGCGCATCAATCGCCGTTAACAATGTTGCCTAACCTGATGTAACGTGGCGTTAACAAACTTATCGCTCACCGCCCGCGGCGGAGAGCGCCGAAAACGTTATGCGCATTTTGTGACAGGGTTCATAAAGGGGCGGCGGGGAAACGCCCCGTGCCTCTGACCGATTGTCCGTTACCGCTCGTAAAAAGGTGAATGCCTCGCACTGCGTTTGCAAAATGTCCGGATGTACGTTCAGCCTTGCAGTAACCACGAATGCTTTTGCATGCCATTCTGACGCCTCTCTGCTATAGCTTTACATCTATATAGTTGTTGATCTATATTGCAGGGAGGTCCCGTGTGGGAAATTAAAACAACGGATGCGTTTGATAACTGGTTTAGCTCACTCCACGATGCCGATCGGGCTGGCGTGCTTGCCGCATTGATGATCCTGCGGGAAAAGGGGCCGAGGCTGCCCAGACCCTATGCCGATACGGTTAAAGGTTCGCGTTACAGCAATATGAAAGAGCTGCGCATTCAGAGCCGTGGCGAACCGTTGCGGGCATTCTTCGCCTTCGATCCGTACCGTATCGGCATTGTACTTTGCGCGGGCAATAAAGCCGGCAATGAAAAGCGTTTTTACGATCGAATGCTTCAGATTGCCGATCGGGAATTCACGAACTGGCTGAACACATTAAACGAGAAGGAGTGACGCGATGGGCAGAACGCTGGAACAGCTTATTGCGGATGAAAAGCCCGAGGTCGTGGCCAAAGCGCAAGCGCTGGCGGCGGACATCATGCTGAACATCCACCTTGCCGAGCTGCGCGAGAAGGTGCAGAAAACGCAGGTTGAAATGGCGCAGGCGCTGGGTATCCGGCAACCGACCGTTGCCGTGATGGAAAAACCGGGCCGCGATCTGAAACTGTCTTCGCTCAAACGCTATGTTGAGGCGGCCGGCGGCAAGCTGCGCCTGGATGTTGAACTGCCGGACGGCTCTCACTACGAATTTGTGCTGTAAGCGCTAACGGCAGAAAAGCAAAAATCCCGCTCGGGTTTCCCTGAGCGGGCTGTTCGCAATATGGCGCCTCCGATATCAGGAGGCAGCCGTGAAAGCAAAGAGGCTCAAGGCTGGATGTATGGGCGCTGCCGTTTGAGCCAGATAGCGTTAACAAGTCACCCGCCGTACCTTCGCGATAAACCATTCCCTGCTCAAAGCTGAAACGATATAATCATTCACATGGCTGATTTTAAAGGGCCATAACAGCCCTTTAAAATTATTCTCATTTATCTGGAATAATAAAACGGCTTACCGACTGTAATTTTTCGATGGTCTCTTCCAGCTCCCTCTCAGGCAACGATTGGTCAATAATCCCCGCACCAGCTTGTAACGCCACTCCACGACCATGCTTATAAAGCGAGCGGAGCACCAGCGCCGCATCCTTTTCACCCTGGCTATTGACCATGAACACGCTGCCGCTATAGGCACCGCGTGAGACCGGCTCCAGCCGCTGAATCGCCTCTATCGCCGAGCGCTTAGGTATCCCCGAAGCAGTGACTGCGGGAAACAGTGCGCCAAAGGCATCCCAGGCATTGAATTCTTTGCGAAGTTGTCCTTTTATCCGGGAGGCCAGATGCTGCACACTGCCACGCAGTGAGACATGCATAAAATCACTGACGTGGGTTGAATGGTTCTCACATAGGGGGATCAGTTCTTCAATGGCGAGCTTGACGGACACCGCATGCTCAGCAATTTCTTTCGTATCGTTACTGAGCACTTCGCGCAATCGCCGATTTTCGGCCTCGTCAGCGGTAAGTGCTCGCGTGCCGGCCAGTGGTTGAGTGCTGACAGCGCCAGAATCAGAGACTTCAACCACCGTCTCAGGGCTAAACCCAATGAAGTGATCGTCGTTCAATCGGGCAATAAACGAACGTGCCGGGGTATTGAACCGGCGGCCAACGTGATAGCTAGCTAATAAATCGACTGGAGCGGCAAGGGTTATTCGACGAGAAAGAATAATTTTCTGATATTCACCGCGCTGAATTTCTTCAACTGCCAGGGCAACGCGCTGGCAGTAGTCGCGCGCATCCTGTTCGCGAATCTGTTTGGCGATTGAAGCTTGCCATTGAGCATCAGGTTCTGGAAACACTGCAACACGATCCGCCGCCTGAACACGCTTCACCAGTTGCGATAAATCCTGATCAGAAGACGCGATCAGTTGTGCTTCCCCCGGCTTTAATTTGATTTGCACATGCGGGATAAAGAGGGTCAGCAGGGGCGTTGCCTCAGGTAAGTGTTTTGGCTGCACATCGTGTATCAGGTGTGAGAACTCGAAATGGCTCACACCATAAGCCTGCCAGTCGCTAAAGGGAATCGCATCCAGCGCCTGTTGCAGATTTGTCTGCCAGTTACCACCTTGCCAGCTCTTTTCCACCGCGTTGGGCAGGGTAAGTTCAGCACGATTACCATACAGTGAGATTTTTACCTGACTGCCTATTCCAATATCCCAGCATTCGTCGCGCTCATAGGCAATGTGACAATCAGATTCGTTCTTCAGCAAGTGATAAATGACATCGAGCGGGTCAGCCTGCAGGATGAGGGTATGGCTGGACTCACTGCTGTCCAGGGCAAGCATGGCAATATCCGCCAGCTGACGCTTATCGATCTTGCCAACGGCGGTTAATGGCCAACGCTTAACAGGTAATAACTGGTCAGGCAGTTTATTATTGCTGACACCTTGTCGCTGCAGGTAGCCACGTAAATCAGCCAGTGTCAGGTGGGTATCACCCGGTAAACAGGCACAGATACGTTCACCTAGGCGTGCATCCTCAACACCAATTACGACGCAGCTTGCCACATCAGGGTGATTAGCGATAAACGACTCAACCTCTGCGCAACCCACCTTTTCCCCGGCACGATTAATTTGCTCTTTGAGCCGACCTTCCACGACGAAGTTGCCCGCATCGGTCAGGCGCACCAGGTCACCAGAACGGTAAAAATGATCCGGTGTGAACGCCTGCAGGTTTTGCGCTTCAGCGCGATAATAGCCGCCGATAGTATAGGGGCCGTGGGTAAGAAGTTCACCGGAGACTTCGATTCCTACGGGAAGTCCATCCTGATTCACCACTCTTATTTGGTCCGCATCTGAAATCGGACGACCCTGAGTGTGTAAAATCACGTCATCGCTATCATCAAGCCGTGTGCAGCAAATCAGTCCCTCAGCCATACCGAAAACTTGCTGGAGCTGACAGTCAAAGGTGGGTTTGACTTTTGCTGCCAGTTGACTATCCAGCCGTGCTCCCCCTACCTGAATAAATTGCAAACTGGAGAGGTCGCTTTCATCCCATGCCCGACACTCCAGCCACAGGGTGACAAGCGGTGGTACCAATGCAGTAAAAGTGACTTTCTCCTGCTCAATAAGAGGGAACACTTCATCACAGCCTGAGGTTTGCGCTAGCACCACTTTGCCGCCTGAGAATAGCGTGCCCAGCACTCCCGGACAGGAGAGGGTGAAGTTGTGTGCCACAGCTAATGTCGCCAGATACACACTTTGGCTGGAAAGCTGGCAGATTTCCGCCATGCGGCGTGCGTTGTAAAAGTAATCGGCGTGCGTGCGTGGTATCAATTTGGGCGTACCGGTGCTGCCACCAGAAAGAAGGAGGAGGGCGATATCTTCAGCATGCGGTGCAGGCAAAGGCTGGGGCTCAGACTGGAACGCTGTCATCAGTGAGTCTGCATCGTCATGGATATTCACCGGCCAGCGTTGCATACCGGGATGTTTAACCGCCATATCCGATGCCAGTGTTTGATAGTCATGCCCAAGATAGTGATGAGGATAAAACCAGGCTTTGGGTTCTGCCAGTTGGCTCAAGGCATCAATGTCTGCCGCTTTCTGGCCAGGCATGGCAAGAATCGGGCGTGCGCCGAGACGGAACAGAGCGAACAGTGTTGCCACGAGGCCAATACAGTTTGGCAACTGCAGCAACACATTATCTTGAGAGCGAATCCCACGCGCGGCTAATCCCGCAGCAAGTCTGTCGGCCAGATTATCCAGCCCGGCGTAACTCAGATGCTGCTTTCCTGCCACCAGTGCGATGCTGGTGGGTTGCCGAATTGCCCACTGGCGTAACTGTTCGCCCAGAGGTTGATCGACCCAATAGCCATTTTGTCGATAGTGTTCACGCTCACTGTCACTCCAGGCGCTGTAACGTTGACGTTCGTTCATCATCTTTCTCCTTGCCGAAAAAGGATTGCCGACTACTGGCCGGCAATTACATCAAAAGTCCCAGCTAAATTTGGCAATCACCTGACGGCCTGCCCCCCAGAAACAGCCTGTGTCGGTGGAATAGCAACCCGCGACAACTTTGCGGTCCAGCAGGTTTTGTGCTGTCAGTTGCACTTTGCCACCGCGTAAAGAAGGATCGAGTTTGCCAAGCTCATAACGAATTGAAGCATCCATCAGGCCATAACCCCCGGTGTTAAACTGATTGTCCATGGTTCCTCCTTTGGTGCCGCCGCTGAAGCGCCCCCCCACAGCGACGCCTAAGCCCTCAACCTCTGTGCCTGCTGGCGCCTGCCAGTCCAGCCATAGCGCACCAAATGTCCGTGGTACGCGCAGTGGGGTTTTGCCTTCGCGGCCTTGAGTGTCCTGGGTGTACTTCACCTGCTGTAGTGTGTAGCTACCGATCACACTGAACTGTTCGGTTAAGGCACCCCGTGCCTCCAGCTCCAGCCCACGTGCACGAATTTTTCCGCCCTGAGTCTGGAAAGCGGAATTCGCCGGATCAGTGCTCAGGCTCTTGTCCTGTGTCAGGTTGTACACAGCGGCAGAAAGCAGGGTCGTGGTACCCGGTGGCTGATACTTCACACCAAACTCATAGAGTTCGCCGCGACTGGGTTTAAAGGGTTGTTGATCGCGAGAAAGACCGGCAACCGGCTGGAAAGATTGCGCCCAGGTGAAATAAGGCGAGATGCCATTGTTAAACAGATAATTCAGGCCAACACGTCCCGTGGTGGCCTGATCGTGTTGCTCGTAATTCTGGCCGTAGAGAAAATCTTTATTGATGATTTTGCTCCAGTCGTGGCGGATACCCACTGTGGTACGCCATTGCTGCCAGGCAATCTGGTCCTGCAGATAGACGCCCGTTTGCGTGGATGAAACGCGGCTATCCTGCCATAGCGCGGTTGGGCCAAATTCGGCGACACCATAGTCAGGATGATAAATATCAAGAGATGACACGCTGCCACTACCGTAGTCAGTATGGCCGCGCATATGGTCAACGCCCACACCCGTCAGTAACTCATGACTCAATGCACCGGTATCGAAAAAACCGTGGATCTGATTATCAAAATTGAGTGTGTTGTAATGCTCGTCAGAGACTGCGGTATTGCGGCTAATGGTGCGCATATCGTCGTTCAGACCTGACATGATCACTGCATCATAATTGGACGTTTCGCCGAAATAGCGACCTTTTAAGACCGTGGACCAGTCTTCGCTGAAATTATGGATGTAGCTGTAGCCCACCGTTGATTGCTTACGACTAAAGGTGTTGTGATTTGGCTCACCAGGGTAAGCATCCCGCGGCAGTTTGCCATTTGGGTTGGTGAACACCGTGCCATAGGCAGGCAAAGAAGTGATCACCCCTAAATCCGGGTCGTACTGAAAACGTGAGTAGAGCGTCAGACTGTTGTTGTCATCAGGATTAAAGGTGATGGAGGGGGCCAGCGCATAGCCTTTGAGTTTCGTGCCCTGCTGCATGCCGTCGGCGAGATGGCCGGTAGCGACGAAGCGATAGAGTACGCTTCCGCTGTCATTCACTGCCCCACCAAAGTCCAGGCCGACCCGTCCGTAATTCTTCGTACCACCTTCAACTTCTACATGACGAATCGTTTCACTCGTCGGCAATTTGCTGGTGAGTGCAATGATACCGCCGGGATTTGATAACCCATACAGCACGGAAGCGGGTCCGCGTAAGACATCGATCTGTTCCAGAAGGAAAGGGTCGATCTGCTGCACACCAAAGAGCAGGCCATTGGTATTGCGTAAACCATCCTGAAACACATCGGAATAGCCAGTGTCGCTGTAATTAAACCCGCGAATAGTGAACTGATCAAATGCGGTTACTCCGCCCCATTGCTCGGAAGCCACACCTGGCGTATACCGTAGCGCTTCATTAAGACTACGCGTGTTCTGATCATCCATCTGCTGTCGGGGAATTACCGAGATCGATTGCGGTGTTTCCACCAGCGGTGTCGTGGTTTTAGTTGCGCTGCTGCTTTCTTTTGCCGAAAGCCGGCCGCTATGTGATTCCTCATCTTGTGCGATGACCGTTATTGTTGAACTGTTCTGCTGCGGCTGCGCCCAGGCACTTTGCAACGCGAGGGTGAGTAAAGAAAGTGAAAGGCCCGTTACTGCGCGTTGTGTGATTTGTTTTCCTGCCAAATACGAAGCGGTGCGTTCCATAACAATCCTCTGCCTGATACAAATCAAAAGGTTTTCTTAATGCTTTTTTTTGAGAATGATTATCAATAGCGTTGATTACTATGTAATGATATAACATATGATATGATCATTAATGAAGCGGAAATTTAATGATTTCGTTAAGGGAGATGCGGGGATATGAACCAGGGTTTAACCAGACGAACGCTGATAAAAACAATGGGTATTGGCGCGGGCATCGTGCTCAGTAATGGATTTTTACCGCTGGCATGGGCGGATGAACCCAAGCCGCAGCGAGGGGGAACACTGCGTGCTGCGTTCGCAGGTTCCAGCAGTGATTCTACCGATGTGTTGCGATCCACCAACAGTAATATCGACTATGTACGTTCACGCTTAGTGTGGGATTCATTAGCGGAAGTAGACAACCAACGTATCGTATGGCGCCTGATGGAATCAGCAGATCCTAATCACGATGCGACACGCTGGACCGTAAAACTTCGGCAGGGCGTCACATTCAGTGATGGTCGTCAACTCACCAGCAAAGATGTGATGTTCAGCCTGCGTACCTGGATGAGCCAGCCGGGTAGCCAAAGTGGCTGGCTGAAGCCACTCGACCTGACGGCATCACGTCTTGAGGATGATCACACACTGACATTGCAGTTGCACAAACCGGTGGGTTCATTTGATTTATTACTGGCGCAGTCAATCTTTATTTTTCCAGAAAATACGCAGGACTTTACTGCGGCAGTGGGGAGTGGGCCTTACACACTCAAATCTTGGTCACAGGATAAAAGTGTGCTGCAGGCGCGTTCAGACTATTGGGATGCGGCAAACGGTGGTCCGTGGTTGGATGAGATTCACCTCTACAGCGTAGGTGACACCACTGCACGCCTCAACGGTTTGAAAGCGGGGCAGTTTGATTATGTGGGGGGGATGGCGCTACTCACCGCGCGATCAGAGCAAGCTAATCCGGCAGTGAAACTGTGGCACTCTCCGAAATCGGAGATGAGCAATCTGGCATTTAGTATGAATCTCAGTAAGGTGCCCTTTAATCACGCCGCGGTTGTCGAAGCGCTGAAATATGCGATTGACCGGGAAACGATGGTACGCGCAGTGACCATGGGATTAGGCGAAGTCGCGAATGATGCCCTGGGCGCGGGGCAACCGTGGTTCAATGGGGAATTGCCTACCCGCCATTACGATCCTGAACGTGCCCGTGCGCTGTTGCAGAAGGCAGGCATAGCCTCTGTTGCCGCAAAGATACGCACCAGCGACTACGAATACGGTACGGCCGAAAGCGCTACATTACTGTTACGCCAGGTAAAAGGGACGGGATTTGATCTGCAACTGGACCGCGTTCCCGCTGCCGATTACTACAGCGATTTTAACCTGCTGCTGAATACACCATTACAAACCAATCTTTATCGCCCGATGCCGCTGCCCGTTGCGTTGCCATTCTATTATGGCCATGCGGCTCCCTGGTCATTCACCGGCCCGGCTACGCCGCAACTTGACGATCTGATGAATGCGATGCAGGCAGCACGCGGTGATGCGTTGCGCCAGCGTGTTGCTGATGTCCAGCACTACCTGTGGCAGCAGGGCGGTGACGCGATCTTTGCGCGAATTCCGTCTATTGCCGCTTCTGCACCAGGTGTGTTTGGCGTCAAAGCGGCTGGCTTCTTTGACTATCCGCTGCTGCGTGATGCCTGGCTGCGTTCAGCATGAAGTGTCAGGTTTTAATTAAACGCCTGCTATGGCGTGCATCGCAGGCGGTTTTCACTTTGTGGCTTCTTTCGGTGATGATCTTTTGTGCCATGTCGCTGGTTAAAGGTGATGCTGCCAGCCAGCGTCTGGCAGGGACGGGGAGCCGCGAGCAGGTGACGGCGTTACGCGCGCAGCTGGGTCTTGATCAGCCTTTAGCTGCACGCTATCTGCAGTGGGCCAAGGGTGTCATGCACGGTGACTGGGGGACCAGCTACTTAAACGGGCGATCCGTAAGTACGCTTATTCGCGAGCGTGGGGGGGCCTCACTGGCATTAGGGGCCAGCGCCAGCGTGTTGCTGGTGGTGATCGCCCTGGGCTTAGGCATCTATTGTGGGCTGCACCCAGGCAGTGTCGTCGACAGGGGCATCAGTCTTCTTTCCCTGGGATTCGTGGCGTTACCGGAATTTGTGACGGGCACACTGTTGGTGATGGTGTTTTCGTTAACGCTTCACTGGTTGCCTGCGCTTTCGCTTCTCTCCCCGGGCCAATCGTTGTGGTCACAGTGGCCACTGTTTATTTTGCCAATAATGACACTGCTCAGTGTCGCGTTAGCGCAGAACATCAAATTGGTCCGCCTTGGTGTTATGCGTGCTTCTCAGTCTCCAGCCTGTGAATGCGCCCGGTTGAATGGAATTGCGGAATACCGCGTGGTATTGCACTGGATCCTGCCCGAAGCATTAGGCCACTGTTTACCGGTCCTGGCACGTTACATCACTTATCTGTTTGCTGGCGCACTGGTTGCAGAAACACTGTTTGGCTGGCCAGGCCTGGCAGCGGCACTTCTTAATGCCACGCTATCGCGCGATACGCCGGTGGTGATGGGCATCTCGATGGTGATGTGTACACTGACGGTGCTACTGAATCTCCTCGCGGATAGTTTGACCGCGTTGCTTAACCCCGCTGCTTTCCGGGGAGGGCGCGATGCGTAAATGGCCATATGCAGGATTCGTTTTCTTCAGCCTGATGGCATTCATAGGTCTTATCGGCCCCTGGCTGGCACCTTATGCGATCGATGAGATACGTGATATGCCCTTTGCTGCGCCAAATTCAACGGCGTGGATGGGGACAGATTATCTCGGCGCAGACGTCTTCAGCCGCCTGCTCAGCGGTGGTCAACAACTCTTATTGCTGGCCTGCCTGAGCGTATTACTGGCCTGGCTGCTTGGCGGGCTGTTGGGGATGCTTGCGGCGCTGAAAGGACGCTGGATTGAACGGATGTTGTTGGCGCTGGCTGACATCCTGCTCAGTATTCCGGGGCTGCTGTTACTGACACTGGTGGTTACCGTTAGCGGGCGCGGTTATACGGCCGCAGTGGTGGCGGCGATATTGGTGATGGTGCCCGATATTTTCCGTCTGGTTCGTGCCGCGACGTTGCAACAATTACAGCAAGATTACGTCGACATGGCGCGCTGTCGGGGAGAGTCACTGGCAGCGATTCTCTGTCGGGAGATCATGCCTAACCTGTTACCCCTGCTCAGTGCAGATATTGGCCTTCGCCTGCTGGCAGCCATTTTTATTTTGGCCACCGCCAGTTTTCTTGGGCTGGCGGCGCAACAACCCCTGGCTGACTGGGGGCTGATGATCATGGAGAACCGTCAGGGGTTATCGTTTCAACCCTGGGCAACCCTCGCGCCGATCTTTGCCATCCTGTTGCTGCTTATTCCTCTGAACCTGAGTCTGGATGGATTGTTTGTTTCTGCGCGTAGAAGATATGCGCCTCCGGTGGCCTCGTTTTCGCACGCACAAAGCATTGCCGATAGCAGGCTAAATATTCAACAGCTTAGCGTGGAACTTCCTGAACAGACGTTGATCAACACCGTTTCGCTGCAGATAAAAAGGGGTGAAATTGCGGCGCTGGTCGGTACTTCAGGCAGTGGTAAAAGCACTTTACTGCGTGCGGCACTGGGGCTCTTTCCCGACACCACAACTGCCATTCGCGGTGAGGTATGGCTCGCAGGGCAGTCGCTCTTTTCAATCAATGCCCGAGCATTGCGAAAGCTTCGTGCCCGGCACGTTGGCTTTGTGCCGCAAGATCCCCGTCTGAGTATGGTACCTTCGCAAACGCTGGGCGCGTATTTACGTTGGATGGCCGCCCGTCGCGGACTCACAGATGCTCAACGCGATCAGCAGGTGACGTCTCATTTCCGTCAACTGGGGCTGCCCGATGATGCGGCTTTTTTGCGGCGCTATCCACATCAAATCTCTGGCGGACAACTGCAACGCGTGATGGCAGTGGCCGCCATGCTTGGCTATCCTGGCTTGCTACTGATGGATGAGCCGACCAGCGCGCTGGATGGATTGAGTACCCAGGCGGTGATGCACTGGATCGCCTCAACTGCGCGCGCACATCAGATGAGCGTGCTGTTTGTCGCACACGATTTACCACAGGCGAGTCAGATAGCCGACCGGATTCTGGTGATGTCAGAGGGGGAAGTGGTTGAACAACAATCCACTCAGGCATTTTTGCGCACGCCTGATACCCAGGCCGGTCAGCGCCTGCTCAATGCCTGGTTGCCTTGTCCCTCTCCTGAGCAGGAAACCTCCTCTGCTCAGGTCGTCCTGCGTGCTGAGGCCGTAGAGGCCGCTTATGGCGGACGCACCGCACTGACCTCACTTCAGTTCTCTCTGAGACGCGGTGAGACACTGACCATTGCGGGCCGATCCGGCGGCGGTAAAACCACTCTTCTGCGCATTCTGGCAGGTTTACAACCTGATGCCAGCGGCACCTTAAGCCTGCATAACATGCCGCTGCCTCTCAGTATCCATCAACGCAGCCCGTCGCAAAAATGGCAACTGCAATATGTCGCGCAGAATCCCGCCAGCTCCCTGAATGCTTTCTATAGCGTGCGTGCGCTGCTGCGCCGTCCTCTGCGTCTTAGCGATCCCACATTAAGCGCTGAACAGTGTGAACAGAGGGTCATCAGCGTGATGGCGCAGGTCGGGCTTGAGGCCCATTTGCTTACTCGAAAACCGTCGCAACTCTCCGGCGGTCAGCAGCAGCGTGTGGCACTGGCAAGAGCATTAATTACCCGCCCTGACGTGTTGTTGTGTGATGAAGTGACCAGTGCTTTAGATGGGCCGACGCGTATGGGGCTGGTCCTGCTGTTGCAACAGTTGCAACAGCAGCAGGGTATCGCTCTGTTAATGGTGACTCATGATTTAACCCTTCCTGTACAGTTGGGCGGTTTGCTCATGGTGATCGAGCACGGGCGGGTTGTCGAACAGGGGCGCGTTTCCGAATTGCTTACACGGCCCACGCATTCAGTGACGTCCCGGCTCATTTCAGCAGCGCAACTCATAGAGGAGACTACGCGTTGACTTCCCCCTGGATACGAACATTAAGCGGATACATTAAGCCTGAGTTACAACTGTTTTGTCTGCCGCATGCGGGCGGCAACGCTGGGCTCTATCGCGGCTGGCGTGAACATCTTCCGCCGGAAATTGAATTGAATGTGATCTGCTATCCCGGTCGTCTGGAGCGTTGGCAGCATCCCATCCCCGCGACGATGCCGGAGCTGGTGGGGGAAGTCTCGCGGGCTATTGCTCCGCATCTTGGCGAGAACTGGGCTATTTTCGGCCACAGTATGGGAGCCGTTGTCGCGCATGAAACGATTCTGGCATTAAAATGCGATGATTTACCTCCACCGCAACTGTTGGCGGTCTCCGCCCGTGAGGCGCCGCAGTTTCATCAGCCCGGCCTTTTACATCAACAGGATGATGAAGCACTGTGCCAAGAGCTACTGCGCCTGGACGGCACCGATCCCGTGTTGTTGACCCTACCCGAGATGCGCGAACTCATGCTGCCCACGATGCGGGCGGATTATGCGTTGATTGAGCAGTGGCAGCTGAGTTCCAGACAGCTGCTGTCATGCCCCATCGCTGCCTTCATGGGCAGCGAAGATCCGGAACTTGATCAGATGCAGGCGGAAGGATGGGCAAGCTGGACAACAGCCAGTTTCACCCTGGACTGTTTTTGCGGTGGACATTTTTACTTCAGGGAACACCCACAGCCACTTCTTTCACGATTACTGGCACGCTTAAGTGCGATTCAGGCACTGTCCTGAGTCTGTTCCGGCTGTGGTTGTACCGGACGAATCAACCACAGTGCCGCCAGACCGGCGAGGGCACTTGCAACGGCGGCAACGCGGAATAAGAGGTTTAATCCATCTACCCATGCCTGCAAGGCCCGTTGCTGCAGTTCGGGCACGGCATTCAGCACATCAAACTGCGCGCTGCTGATGGCCTGAAGGGCTGATGCAGGCTGACTGATACCAGAGGCACTTAACAGGGAGAGCGGCAAAGCTTGCTGGATCACATGGTTGAGTAACAGTCCAAACAACGCGATACCCACGGCAGTACCGAGCGGGAAGAACGTATTTGCAGTGCCCGATGCAGCGCCAGCCTGACGCGCAGGAACAACACTAACAGCGAGATCCATCAGATGCGGCATGGTTAATCCTGCACCGATACCCAGCATCAACAGCAGCGGAAGGATCACCAGCCAGTCGCTGTGGATTTGCACATGGCTACTGAGGGTCAGACCGAGAGCCACAATGAACATGCCAATTGCCAGCACTATGCGGACTGGAATCAGTCTTGAAAGCGGACCACTTAATCCGGCGGCGACCACCATCGCCAGTGACTGACTCAAAAGAATCAAACCGGTGTGCCACGCCGAATAGTGCAACAGGCCGCTCAGCCAAAGCGTAATAAACGGCAGCAAGCCAAAACTGAAAATGCGGCCTGCAAAGCTGAGCAGGATTGCCGCCAGGAACGTAGGGATGCGAAACAAACGTAAATGCAGCAGGGCGTGATCGCCCCGCTGAGCCTCAATCCATAAAAACAATAAAGCCGAAGCGATCCCGATGAGCAGTGCGAGGCGGACAAAGGGAGTGGCATCAGATGAAAAGTTCAGTGCGGCGTAGTTGAGGCTAAACAGGCTGAGAGTGACGAAAACCGCGCCAGCGACATCGACAGGATAACGCGGTGCGGGTACGGGTTTTTCATCAACATGGCGCAGGGTGAGAAAAATGATCAGTAGTCCGACGGGGATGTTGATGGCAAACAGCCATGGCCAACTGGCCCATTGGATGAGTATGCCGCCAATCAGGGGACCAGTTGCTGCTGACACGGCTCCCCCTGCGGCAAATAACCCCACCGCGCTGGTGCGAACCTTGGGTGATTCACCCTCACAGGCACTGGCAATCAGTGCCAGCGCAGTCCCCAAGACCATGGCACCGCCAGCGCCCTGGAGTACACGGGCAACGATCAACGCATTGATGGTAGGCGCCATTGCGCAGCCCAATGAAGCCAAAACAAATAATCCATTACCACACAAAAAAATCGGGCGCCGACCCAACCGGTCGGAGATGGCGCCAGCCAGCAATAACAAGGCGGCGAAGCTCAGGGTATATCCATTAATTACCCACTGTAACTGTGCGAGATTGGTAAGGAAACCTTCACCTATTTTTGGTAGCGCAATATTCACGACCGTGATGTCCAGCGTCATGATAGCAGCACTCAATGCGGCCACCAGTGTGGTCCATCTACGATTTTTTGCCTGTTCTTCATTCATCAACATGCCGTTGTTCCTTGTTTTCATCCCGTCATTTACAAATTGTATTAAAAAACCACCATGATAATGATTATCATTTATATTTATCTTTAGTAACGTTATAACATATAAATATTTGCGGCAATACGTTAAGCCAACGCTGCGATATAAATTTTTTTAATGCCTTTATGATGTAATTGAGAGAAGGACAAGGACTATGGCAAGCACCCTTCAGCATAAAATATGCACAGATATGGCCCCCTTTCTCCCCGGCATATTGCCGGATCGACTCGCTAATGACTGCGACCTGATCGGCCTCGGGCTCGACTCGCTGGCGATGATGAAACTGGCCGCTATGTGGCGTCGGCAAGGTTACGATGTGTCGTTTGCCCGCTTGATTGAACAGCCACGCCTGGATGCCTGGTTGGCTTTGATGACGCAACAAACGCCATCCGCGGAGCAGGAAAAAAAGGCCGTGTTGCCAGGCACACATGAAAACGAACCTTTCCCTCTGGCGCTCATGCAGCATGCATATTGGGTGGGACGCGACAGTGCTCAGCATCTGGGGGGTGTTGCTGCGCATTTCTACCATGAGTTCGATCTACCGCAACTGGATGTTGCACGCCTGGAAAATGCGGTACATCAGTTGCTTGCCCGTCACGGTATGCTAAGGGTGGCCATTCTGGAGGAGGGGCAGCAGCAGGTTCTTGAACACGCGCAGTGGCCCGGGCTTAGGGAATATGATTTACGCCAGGAGACAGCAGATATCGCCACCCTGCGAATGGAGGCGATTCGCGCCGCGCTGTCACATCGCCAGTTAAATATTGCACAAGGCGAGGTGTTTGATGTGCGTGTGACGCATAAGCCCGCCGCCCTCGGTGGTGGCTGCCGCCTGCATTTTAATCTCGATATGATCGCGGCGGATGCCATGAGCCTGCGCGTTCTGTTGGACGATCTGGCGAGGCTCTATCTGGAGCCGCAACAGCCGCTGCCTGTGCTGGATCTCTCCTATTGCCAGTATCAACAACTGCGCCACGCCTGGCTGCAGGAACCGCAGCAGCAGGCGCGCTACGCACAAGACAAGCAGTGGTGGCTGGAGCGTTTAGCCGATTTGCCTGGCGCACCGATGTTGCCCAGCGTTGGGTTAAACCCGGACAGTGCGCAGCAGACGGTGGTCCGTCGCCATCGCTGGTTTGATGCCAGGGCCCGTCAACAGCTGGAGGCCAGTGCGCGTGAACATCAACTGACCTTGCCGATGATGATTGCCGCTGCGTTTGCCGAAGTGCTGACCCAGTTCAGTGACGACGAAGATTTCATTCTTAACCTGCCGTTGTTCAACCGTGAACCGCTGCACACCAGCGTACCTGCGCTGGTGGGAGATTTCACTTCGTCAGTGTTGCTGGCGTGGCGGGGCAGCAACCCCGGCAGTTTCCTTGAACGCGCGCAGCGCCTGCAACAGCAGTTCCGTCAGGATGCGGCACATGCCTGTTTTTCCGGCGTAGAAGTGCTGCGTGAAGCGGCACGCGTGCGCGGTCAGCAGCAGTTTGCTCCCGTGGTATTTACCAGCGCTTTGGGACTGGGAGAGCTGTTCAGCGAACGCGTCCAGCAGGCCTTTGGGCAGCCCGGCTGGATTGTTTCACAGGGGCCACAGGTGTGGCTGGATGCACAAATTACCGAGTTAAATCAAGGTGTTCTGGTGAATTGGGATGCACGTGAGTCCCGTTTTCCAGCGGGTATGCTTGATTTGATGTTCAATCAATTTACAGGGCTGATTGAGGCACTCATCGCCAGTGAGCAGGCGTGGCAACAGCCGGTGCAGAGTGCGTTACCCTCAGCACAACAGGTCGTACGCCAGCGGGCGAATGCCACCGATGCCCCTTTACCTGAGAGCGATTTGCACAGCGCTTTCTTTCGTCTGGCACAGCTGCAGCCGGAAGCGCCCGCGTTGTTTGGACCCCATCAGGTGCTCAGTTATGGTGAGTTGGCTAAACGTGCACGCCGCCTGGCGACCCATCTGCTCAATCAGGGCGTGCAGCCAGGGGAACTGGTGGCGATCGCTTTGCCCAAAGGACCGGAGCAGATCATTGCGGTGTTGGGGGTACTTGCCAGCGGTGCTGCGTGGCTACCGCTCAACCACCTGCAACCGGAGCAGCGCATTAAAGCCATCCTGCAAAATGCCGGGGTGAAACAGGTTATTGACCAACTACCGGATGAAGATTCGCGGCTCCCTCTGGCGGAAGTCACTCACAGCGATCCGCAGCATCTGGCTTACGTTATTTACACCTCTGGCTCAACCGGCACGCCGAAAGGGGTGGAGATCAGCCATCTGGCAGCTAAAAACACCATCGACGATCTTAACCGCCGCTATCCACTGGGCGATCGCATGCGCACTCTGGCGGTGTCGGCGCTGAGCTTTGACCTGGCGGTGTACGATATCTTCGCGCCGCTGTCAGTGGGTGGGGCGGTGGTATGCATTGAGGATGAGAGCTGGCGCGACGCGCAGCGCTGGGTGACGTTGATACGGCAGCATCAGGTCAGCGTACTGAACTGTGTGCCCGCCATTGCGGAGATGACGTTCACCAGTGCCGCTGCGGATAACCTGACGTTACCACTCAGGATTGTGCTGCTGGGCGGCGACTGGGTCCCGCTTGATCTGCCGAAGAAGTTACGCATAGTCGCTGAGCAGTGTCGCTGTATTGCGCTGGGCGGCACGACTGAAACGGCGATCCACTCGACGGTTCAGGAGATCACCACTGTGCCAGCTGAATGGCGCTCGGTGCCCTACGGATATCCGCTTAACAACGTTCGTTGCCGTGTCGTGGACAGCCTGGGCCGGGATCGCTGTGACTGGGTCAGCGGTGAACTGTGGATTGGCGGCGCAGGCGTTGCGCTGGGCTATCGCCACGATCCCGAGCGTACCGCCGACCGTTTTGTCGTAGAGAACGGTGAACGCTGGTATCGCACCGGCGACTTAGCACGCTATCACCCCAGTGGCTCTCTGGAGTTTCTGGGGCGGCGCGATCATCAGGTGAAAGTGCGGGGCTACCGTATTGAGCTGGGCGAAATTGAATCCGCGCTGATTTCCCACCCTGGCGTGGCACGCGGCATTGTTCTGCTCGATGATGAACAACATCTGGTGGCGGCCTATACCAGCCAGCAGCCGGTGGAGAGTGCGGCGCTGCGTCAGCATCTGCAACGTTATCTGCCGCAGGAAATGGTACCGGAACGACTGGTGGCACTGTCTGAACTTCCGCTCAGCCACAACGGCAAAATTGATCGCAATTTACTGCGACAGTTACTGGCCGACCTTACACCGGAAACGGCCCATACCTACGAGGCTGCCTTGCCAGGTGTAGAACAACAGGTGGCTGCGATCTGGCATAAAACACTCGGTATATTACCGGGTCGTCAGGATAATTTCTTCATGGCAGGCGGTGATTCACTGCTGGCTACCCGTGCCGTGGCAGAACTTCGTCGCCAGGGATTTAGCGATGTTACCCTTTCAAAACTCTTTGCTCATCCGGTATTGGCAGATTTCTGCCAGACATTGCGCGGCAATCAACCGACAACCGCCACGCCTGCCATCGTTCATGATGCTAACGGGCGTTACGATACCTTCCCGCTGACGGATGTGCAGCAGGCTTACCTGTTTGGCCGGGAAAGTGAGTTTGCGCTGGGCGGCATTGGCTGTACGTTCTATCGTGAATTTGAGGTTAATCATCTGGATCTCGCACAACTGGAGCGCGCGGTGAACCAGTTGATTGTGCGCCATGACATGCTGCGGGCGGTATTCAGTAACGGCCAGCAGCAGGTTCAAAAAGAGGTGCCGCACTATCAGATCCCGCTGTTCAACCAGCCGGGTGAAGATAACATTGGTCTGCAACGCGCAGAATATGCCTCACACAGCTTCGATCCACAGCACTGGCCGCTCTTTAGCGTCAGCGTGGCGCAGTGGGGTGAAGCGCATCGAGTGGCAATTGCTATCGACAACCTGATCCTTGATGCGCTCAGTATCCTGTTGTTCTATCAGGAACTGGACGCGCTCTATCATCAGCGTTCGTTGCCGACCGTCCCCGCTGTTCAGTTCCGTGATGCGCTACTGGCACGCCTGCCACAGCAGGCGCAACGTGAGGCTGCCTGGGACTGGTGGCGGCCACGTCTCGACCACCTGCCGCTGGCTCCGCAGTTGCCGCTGGCCCGGCAACCTGAAGCGATATCGGTACCGAAGTTTACCCGCCGTGAGTACTGGCTGGGTTCGGATCGCTGGCAGCAGCTGATGCGAAAAGCCCGCCAACACGGTGTAACACCTTCAGCGGTGATGCTCAACGCATTTGCGACAGTACTGCGGCGCTGGAGCCATCAGCCGGACTTTACCCTCAATTTGACCCTGTTTGATCGTCCTGAAGGCCACGATGATATGACCCGAGTGATGGGGGATTTCACTTCGCTGGTTTTGGTGCCGTGTCGTCATGCCGACGGCGGCTGGCTGGATGAAATTTGCCAGGTACAACGCGATATGTGGGGCGCGCTGGATCACCGTTCGCTCTCAGCCGTTGAGGTACTCCGTGAACTGGCTCGTCTGCATCAGGCGCCTGAACTGGTGATGCCGGTGGTGTTTACCAGCGCTTTGGGAATTAGCGCAGAACCGGAGCAGGGCATCTTCAGTCAACCCGTTTATGGCCTGTCACAAACGCCGCAGGTCTGGCTGGATCACCAGTTAACCGAGCTGGCAGGCGGTGTCTCGCTGGTCTGGGATGCGGTAGAGGCTCTGTTCCCGGCGGGTATGCTGGATGCGATGTTCACCGCCTATCAGCAGCTCATCCATCATTTATGTGACCATAACTGGCTGCAGTCACTTCCCGACCTCTTGCCTGTGCCCCAACGTCAGGTGCGAGAGGCAATCACTGCCGCCGCACATCACCCCTATGTAGCGGAAACATTGCATCACGCTTTTTTCCAGCAAGCCAGTCAGACACCGCAGCTGGTGGCGTTGATTTGGATGCAAGAGCAGCAAACCTGTCAGCTTTCTTATGCTGAGCTGGCACAGCAGGCGCTGAAACTGGCGCACTGGTTGCAACTGCAGGGGACGCTGGCGGGCGATAGGGTGGCGATTTCACTCCCGAAAGGCCCGCAGCAGGTGATCGCGGTGCTGGGGGTGTTGGCTGCGGGGGCCAGTTGGGTACCGATTGGTATCGATCAGCCACAGGCACGCAAACAGGCGATTTTGCAAAGGGCTGACGTACGGCTGATGCTCGATCAGAACACGCCCTTGACCGGCGATCAGGCCGTGCAGACGGAAGTCGCGGCGTTGGCTCATCCGGTAGCAATCTCCCCCCAACAGCTGGCGTATGTCATCTTCACATCTGGCTCGACCGGAGAACCTAAAGGCGTTGAGATGTGCCACGCCGCCAGCCATAACACGGTGCACGATTTGCGCCAGCGACTGGCGATACAGCCGCAAGACCGCATTCTGGCGCTCTCGGCACTCGATTTTGATCTTTCGGTATTTGATCTGTTTGCGCCGTTAGGCTGCGGGGCCGCGCTGGTGATGGTGGATGAGGAGTACCGTCGCGATGCAGCTCACTGGATACACTTAATACAAACTCATCGGGTCACCCTGTGGAATTCAGTGCCAGCGCTGCTGGAAATGCTGCTGACAGCCGCGCAAAACGTCACGTTGCCTGCGCTGCGGGCGTCGTTGATTTCCGGTGACTGGGTCCCCCTGTCGCTGCCAGAGAGATTACAAATGAGCGCCCCGGGATGTCGTTTACTGGCGTTGGGGGGCGCCACCGAAGCCGCTATCTGGTCAAACATTTTCCCGGTGACCACGATCAAACCTGACTGGCGTTCGATCCCATATGGCTACCCGCTACATAATCAGCGCTGGCGTGTGCTTAATGCGGTCAATGCCGATTGTCCTGACTGGGTGGAGGGCGAACTGCTCATCGGCGGTGCGGGTCTGGCTCGCGGCTATCTCGGCGATCCAGCGCTGACTGAGGCTCGTTTCCCTGTGCTTGATGGCGAGCGCTGGTATCGTACCGGCGACCGCGGCCGCTACTGGCCAGACGGTACGCTGGAGTTCCTGGGTCGACTGGATACGCAGATGAAGCTGCGCGGCCATCGCATTGAGGCCGGTGAGGTTGAACAGGCATTGCAGACGCTTAAAGGCATCGACCAGGCGGTGGTCTCATTGTGGCACGATGGCATCACACAGCGACTTGTAGCTGCCGTCGCCCCCCACACTCCTACCTGTGTCGAGCAGGATGAGGTATTCCATCCTGACAGTACTCAACGCGGTCTGCTGCAGTATGAATCGGCGGTGGCCGAACACATTCTGACGGAGCTCCTGCAACTGCCTGCGCAAGTCGGTGCAGTCTGGCAAGTGAACGCGCTTCAGCCCGATGAAAAGGGCGAGCAGGTGCTGCAGCTGTGGCTGAAATGGCTGGTGTCGCGTGGTGTGGTTCAGCCACAGGATACACACTACATTGCCACCGGAACTGCTGCCGTGATCGCCAGACCTGAAACGGCGCAGATCGTTGCGGCACGCACCCGTTATGCCAGCTGGCGCGCCATGTTGCGAGGTGAGCAAGACCATGTCGCACTGCTGACCGACAGTGTATTCAGCCCTGCCAGCCTGTCGGCCGCGGATGATGAGACACGGCAATGGTTGTCACAGCTGGCGCTGCATGTTAACAGCCTGCACCACCAGAGCGGCAAGCCGATCAACATCGTGGAACTCAACGGGGCCAGCGGTCAGCACAGTGCTGCGCTGCTGGCGCGCCTGCCGCAGGGCAGCGTGCATTACACCTTGCTTGAATCCTCCCCATTGGCGCTGGAGCAAGCGCGGACTCAACTCGCAAACAGCGGTCATCAGATCGATTTCTTGTTGCTGAATGAACTGTATGTGCCGGAAGAACTGCAAAACTCGGCTGACATCGTGCTGGCGGCGAATGCGTTGCACCGCTACGTCCAACCCTTACATGGGTTGAAGGCAGCTTCTCAGTTGCTGAGGCCTACAGGAGAGCTGTGGATGATGGAACGCCAGTGCCTGACACCGGTTGCCATGATCAGCGCCGGGCTGCTGGCGGGAGGATATGGCAATAGCAAAAAAGATCCGCTGCGTACTGGCGCGGTGTGGCAGCAACGAGCTCAGGCCAGTGGTTTTACATCCTGTGAGTGTAACCTCAGCGGTCTCGCCGCCACCTTAACTCTACGCCCTTCACATCATCATACGCTGCCCGATGACTGGTCGAGTCAGCTGGCGGAAAAACTGCCCAAAGCCATGGTGCCGGAGCGGTTGGTTCTGCTGACACATCTGCCATTGACCGCAAACGGTAAGGTTGATCGTAAGCGCCTGCAGTCACTGTATGACAATCTGCCCAGGTCACAACAACAGCAGGAAACACTCAGTGAAACTGAAGAAAAACTCGCTCAGCTATGGGGAACATTACTTGGCATTACGCCGCACATCGGCCGCCAGCAGGGCTTTTTTGAATTAGGGGGGGATAGTTTGCTGGCCACACGTCTGATTAACCTTATCCGTGATGAATTTGCCGTCGATATCGCGCTGCGAAAAGTCTTTAGCGCACCTGGCCTGCAGGCAATGGCTGCCGAGATTGAGGCACAGCAGGCTCAGGTTGCCACCATGGAAGGAGGTGTTCTGTGATTGGTATTTTGGGAGGATTTGGTGCCGTAGGCAGCGAGGTCGCACGTATCCTGCATCAGTGGGGGGAAACTTCGCTGCGCGTGGGAGGGCGTCACCCGCAACCTGTCGCCTGGGCACAAAGCTGCTATGTGGATGTGAGTGACGAAGAAAGTCTCATGGCTTTCGCCACCGACTGTCGGTTGATCGTGAACTGTGCTGCGCCTTCGGCACGACTGTCACAACAGGTGGCGAACCGACTGCACGCCGCAGGTATTCCGCTGGTTGACGCGGGCGGAATTGATTGCCCGGCAGCGTTAACACCTCCGGTTGGCCGGCATCCGGGCAGCGCGTTGTTCGCAGCAGGCGCATTGCCAGGTTTGTCCGGCATTCTTCCTGTGTGGCTGGCGCGTAAGCTGGGCCGCGTCGATGCGTTGCACTGCTGGTTTGGCGTGTTTGATCGTTTCACCCCAGGCGGAGCAGAAGACTATCTTGAGGGTGTGCTGCGCACGCCAGCCTCTCAGCATACCCTGCCGCGGCGACAGTCCAACGTCATCCTGCCTTTCTTTCCACGCCCGGTGCTGCTGCAGCCGTATGACGATGAGGAGTCGCTCCGGGTCACCGAACAACTGGCGCTTCGTTACAGTCGATGGTATCTCGCGCTTGATGGTGAACACCTGGCCCGCGCGTTAGAAACAGCGCGTGTATTACCACGAGAGGCAGCAATACAGGCGGTGGTGGAGGGGGCGACACTGGATGTGGCGGGTCGACATGCATGGGTTAACTTTTTGATCCAGGTAGATGGCGTGCGTCAGGGCACTAGCACCACGTTAACCTTATTGCTGAGAGCGCCGGGCATTGCTCAGTTAACCGCCGCCTGCGCGGCGGCATGCGCTAAATGGCTGCTGAAGTCACCTGAGCCAGTCCTGGGGCTGGCAGCCGAATGCATCGATATTGAAGCGTTCATGCTGCTGTTCTGCCAGGAGCAAACCGGTATTGATATTGAGTTGTTTGACCGCGGGATTGAGCATTTAAACGAAATGAGCGGAGGTGCGCTATGAACGCGGTACCGTTAAAGGTGCTGGTATGTGGCTCCACTTTTGGCCAGTTCTGGTTGGCAGCACTGCAGCGTTATCCACTGCGCTTTAAAGTGGTGGGGCTACTGGCGAGCGGCAGCGCACGTAGCCGTGATTGCGCGCAACGCTATGACATTCCGCTCTACACCGATATCGCCTCATTACCTGAAGACATTGACCTGGCCTGCGTGGTGTTGCGTGCTACCGTGATGGGCGGTGCAGGCAGCGTTCTGGCACAGCAACTGATGGCCAGGCGCATTCATATCATTCAGGAGCAGCCCGTACATCATGATGAGGTGGTGGCGAACCTGCGCTCAGCGCGTGAATTCGGTGTGCAGTATCGGGTCGGCAACCTCTATCCACATCTGCCGGCGGTGCAGCAGTTCATTCAGTCTGCCCACCGCCTACTGCGGCGGCAAAAGCTTCAGTTTATTGATGCTGCGTGTGCCAGCCAGGTGGCGTTCCCACTGATCGCGATACTGGTGGAAGCCCTTGGTGCACCTCGCCCGTGGCAGTTTCATGCCCAGGAGCAATTACCAGAGGCACCTTTCCAGGTGGTGCAGGGACAGTTGGCAGGAATCCCCTTAACGTTGAGTGTACATAACGAAGTCGATCCGCAGGACCCTGACAACCATTTCCAGCTGTTGCAACAGATCACGCTGGGCTTGCCCGCGGGACGGTTATCGTTGATCGATACACATGGACCCGTGATGTGGTTCCCGCGTTTGCATATCCCTGAGGCGGTAAAACGCGACCGCGATTTTAGCAGCCCGCAATCAGCACATCTGATGGAAGATACCAGCGCCATTATCGGCGAGGTCCAGCGTGCCAGCTGGCGCACCACATTGGCGGAACACTGGCCAGAAGCCATTGCCCAGGATTTACTGGCGCTGGCGGAGAGCATCTTATCTCCTGAGGCCCCCCGCTGGAGTCCGCAATCCCTGTTAGCTCAATGTCAGATGTGGCAGGCGCTGACCAAAACACTCGGCTATCCGCGCCTAAATCCGGACCAGCGGTTTGAACCTCTGGCGCGTACCTTGCTGCCTGTCACCACCGGGCTGGAACCTAAAGCCACCCCACAGTGGGATTTTACCCAGCGGGCAGAGCTGCTGGTGAGTGGCATTACTGCTCAGCAGGTGACGGATTTTGTCGCGCGGATGGATGAAGCTTGCCTGAACGCCATGCTGTTTAGCCTGCAACAGGGAGGCGCGTTGACGCATCCCGATCAGGGTCACGACCTGCCAGGGATTTTGCAACAACTCCAGGTGGCCGAAGCGCATCACGCCCTGATTGGACGCTGGCTGATGCTGCTGGCCGATGCCGGTCTGGTGATGCAACGAGGCGCGCACTACTTTAGCCGACGAACGATCGGCTATACCGAGCTGCATCACAGCTGGCAGGCGGTGCACAGGGTGTGGGACAACCGCCTGGGCTCTGCCACTTTTATCGATTATCTGTGGCAAAACGCGGAAAAGCTGGGTGAGCTGATGTGCGGCGAACAGAAGGCGGCACTGTTGCTGTTCCCGGAAGGCCGTAACGATATTGCCGATGCGGTCTATCGCCATACCATCACCGCCCGTTATCTCAACACCCTGATTGCCGACTGGGTCCTGAAGCAGCTCAGCCAGCGAACGGCACCGCTAAAAGTACTGGAGATTGGCGCAGGCACCGGTGCCACCACCGAACGGGTACGGGAACGGCTGCATGAGGTGTATGGGGAAACGCCGCCGCTCAACTGGCTGTTTAGCGATGTCTCACGCTTTTTCTTGGTGAATGCGCAACAGCGCTATAGCCATCTCTCCTGGCTCTCGACTGCACTGATCGATATTGACCGCCCCCTGACCGAACAAGGCATCGCTGCAGATTCCCAGGATCTGCTGGTAATGGCGGGGGTACTGAACAATGCACGGAACAGCGAGCAAACCATTCGTTGGCTAGCGGAGGTGTTACAACCGGGCGGTGCCATGTTAATCACCGAACCGACGCGGGAACATCTGGAAATTCTCACCTCACAGGCCTTTATGATGCCGCCACCACAGGATGACCGACAGCGCAGTGAACAGCGTTTTCTTTCACCAGAGCAGTGGCAGGATCTGCTACAGCGCGCCGGGTTGATTTGTGAGGCTTGCCTGCCCGACGAGGGGCATGTGCTCGCACCGCTCGGACAGCGCCTGTTTATCGCACGGAGGCCCGGCAATGCTTAGGTGCAGCCATATTCTCTGCAAAGTCGATAACATTCGTGACTGCGTAGCCCAGCTTGAACAGGCTGGGTTCAGCGTGCAGTGGGGGGGCGATCCGGCTCGGGCACACAATGCGCTGGTGTGGTTTGAAGAGGGACCGTTTCTGGAGTTCTTTGAACTGCCGCGTTGGTTCCGCTGGCTGAGCTATCCCTTTGGCTGGCGCTTCGGTTCCAGCGCCGGTCAACGTCTTAGGGGGTGGGCGCAGGCTGGCGAGGGCTGGTGTGATGTGGCGCTGGAACCTGAACAGTATCAGCCCGAAGCGCCACTTAGCCTGGATAACGTCAGTCAGCATTTGCGTCAGCAGGCGCTGGCAGGTTCGCGCGTCGTAAATGGCAGCCGTAAATCGGTACAGGGTGAAAGGGTGAACTATCGCTTTATGATGCCGCGCGGTAACCATCTGCCGTTTATCGTCTCTCATTACCACCCGCTGCAGCGGCCGGTTTGCGTCCGGCATGCCAATGGCGCACGCGCCGTGACCCGGGTGGATTTTCATATCCCGCTGCCCAGCCACCGCCAGTTGCAACGCCTGTTGCCTACGGACCGCTGGCTCAAGAGTCAGCACGGTGAGCGGCGCTATGTCAGCAGCGTGGTTTTACAGGGGTGGCAGGCACTGCCGCAGACATCCGAATTTATTCAGTCGTTATTTAACCCGTCGCAGGAGGCGTAATGCGCGAGCTATTTTCTGCCTTACAGCAGGTGCTGGAAGGGGATTTACTGTTGCCGCAGCATGCGGAATACGAAGTTGCACGCCGGGTACGCAACGCCCGTATTGACTGCCGGCCCACCGCGATTGTGCGCTGTGTCAGCGTGCAGGATATTCAACAGTCACTTCAACTGGCGGAGATTCAGCAACTGCCGGTTGCGCTGCGAGGTGGTGGCGCCCACGTGGCCGGTTACGGCACCTGCCAGGATGGGCTGGTGCTTGATCTGTCCCGCATGAAGCAGATCGCTATTGACCCGGATAAACGCCTGGCGCACGTCGCCCCTGGGACCACCTGGGGCGAACTGGATGCGGCAACGCAGGCGTATGGTCTGGCGGTACCCGGCCCGCGTAATCCCACGATCGGTATCGCCGGGCACACCCTGGGCGGCGGCGTTGGTGACCTGTCGCGCCAGTTTGGCCTGACCAGCGATAACCTGGTGAGCTGCGAGCTGGTTACGTTGTCCGGTGACGTGCTGGAAGTGAACCCACAGCACGATGCTGAACTGTTCTGGGGTTTGCGCGGCGCGGGCGCCAATTTTGGCGTGGTATCGCGTTTTACGTTTCAATTGCATCCCGTTGAGGGCGTCGTGGCCGGCGTGCTCGCGTGGCCCGCACGGGACATTCCTGTTGTGTTGCGCCGGGCACGTAACTGGCTGGCGCAGGCACCGGATCAGGCCTCGTTGATTGCCCTTGTCTGGACGGCACCGCCGCTGCCATTTTTGCCAGAATCACTGCATTTTGAGCGCAGTATCATGCTCATTCCCACCTGGTTTGGTGCGCCAGAGCAGGCGGAACAAGTACTTGCGCCCCTTAAGGTGGGCGCGTTGTGCGACACGCTGCAACCGATGCGTTACGTCGATTATCAGCGCCTTCTGCCCTCGGCGCCCAACTACCTACAGCAGCATGTTTACAACCGTGGCGAATTGCTGCGTGAACTGGATGATGACACGCTCGAACGACTGCTGGCGCTGTTCCAGCGTGCTGGCCCGAATTTCTCGCTGGTGTTTGGTGCACTTGGCGGTGCCATTGCCCGCGCCCCGGCGGGCGCAACTGCGTTTGCTCATCGAGATGCCAACTGGTTTGTTGAAGTCTGCGCCCAGTGGTACGGCGAGCCCGATAACCCAGCGATGCTTGCACCGGCCATTGAGGCCTGGCAACAGCTGCAAGCGGTGAGCTGCGGTCCTTACGCCAACCTGCTGCCTGACCATGAGCCGCGTTGGGCGCAGGCCACGTATGGCAGCGGCTGGGCACGCCTGGCGGCACTCAAACAGAGATTTGACCCGACTAATCGCCTGTGTTTTAACGTCAATATTCCGCCCCGGTCATCCCGCGCGATGGCTCCGGGCAAGGAGGATTTAGCATGACTGACCACTCCATCGCCTTTGAGCTGCTTCAACGCCTGCGCAACCGTGGCGCACAACTGTGGGAGGAGCAGGGCAAGCTAAACTACCGCGCGCCGCAGGGCGTGATTTCAGCGGATGATTTACACACGCTGAGGGCCCATAAAGCCAATGTGTTAGCCATTCTCGCAGGAGAACAGCAGCAGACCACGCTCATAGCCGATGAGACTGCGCGCTTCGCACCGTTTCCTCTAAGCCAGGTGCAGGCGGCGTATCTGGTCGGGCGTAATGATGCCTTTGGCTATGGCGGTGTGGCCTGCCATGTTTATCTGGAGGTGAATTATCCACTGCTGCAACATGCCAGAGTCAGCGCTATCTGGAATGAGCTGGTCGCGCGACACGACATGCTACGTGCGGTATTTGATCGCAGTGGCAGCCAGCGCGTTTTACCCGATGTGCCGGAACTGATCATTGACTGCGCGAGTAGCGGAGCGGAGCAGGGCGAAGCGCTGCTGGACAGCGTGAAGCAGCAGATGGGGCATCGACTCTATCAGCCCGAGCAGTGGCCGCTGTTCAGCCTGAGTCTGTCGCAGTTGCCGGCACGCAGCGTGCTGCATTTGTCGATGGACTTCCTGATTGCCGACTGGGCCAGTATCTGGCTATTGTTGGGCGAGTTTGAAGCGCGTTACCAGCATCCTGACCAGCCGCTGCCTCCGCTAAAGATTCAGTTCCGCGATTATCTGCTGGCGGAGCGCGGCATGGATGAGTCACCGGCGGCCCAACGCGATCGTGCCTGGTGGCAGCAGCGTATTCCTCAGTTGCCCGCCTCGCCGCAGCTCCCGTTGCTTGATACACAGGAACGACAGCCCGCACGCTTTACACGACGTTTTTTGCAACTGCCGGAGGAACGCTGGGCGGCACTCAAACAGCAGGCGGCACAGTGCGGTATTACCCCTACAGCGGCGGTGTTAACCGCCTATGCCAGCGTGCTGCAGCGTTGGTCTGCCAGCGAACACTTCTGCCTCAATCTGACGGTACTTAACCGCCAGCCGCTGCATGAGCAGGTGGATCGTCTGGTGGGCGATTTCACCTCGGTCAGCCTGCTGGAGGTCGATCAACGCCGTCCAATGAGTTGGGCGGAGCGCGCCAGCGCCATCAGCCAGCAATTGTATGATGACCTGGATCATCGCCTTTGTTCCGGCGTCGAGGTGATCCGTGAACTGGCTCGCGCCAAAGGGCGCGATTACGCTTTGATGCCTTATGTTTTTACCAGTGCCATCGGCCTGGTACCTGCCGATGCAGAAAACGCGTTGCAGGGCAAACTGGATGGACGTGGCATTACCCAGACGCCGCAGGTGTTTATCGACTGTCAGGCGATGGACAGTGCTGCCGGTTTACAGGTCAACTGGGATGTGCGCGACGGGGTATTCCCGTCGGGGATGATCGACGATCTGTTTGCGAGCTTTGAATCACTGCTGAATGCCATGGCGCAAGAAGATGCGATTTGGCAGCAGACCGCGCAGGTTGCACTCCCCGAATGGCAACGTGAACAACGGTTGCAGGTCAATGATACCCACGCACCGCTACCCGAAGGCGGGCTGCACCAGCCATTCTTCGCACAGGCTCACCTGACCCCGGATGCGCTGGCGGTGATCGATCCCCAGCAGCAGATGACTTACCGTCAACTGGCGGACGCAGCCTTGCGCATTGCCGGCCATCTGCAACGGCATGGCGTTGCCATCGGCGAACCGGTCGCGATCACGTTGGAAAAAGGCGTAATGCAGGCCGCGGCGGTGTTGGGTGCCATGGCTGTGGGGGCGGTCTGGGTGCCAGTCGATGTCTCACAGCCGGCGGAACGTCGCCGGCAAATTCTGGCAAACGCGGGTATCCAACGGGTACTGACCCAGCAACAGGTAGTAGAGTGCGGCGTCAGTGGAGAGTGGCGTATTGATGTGGATGCACTGAACGGCAGCGAGCCTCTGCTGGACCCACACGCGTCGCGCAGTAGCGATGCGGCCTATATCATCTACACCTCTGGTTCCACCGGCCAGCCCAAAGGGGTGGTTATGGGACATCAGGCGGCACGGAATACAGTTGAAGATATCAACCGACGTTTCGCCGTGCGGGCCACCGACCGCGTGCTGGCGCTGGCGCAACTCGGCTTTGATTTGGCGATTTATGATCTGTTCGGGCCGCTGAGCGTGGGTGGCGCGGTAATCTATCCTGAACCGGCACGCGCCACCGATCCCTCGCACTGGATTGAATGCATCGAATCACAACAAGTGACCCTCTGGAATAGCGTACCTGCGCTGATGCAGATGCTGGAGAGTGCGCTCCAGCACCAGCAACTGGCGAGTTTGCGACTGGCATTACTCTCAGGTGACTGGATCCCTTTAACGCTGCCGGAATCACTGGCGACGCGTCTGCCACAGCTTCAGCTGGTAGCGCTCGGTGGTGCGACTGAAGCAGCCATCTGGTCTAACTATCACTGCTGGCAGGGCCGTGATGCCACGTGGCGCAGCATCCCTTACGGTCTGCCGCTCAGCAATCAGGGTTTCCGCGTGCTGGATGACAACATGGCGGATTGCCCTGTGTGGTTGCCTGGCAATCTTTACATCAGCGGTGCGGGACTGGCGCAAGGCTATCTTAAAGATGCTGAGAAAACTGCGCGCCACTTTATCTATCATCCGCATGATCAACAGCGACTGTACTGGACCGGCGATCGCGCCCGCTATCTGCCGAACGGTGAACTGGAATTTCTTGGCCGCGCGGACAATCAGCTCAAAATCAAAGGGCACCGCATCGAACCCGGGGAAATCGAAGCGGCGCTTAGCGCTTTACCAGGCGTGGAGAGTGCTTGCGTGGTGCCCCATGGCGAAGGTAGCCAGCGGCAACTTCTGGCATTAGTCAGCGCGCAGCGTCAACCAGCGAACCCCGTGGATTACGACCGCCTGACAGATGGTATTGATACTGCAACCGCAGGTCTTGTGCAGAACATCACCGCTACGCAGTTACAACAGGCGATGACAGCCCTGGATGCTGTGGTATTACAACAGATGCGCGACACGCTGCAAGCTTATGGTCTTAATGATGAATTCAGTGAAGCTCAGCTACGAGAAACACCCGTGAATGCTCGCTTCTTCTGGCTGGTGCGCCGCTGGCAAGCGATGCTTGCGCAGGCTGGCGCTTTGCCTGATTACAGCTGGCAGCAGGTTGACGCGCTGTGGCAGCCTCTGCTCGATGGCCCGGCATTTCTGGCTTACATCCGCAGCAACCTGGAGAATCTCGCCGGGCTGCTCGAAGGGCGTGTTGATGCTCAGAAGCTGCTGTTCCCGCAGGGGCAACTGACCAACGTGCAAGCGCTGTATCGTGAAAATCTGATGGCGAAGTACCTGAACCAGGCAGTCAGTGCCCTGACGAGCCTGATTGCACAGCAGCGCGTCCAGCGGCCTTTACGTATCCTCGAAGTTGGCGCAGGCACTGGCGGCACGACGGCGGATGTGCTGGCAGCGTTGAGCGAGCAGACGATTGAATACCACTTTACTGATGTGGCGGCCTTCTTCCTGCCTGAAGCGCGTGCCCGCTACGGCCAACGAGCGGGCATGCATTTTGGCCTGCTGAATATTGACGATGATATTCGCTCGCAGGGCTATTGCCCGGAGAGCTTTGATATTGTGCTGGCCGCCGGGGTACTGGAAAACGCCCGTGACCAACGCCGGGCACTGGAAAATATCCAGTTACTGACCGCGCCACAAGGCTGGGTGATCCTGACGGAGCCGACGCGTGAATGTCCGTGGATCATGGCTTCTCAGGCATTCATGATGACGCCACCGGAAGACAGCGAACGTCAGCAGGAGAGCTATCTTGATCAGCATGGCTGGCAGGCGCTGATGCAATCGGTCAGCGGTGATCCGGTGCTGTGCCTGCCGCGACCAGGTCACGTGCTGCATTATCAGGGCTTCCATTTGCTGGCACAACAAATCAAACGCGATCGTCTGCCGCTGTATCCGCAAGTGCTGCTTGATGCGCTGCAACAGAAATTACCGCGCTATATGATCCCGGCGCAGATTCAGTCGGTTGCAGCACTGCCGCTAACGGCAAACGGAAAAGTGGATCGTAATACAGTCGTCAACTGGTGGGTGGAGGAGGCTGCAGAGCATGATACGCCGCCAGGCCTGCAACCGCAGGGGGATGCGCTTGAGCAGTTGCTGTGCCAGCATTGGGCTGAAACGCTCGGAATTAAACAGATCGCGCTCGACCAGGATGTGTATAACCTGGGGGCTGACTCGCTGATCATGGCACGCATGGCAGGCAAGTTGCGACAGGTGCTGGCCGCTGACCCCTGGCAGATGGGAGATATACCCTTTGACACTTTGCTGCGTCATATGCTGAATGGCCCAACGGTGCGCGCGCTGGCGCAGGCCATCCGTTCGCAGCATGCACCTGATGCGGCTGCCGCAGCGCCTCAAGCCGGAGAGAAACTGCAGCCAGAAATCGAGGGACGGGCTGAGGGCAGCAACGGTATTCTGCTGCCGATGGGGGGCGGGAGTGAAGGCCCGCTGCGTGTGGTGTTCCATGCCGGCCTGGGTACCATGGATTGCTTCCGCCCGATGCTGGCGGAGCTGGAGAAAGATCCACGCGGGCCGGTCATCGGCATTGTGATTGCCGATACCGCACAATATTGCGCCTTGTCCCCACAACAGGCGGTTGAGCGCATGGCAGATGATTACGCACAACGCCTGCTGGCCACCGGACATAGCCGCTTCCAGCTGATTGGCTACTGTCTGGGCGGGTTGTTTGCGGTAGAAGTGGCGCGTCGCCTCAGCGAGCAGGGCGCAGAAATCGCTGACCTGGTGCTGATCAGCAGCCATCCGGTGTTGTTCGAGGTGCAGGATGATCTGATGATCGAATCGCTGTTTATCCCCAATCTGCACATTACGCTGGCGCAGGCCGGTTTCGGTGAGGTTGATGGCGATGCATTAGTGAAGGGCTTTATGCAGGTGATTGAGCAACATCATGGTCGCATTCCGCAGGGTGCGCTGGCGCAGTTACCCGGCGCAGCAGGCTTGTTTTTCCAACAGATGCAGTCATTACCGATTGAAGAGCGTTTTGCGCGTTATGTCGCGGGTGTTGAACAGTTCACCGGTCAGCAGATGCCAGCCGAAATGGCACTGGGCCTGTTCCGCGTATTCCGCCAGAGTTTCCATGCCGCACACTTCACCCCCAGCACTTATGTCGGCGATATCCGCTTCCTGTTGCCCAATCAGGGCTCTGGATTCGCACCGGGTATGGATGACAATACGCTGAACTTCTGGCGTAACGTCTGCCTGGGCGATCTGCAGGTTACTTCGATTGCGGGTAATCACTTCAGTTGCATCGATACGCCCAACGCACAAGCCGTGGCGCAGCGGGTGAATGAGGGGCTGAAATGAAGTTACTGGGACAGCCTGGCAGGCTAGTGGCAAGCGTGCCGAAGGTGGCGCGCTCACTTAACCTGGCACTTCTTTTTGGCAGCGTGGCGGGCTTGCTAAACGTCAGCGGCATAGCGCTGCTGGCATGGGCGGTGACGCCATTACTGTCTGTCCCGATGTTACCACCGCCGTCATTTATCGCCCTCACCGGCAGTGTGCTGCTGTTGGTGCTGGCATTCTGGTTGCGCTTACAGGCAGAAGCACGGGCCCACGAAGCCAGTTATCAATTAGAGGAAGTGCTGCGCGGGCGTCTTGTGGAGCACCTCAGTTGTTTGCCGCTTGGAGTGGTACAGCAATGGGGCAGTGGGCGGTTACGTAAAATCCTCCAGGAGGATGTTAAAGCGCTGCATATTGCGGTGGCGGATGCGGTGCCGTTTATCGGTGCCAGTCTGAGTCAACCGCTGGCCGCGCTGCTGGTGCTGGCGCTGGTGCAGTGGCGGCTGGCGCTGGTGGCGTTGCTGTTTTTGCCGATAAATCTCGTGTGTATGGCAATGATGGCGCGTGAAAATCCCCAGCAACGCAACCGATACAATGAGGCCAGTGAGTCAGTCAATGCCGGGGTGATTGAACTGGTGCAGGGTATGGCGGTTATGCGTACCTTTGATAATGGCGCCGCGGGTTGGCGGCGCTTTAACGCGCGGCTGCAACAGTTTACGTCGGCGGTGGAAACCTGGATGGCAGGCAGCAAAGTGCCCTGGAAAATCAATCGTCTGGCAGGTGCCGCGTTACCGACGGCTGCGGTGCTGATGATAGCAGGTTTTGTGCTGTATCAAGCCGGGCAGGTTACCCTGGCGCAGTGGCTGCTGGCGTTGATGTTGGGTACGTTACCCATCAAAGCGCTCGAACCGTTAGTGCACCTGGCTAACTATCTGAATGACGCTGGCGCGGCCTCAGGCCGCATTGAAGAGGTGCTGCGGCAGGACGTGCTGCCAGAGCCACTACATCCGCAGCAACCGCAAGGACACGCACTCAGCCTGAACAAGGTCAGTTTTCACTACCCGGATCAGCCGCAGCCTGCACTCAGCGACGTGTCATTAACGCTCGCAGCGGGAACACGCTGTGCCATTGTCGGGGCTTCCGGTTCGGGAAAATCGACGCTGGCGCGCCTGATCCCGCGTTTTTATGACGTGACAGAGGGTAGCATTACGCTGGGGGGGAGCGATATCCGCCAGATGCGCAGTGATGTGTTGTTGAAGCAGATGGCGCTGGTATTACAGGAGCCGTTTCTTATCAGTGGCACGCTGGAGGAAAATTTACGACTGGCTGCGCCCGAAGCCAGTGATGCAGCGTTGCAGCAAGTTATGGCCGCGACGGGGGTGAGCGAGATCGTTTCGGCACTGCCACAAGGATTAAACACGCAGATCGGTGAGCGAGGGAGCTCGTTATCGGGCGGCCAGCGTCAGCGTGTGACCCTGGCCCGCGCACTGCTGAGCAATGCGCCCGTGCTGGTGATGGATGAAGCAACTTCTTATCTCGATGCACACAACGAAAGGCATATTCAGCAGGCACTGGCGCAACTCGCGCCGGATCGCATTGTGATCACTATTGCTCATCGTTTGCAGACGGTCATTGACGCGGATGTGATTGTGGTGATGCACGAAGGCAGAGTGGCTGAGCAAGGCCGTCATGCTGACTTGCTGAAGCAGGGCGGTTATTACGCGCGTCTGTGGCAGCACTATCAGCTTGCCAGTCAGTGGACGTTAAAGCGCGAGGGAGAAGTATGATGCGCATTTATCACAACATGATTGCGGTGGCAGGGGAGTTCGCTGCGCCATTTCGCCGAACGTTAGCGTGTGCGGTGGTGGCGGCGATGTTGCAAGCCGCGGGCTGGATTATCACACTGCCGCTGTTTTCGCTCGTATTAACACCGGGCGCACTGCCCGTGCGTGACATCCTGAGCTGGCTAGTGGTGCTCATTGTTTTGCTGCTGCTTGAAGGCATGGTGCGCTGGCGTGAAATGGCTTTTGTCTATGACTACTGGCATCGCGTGACGGAGGCCATGCGTCAGCGGCTGGCACATCGCTTGCGTGCCATGCCGCTGGAGCAGTTGGCACGGCGAAAAAGCGGCGATCTGGCAACGATTCTTGGCAATAACGTCACCTTTGCGGCAACGGCGCTCTCTTCACTGGCTACGCTGGCGATTCAACTGGTGGTGGTACCTGCGGTGGTGCTGGTGTTGATCTTCACGCTGGACTGGCGTCTGGGGGCGCTGCTGCTGGCGGGAACAGGGCTCATCGTGCCGCTGATACGGCGGGCACAACGTGATGCCAATCAGGATTTTCTGCGCATTGATGAAGTGGATGCGGCAGCCAGCGCAGCCATTGTTGAGTATGTGCAGGCTCAGGCGATGTTACGTGCCAGCGGCCGATCTGGCCTGAACGCGCCTTGTTTACGCGGGGTTTTTGCTCACCAGCATCAGGTGCAGCATCAAAGCGGCAATACTGCACGGCTGATTGCCAAAGCACAACTGATCATACAGCTCACTCTGGTGGCTACCGTCGCGTTGGGGATGGGGTTATGCGCAACGCAACAGTTGCCGCTGGCATCACTGCTCTGCCTGACGGTGCTGGTAGCGCAAATGGTAGAGCCTCTGACATTGGGACTTTCCATGGTGCGCCTGTTTGAACTAGCGGACGCGGCGTTGCAGCGGGTGAATGCGGTGCTCAATGAAGCGGATCTGGTCACTGAACTGCCACTCCATCAACCACAGCACTTTGCGATTACGCTCAACAATGTCAGTTTTCACTATCAGCAGCAGGAAAAACCTGCACTCCAGGATGTGACGCTACACATTGCAGAAAAATCCCTGACGGCGTTGGTCGGTCCTTCGGGCGGGGGGAAAACCACGCTAACCCGATTGATGAGTCGCTTTGCCGATCCACAGCAGGGCACTATCACGTTGGGAGGCGCGGAATTAAAGCATATCCCCCCCGATCAGCTTTTAGCACAGGTTTCGGTGGTGTTTCAGGATGTGTGGCTGATGGACGATACGCTGGCGAATAACATCGCGTTAGGTAAACCGCACGCCACGCAGGAGGAGATCATCAACGCTGCACGTAAAGCGCATATTCACCACGTCATTGAAAGTCTGCCGCAGGGTTATGAGACACGGGCGGGTGAAGCGGGGGGGGCGTTGTCGGGTGGAGAACGCCAGAGGGTGGCGATTGCGCGCGCTATTCTTAAAGATGCTCCGGTCGTGTTACTGGACGAGCCTACGTCATCGCTGGACAGCGAATCGGAATATCATGTGCAGCAAGCGATAGACGCACTGGTGGCGGATAAAACGGTGGTGATTGTGGCGCATCGTTTATCCACCATTCGCGCAGCTGACCAAATTGCCTTTATTGAGCAAGGCCGTTGCGTTGAGTGTGGCGACCACGCCAGCTTAATGGCCATAAAGGAGGGACGTTATCGGGCATTAATTGAGGCTCAGCATCACGCCCTCGACAGGTAATCCTTTCTCTTCAGGCACTCACAGCAAAATCGAGTGCCATTCATTCTTCCCCCGGTACTGACAACAAAAAAAGCAGAATAGATGATTGTGCTTTTATTGATATGTTATAACATTGCAAATAATTATCATTTCACCTTTTAGGGAGTTTGGGCCTTATGCAAAACAGGGCACAGAAATGGCCATCGCTGAAACCACTCAGCTTGGCCTTGATGGCAATCATGGTGGCATCGCAGGCCAGTGCAGAAGAGACGATAAATGTCGTCGCCGAATCTGCCGACAGCAGTGGATTGGTCGCAACACACAGTCAGAGCGCAACCAAAAGTGATACGCCATTACTGGAAACGCCGCAGTCGATCTCAGTGATTACTCGTCAACAGATGGATATGCAGAACGTTCGCTCTTTAAATGAAGCGCTGCGTTACACACCAGGCGTGGCGGCGGAGCAATGGGGTGGGGTGAGTGCGTTTGACCAGTTCTCAATTCGCGGATTCAATTACGGCTCCACCGGATTTAACGATCAGTTTCTCGACGGATTGCGCATGAACAACGGGATAGTTTATGGCTATCAACAGGTTGATCCCTTCCTGCTGGAGGATATTACCGTGGTGCGTGGCCCGGCTTCTGTGCTGTATGGCCTGGCCAGTCCGGGTGGAATTATCGCGATGCAGAGTAAACTGCCCACTGCGAAGACCATTCGCCATGTTGAGCTGGAAGGAGGAAATCATCAGTATCAGCGCGGCTCTTTCGATTTTGGCGGAAAAGTCAATGATGACGGCACGATACTTTACCGCGTGGTCGGGACGGCAACTACCAAAGAAGGTCAGGAGCGGGGCACCGAAATGCGGCGCTGGGCGTTAGCGCCTTCCATTACTTTTCAGCCTGACTACTATAACAAGCTCACGATTTATGCGCGTGCGCAAAATGATCCTAAAATGGCAGCCCAGACTTCCCTGCCTGTTGCCGGTACGGCCAAATACAATCCTAACGGTAAATTACCGACAGACGCTTATCCAGGCGAGCCGGATCACAATACCTTTTCGCGTAAGCAGGCCGCTGTTGGCTATAGCGCAGAACACTACTTTAATGATGACTGGGATGTCACCCTGAATGGTCGCTACAGTCAGATGACATCAAAATATAACGCGGTGATTTTTGCCGGATTGCAGGACGATATGCGTACCATCAACCGATCAATCGCCGCATCTGACGAGCATTTCAATACCATCAATCTCGACAATCAGCTGCACGGACATTTCACTACGGCGGATATTGATCATCAACTTCTGGTTGGCATGAGCTGGGATCGCTTTACCGGGCACGGCAATTACGCCGCTTCTTATGATGTCCCCACGCTGGATATCTACAACCCGGTTTATGGCCAGGCCACCTACGGCACGCCTGAGAACTATCAGGATACGCGGCTGATGAATACACAGACCGGTTTGTATGCTCAGGATCAACTGAGCTATGAAAAATGGCGCGCCACGGTGGGGGTGCGTCATGACTGGTCAAGCGTGCGTACCACTGACTTAATGGGTTACAGCGCGGATACCAAACAGCGTGATGAAGCCACAACCTGGCGTGCCGGCGTCAATTATCTGTTTGATAGCGGTATTGCTCCGTATTTCACATACGCTCAATCATTCCAGCCGATCAACTCTGTGGACAGCAGCGGGAACGCGTTTGATCCCTCGCACGGCGAGTTGTATGAGGCAGGTATTAAGTATCAGCCCAAATATTTGCCAGCGTTATTCTCTATTGCCGCCTTTAATCTTACCCAGGACAAAGTCCTGACCACTGATCCCAACAACATCAACTACTCGGTACAGGGCGGGAAGATTCGTTCCCGCGGCATTGAGTTAGAAGCGCGTGGCCAACTGACTGACCAGTTCAGCATCATCGGATCCATGACCTGGCAGAATGTGGAATATACCCAGGACAGCAATCGCGATGTCGTTGGGCGCACCCCACTGCGTATACCTACCCGTTTCGGTTCGTTGTGGGTCAACTGGGAAGCGCCGGAGTCCAGCTTTGCTTCCGGGTTTGGTGCAGGTGTGGGGGGACGTTTCAGCAATGGTACCAAAGGCGGCACCATGGAGAACCAGTTCAGCACCGCTGGCTATGGCGTGATGGATGCCGAAGTGCATTTCGATCTGGGACATCTGACTTCCAACCTAAAAGGTGGAAAGGTGCAGGTCACCGCGCAAAACCTTACCGATCGTAAGTACATCACCAGCTGCTTTACCGAATCTCAGGGCTGTTTCTATGGGGCTGAGCGTGCCGTGATAGCGAAGCTGAGTTGGGATTTTTAATCATAACTTCACCAGACACCTGGCCATTCAGCACCAGGTGTCTGACGCTTACTCATGAGTTTCCGTCGAGATCAACGAGCGAACTGCAACCCGCTGGCAATAGCGTGCTGAACCTGTTCCACTCGCCGGTTCTTAAAGGGACGGAGTTTGCGAATTAAGGCATCAAGTTTTTCAGGTTCCATCCCGTACTTACTGGGGTCGCGCGATGTATTGACCTGAACAAATACATTAAGTGAATGGTCTTCCGCCGTCAGGTGGCGATCTAGAACTTCAGCGGTATGAAAACTGTCGGACGCCTGAAATTCATCCGCAAAGCGGGCAACAAACTTCGCTTTGTTGGACTGCAGGTGTGCAGGTGGCCGATAAATGAATAATGCCGTGCCAGCACAGGCTGATACGGCTTTTCTCATGATCTTATTATGCCCGATGCATTACGCCACTTTGACCCTGGATATACGGCGGCACATATGCTTCCCGGCAGGTATCCAGATAATCCGACCACCACTGCATCATTGCCTTACGGGCTTCCAGATGCTCAGCCTTATGAATGTAAGCCAGGCGTACGGTGTTGCGCTCCTGATGGCTCATCTGACGCTCCACCGCATCCTGCGACCATAAACCGGATTCCTGTAGTGGCACAATATGTGGGGTGCGCATTTTGGCACCGCGCCCGGAATAACACACCAGCAATGGTCTCGCGAGTGGCAGGAATTGTCCAGACCCGGTTTCTGAAATCAATCTCCCACCAGCGGGTGAAACGTAATTCACTGGAGCGAATGAACAGATGCAGCGTCAGCAGGACGGCAAGCCGGGTAAGTTCGCGGCCCCGATGATAACCTTCAACCCTTTCGAGCAACTCAGGAAGCCGTTCCAGCGGCAGGGCGGGATAGTGGCGTCTGACGGGAGGTGTCGTCACGCCGTCAAGGTTTGCCGCCGGGTTGCTGTCGATTAACCCCTGATGTATAGCATGACGCATGATGTTACTGAGGTGCTGCCGCGTGCGGGACGCGACTTCCAGCAGGCCCTTTCCCGCAACCCCTTTCAGCAGCTCAATGAAATGTCGGGGTTTAAGCTCTAAAACTGACAGATGCCCGATGACTGGAAAGATATGCCTGTTCATGCTGGCGAGCAAACGGTCGGCGGTGTTCTGCGACCATTTCTTATTGCTTTTATGCCATGCCAGCGCCACGGTTTTAAACACTTTATCCGGTGTGGAGGGTCCGCGTTCAGCAGCGCGTTGCTGTGTCGGGTTGATGTTCAGCGCCAGCATTTTACGGATACCTTCGCGCTGATGGCGGGCATCAGAGAGGGAGACGGCAGGATAGGCACCCAATGCAATGCGGGATTCTTTACCGTTTATGCGATATTTGAGATACCAGTGACGTGAACCTCCGGGTTTGACCAGAAGATACAGACCGTGGGAATCGGAGACTTTAAAGGGTTTATCAGAAGGTTTGAGAGTGCGAATTTTCGCATCGGTAAGGGACATATGGGGGGCACTTCATTATCGAACTAACCTGACCCCAGATTTGACCACCAATTTTTCCCGATGCGGAGGGTAAAATCAAAATGCACCAGGAAGACTTTTCACGCTAACCTCTTGAATCAACATCAGAAAAGGATTCGTAAGGATGCATGAAAACAGGAAAATGGCTCCTCTGACTGGACTCGAACCAGTGACATACGGATTAACAGTCCGCCGTTCTACCGACTGAACTACAGAGGAATCGTTGGAACGGGGCGAATAATAGCGGGGCGCCTGGGGTTTGTCAAAGCGCTAAACTGCAAAAAAAGCGCGTTTGCTGAGGGAATGAGCACCTTGCGCTGTTTTTCGGCATTTTCCATCGCTATGCGCTGATTTTTGCATCCCAAATCGTTTTGACGTCGTTTGCACAAGCCGTTGCACGGCGATGGTGCAGGGTCACTCTCGCTATCCTGCACCTTCCCTCTTAGCCGTACGGCTTATCCCCCGTTAACCCCGTCAAACGCCGCGCCGCAACTGATATGTAGGATGAATAAGCAAATAATATGTATTCGTCGTCACAATGGCTGGATTTTTGCTTACCCATTTTTGGGGAATGCGACTGCGCTCTCAAGAAAATTATTTTCCCCGTCTACACATAAAGTGAAAGTTCCGCGCCCCAGGGCGTTCCGCTACACCAGTGCTGAGGAAGATAACAATGTCATCGAAATTGATAAAAAGTCCGCTCGCTGCTTTGCTCATCGGTTGTTTAGGTACGGCGTTTTCCGCGCAGGCCGATATCGTCATCGGCGTCGCCGGGCCGTTCTCCGGGCCTAACGCCACCTACGGCGATCAGTATTGGCGCGGCGCTTCTCAGGCGGCGGCGGACATCAACGCCGCCGGCGGCATCAAAGGGGAAAAAATCAAGCTGGTGCAGGGAGATGACGCCTGCGAACCGAAACAGGCGGTCGCGGTCGCCAACCGGCTGGTGGATCAGGAAAAGGTCTCGGCGGTGGTCGGCCACTTCTGCTCCTCTTCCACCATGCCCGCCTCCGAGGTGTATGACGAGGCCGGCATCATTGCCATCACCCCCGGCTCCACCAACCCGCAGATCACCGAGCGCGGCATGAAGACCATGTTCCGTATGTGCGGGCGCGACGATCAGCAGGGCGTGATCGCCACCAACTACATGCTGGACACCCTGAAGGCCAAGCGCATCGCGGTGATCCACGATAAAGACACCTATGGCCAGGGGCTGGCGGACGCGGCGAAGGCGGCGATGAACAAGCGCGGGGTCAAGGAAGTGCTGTATGAGGGGCTGTCGCGCGGCGAGAAAGACTTCAACGCGCTGGTGACCAAGATCGCCTCGGTCAAGCCGGACGTGGTCTACTTCGGCGGCTGCCATCCGGAAGCCGGGCCGCTGGTGCGCCAGATGCGCGAGCAGGGCGTGACCGCCAAGTTCTTCTCCGGCGACTGCGTGGTGACCGAAGAACTGGTGACCGCTGCCGGCGGGCCGCAGTATACCAACGGCGTGCTGATGACCTTCGGCAACGATCCGCGTCAGATCCCGGAAGGCAAGGCGGTGATCGCCAAGTTCCGCGCCAGCGGCTTTGAGCCGGAAGGGTACACCCTCTACTCCTACGCCTCGATCCAGGCGATCGCCGCCGCCTTTAACGCCACCGGCGGCAAAGACAGCGCCAAGGCCGCCGAGTGGCTGAAGTCGCACGACGTTGACACCGTGATGGGCAAAAAAGCCTGGGACCAGAAGGGCGACCTGAAGGTCTCGGACTACGTGGTCTACCAATGGGATGACAAGGGCAAATATCACCAGCTGTAAACGGCCGAACCTTGAAGTTGTAACCCTATGACCGACGGGCTCGCCGCTCTGGCGAGCCCGTTCCGCGATGACCTTTGGGCCGCGTCGGACTGCGTTGGCGGCCTTACCAGGCGAGACTGCTCATTATGGATGTATTCTTTCTGCAACAGCTGATCAACGGCCTGACCCTCGGTGCGGTGTATGGCCTGATCGCCATCGGCTACACCATGGTTTACGGCATCATCGGCATGATCAACTTCGCCCACGGCGAGGTGTACATGATCTCCGCCTACCTGTGCGCCATCGGTTTGGCGCTGCTGTCGTTCTTCGGGCTGCACTCGTTCCCGCTGCTGATCCTCGGCACGCTGGTGTTCACCATCGTCATCACCGGGGTGTACGGCTGGGTGATCGAGCGTATCGCCTACAAGCCGCTGCGCAACTCCACCCGCCTGGCGCCGCTGATCTCCGCCATAGGCATGTCGTTAATCCTGCAAAACTACGCGCAGATAAGCCAAGGGCCGCGCCAGCAGGGCATCCCAACGCTGCTGAGCGGCGTGTTCCGCCTGGAGTTCGACGGCGGCGTGGTGCAAATCACCTACACCAAAGTGTTTATTCTGGTAGCGTCGCTGCTCGGCATGGCGATCCTCACCTACATCATTCAGCGCACCCGGCTGGGGCGCATCTGCCGCGCCACCCAGCAGGATCGCAAAATGGCTTCGATTCTCGGCATCAATACCGATCGGGTGATCTCGCTGGTGTTCGTGATCGGCGCCGCCATGGCCGGGCTGGCCGGGGTGCTGATCACCATGAACTACGGCACCTTCGATTTTTACGTCGGCTTTATCATCGGCATCAAGGCCTTCACCGCCGCGGTGCTGGGCGGCATCGGCTCGCTGCCGGGCGCCATGCTGGGCGGGCTGCTGCTCGGGGTGGCGGAGGCGCAGTTCGCCGGCATGGTGAACTCGGATTACAAGGACGTGTTCTCCTTCGGGTTGCTGGTGGCGATCCTGATCTTCCGTCCGCAGGGCCTGCTCGGCCGGCCGCTGATCGCCAAGGTTTAAGGAGAACGCCATGTCGCAATCCGTGATCCACGGCGGGCTGGACGTTAAACGCAGCCTGCTGGACGCCGTCTTGGCCGGGCTGATCGCCCTGATCGTGTTCGGGCCGATCGTCGGCATCGTGCTGAACGGCTACAGCTTTAACTTCGAACCGCACCGGCTGGTGTGGATTATCGTCGCGGTGATGGCCGGGCGGCTGCTGCTGAGCCTGTTCCTGCAAACCGCGCCGGGGCGCAGGGTGCTGGCGCGCTTCGACGGCGGCAACGACGGCGTCTACGTGCGGCCGCTGGGCTATAAATCCAACCTGCGCTGGCTCCTGCCGCTGATGGCGGCGATCGCGCTGCTGTTCCCGTTCGTCGCCACCAAATACCTGCTGACGGTGGCGATCCTCGGCCTGATCTATGTGCTGCTCGGCCTGGGGCTGAACATCGTGGTCGGGCTGGCGGGGCTGCTCGATCTGGGGTACGTGGCGTTTTACGCCATCGGCGCCTACGGGCTGGCGCTGGGCTATCAGTACCTCGGGCTGGGCTTCTGGGCGATGCTGCCGCTGGGGGCGCTGATGGCGGCGCTGGCCGGCGCGCTGCTGGGCTTTCCGGTGCTGCGCATGCACGGCGACTACCTGGCGATCGTCACGCTGGGGTTCGGCGAGATCATCCGGCTGGTGCTGAACAACTGGATGTCGCTCACCGGCGGGCCGAACGGCGTCTCGGTGCCGGCGCCGACGGTGTTCGGCCTGGAGTTCGGCCGCCGCGCCAAAGACGGCGGGGTGCCGATCCACGAGTTTCTCGGCATCGATTACAACCCCAACCTCAAGTTCATTTTCATCTACGCGGTGCTGTTTTTGGTGGTGCTGCTGGTGCTGTACATCAAGCACCGGCTGACGCGCATGCCGATCGGCCGCGCCTGGGAGGCGCTGCGCGAGGATGAGATCGCCTGTCGCTCTCTCGGGCTGAACCACGTGCTGGTGAAGCTGTCGGCCTTTATGCTGGGCGCCTCCACCGCCGGGCTGGCGGGGGTGTTTTTCGCCACCTATCAGGGCTTCGTCAACCCGACCTCGTTCACCTTCTTCGAGTCGGCGCTGATCCTGGCGATCGTGGTGCTGGGCGGCATGGGCTCCACCCTCGGCGTGGTGCTGGCGGCCTTCGTGCTGACGGTGGCGCCGGAGCTGCTGCGCAGCTTCGCCGAATACCGGGTGCTGCTGTTCGGCATGCTGATGGTGGCGATGATGATCTGGCGGCCGCGCGGGCTGGTGCGCATCAGCCGCGCCAGCTTCGCCGAGCGCAAGGGGGTGGCGCCATGAGCGACGCCATTTTACGGGTGGAGCACCTGATGATGCGCTTTGGCGGCATCAAGGCGCTGAACGACGTCAATCTGGAGGTAGAGCGCGGCTCCATCACCGCCCTGATCGGCCCCAACGGCGCCGGCAAGACCACGGTGTTCAACTGCCTGACCGGCTTTTACCGCGCCAGCGGCGGCGCGATCCTGCTCAATACCCATAAGCGGCCGACCGACGTGATCCAGGTGCTGGGGCAGAAGTTTCGCGCCGGCGACTGGATACGCCCGAAGCGGCTCGGCTCGCGCCTCTATTACAAGATGTTCGGCGGCACTCATTTGGTCAACCGCGCCGGGCTGGCGCGCACCTTCCAGAATATCCGCCTGTTCCGCGAAATGTCGGTAGTCGAGAACCTGCTGGTGGCGCAGCACATGCAGAGCAACCGCAACTTGATCGCCGGGGTGCTGAACATGCCGGGCTACCGCCGGGCGGAGAGCGCCGCGCTGGATCACGCCTTCTACTGGCTGGAGGTGGTGGATCTGGTGGACTGTGCCAACCGGCTGGCGGGGGAGATGTCCTACGGCCAGCAGCGGCGGCTGGAGATCGCGCGCGCCATGTGCACCGCGCCGGAGATGATCTGTCTCGACGAGCCGGCCGCCGGGCTGAACCCGGTGGAAACGGCCACGCTGAGCCGCATCATCCGTTTCCTGCGCCAGCATCACGGCATCACGGTGCTGCTGATCGAGCATGACATGGGCATGGTGATGGAGATCTCCGATCGGGTGATCGTGCTCGATCACGGCGACGTGATCGCCCGCGGCACGCCGCAGGAGATCCAGCACAACGAGGCGGTGATCGCCGCCTACCTGGGCGCGGACGAAGAGGAGCTGGCGGGATGAGCGAAGCGATGCTGGAATTTCGCGAAGTGGACGTGTTTTATGGGCCGATCCAGGCGCTGCGCAAGGTGTCGCTGCAGGTCAACGCCGGAGAGACGGTGGCGCTGATCGGCGCCAACGGCGCGGGCAAGTCCACGCTGTTGATGTCGATCTTCGGCCAGCCGCGCATCGCCGGCGGGCAGATCCTGTTTGGCGGCGAGGACATCAGCCGCCGCTCCACGCACTACGTGGCGGCCGGCGGCATCGCGCAAGCGCCGGAAGGGCGGCGCATCTTTCCGGACATGAGCGTGGAGGAGAACCTGCTGATGGGCACCATCACCGTCGGCAACCGCTATCTGGCGGAGGATCTGCAGCGCATGTTCGAGCTGTTTCCGCGCCTCAAGGAACGGCGCAACCAGCGGGCGATGACCCTGTCCGGCGGCGAGCAGCAGATGCTGGCGATCGCCCGCGCGCTGATGAGCCGGCCGAAGCTGCTGCTGTTGGACGAGCCGAGCCTGGGGCTGGCGCCGATCGTGGTGCGGCAGATCTTCGGCGTGCTGCGCGAGCTGACCCGCAGCGGCATGACGCTGTTTCTGGTGGAGCAGAACGCCAACCACGCGCTGAAGCTGTCCGATCGCGGTTATGTGATGGTCAACGGCCAGATCCGCCTCACCGGCAGCGGCCAGGAGCTGTTGAACGATCCGGAGGTGAGAAAGGCCTATCTGGGCGGCGGCTGAACGCCGCCCACGGGCAGGGAGGCCCGCAGTCATCTCTCGGTGGCGTGACGTTCTTGATCATCGTAGTGCGAGCGGGCCGCCCTGAAGGCATCGGCGGAGGCGATAATCCACGACCAGAGCGGCAGCATGTTGAGCAGCATCTCTTCCCCCGCGTCGGTGATGGTGTAAACCACGCGGGGCAGCTTTTCCTGATAATCGCAGCGCGATATCAACCCGTCCCGCTCGAGATGGCGCAGCGTCCGCGTCAGCATTCTCTGCGTCACGCCCGCTAATTGGCGGCCTATTTCGCCGTGGCGCAGCGGCCCGTGGGTGCTCAGGATATGCAATACCCCCAGCGACCAACGGTTGCCTGCATGCGCGAGGACCTCACGCTTCAACCCTTCATCGTCGTCGCTCAATTCTTCACAGAACGCCTGCGAAAATTGCAACAGCGCTTCCCGATCGCTCGTCATATTCATCTCCAGTATCACGCGTGTACCTAATTGAACCCGTTTTTGTCAGCTGTCAGGATGACGCAGTGTCAAGACAGGAGGCAAGAATGAAATCCACAAATCCATCCATCAATACCGTGCTCATACTCGGCGCCGGTGAACTGGGGCTGCCGGTATTGCGCGCGATGAGCCGGCAGGCCCGGTTACACCACGCTTTAAAAATCAGCGTGCTCCTCCGGCCGGAGGCCGCTCGCGCCGTCACCGGCCCGCATCGGGCGCGGCGGGATGCGCTGGCGCGGCTCGGTATCGCTGTAGTGGAAGGCGATCTGCAGCAAAACAGCGTGGATGAGCTGAGCGCGCTGCTGCGTTGCTTTGACGCGGTGATCAACTGCAGCGGCTTTGTCGGCGGGGCGGGCACGCAGATAAAGATCACCTGGGCCGTTTTGCAGGCGGGCGTGGCGCGTTACTTCCCGTGGCAGTTCGGCGTGGACTACGATGTTGTCGGCACAGGCAGCGGGCAACAGGTGTGGGATGAACAGCTCGAAGTGCGCCATCTGCTGCGTGCGCAGAAGGCGACGGAGTGGGTGATTGTTTCCACGGGTATTTTCACCAGCTACCTGTTTGACTCGGGTTTTGGCGTGGTGGATGCGGCAACCAAAACGGTGCGCGCGCTGGGCGACTGGGGCTACGCGGTGACGCTGACCACCCCCGAGGACATTGGCCGGCTGACGGCCGCGATTTTTTTCCATCGGCCCGCGTTTCGCAACCAGGTGGTCTATATCGCCGGGGACACGCTGACCTACCGCGAGCTTGCCGATGTCATGCAGGCGCACTGGGGCGTAGAGGTCAACAGAGTCCTGTTGGACAAAGAGCGGCTGCAGGAGGAGGCGCGGAACCATCCGCGTGACGTCGGCGCCAAATACCGGCTGGCTTTCGCCCGGCCCGACGGCGTGGCCTGGGATAAGGCGAAAACCTTCAATGCGCGCCAGGGCATAGCCACCACCACCACCGAGCAGTGGCTGGCGCAGCAATGCCCGACCTCTCAGGACGGTTAAGCGCCTGAGCGCCGCAGTCAGAACTGTTTCTGCATCCAGCGCACGTTCAGCCGCACCAGGGCGATGATGGCGCTGGAGAGCAGCCGCAGCCCGCCGGGCATGTCGCGGCGGCGGATGTCCAGCAGCAGCACGGTGCGCACCTGCGGGCTGTCGTTCCACACTTCGTGTTCGAAGGTGTCGTCCCACAGCATGAACTCCCCCTCGTGCAGCCGGTATTCGCGGCCGTCCACTTTCAGCACCGCCGCCGGCGCGCCGTCGGCGCGTTTGGGCATGTCCAGCACCAGATAGCCGCGCAGAATGCCGCGAAACGGCCCGCGGTGGGGCGGCACCTGCTTGCCGGGCGCCAGGAAAGAGAGCGAGGCGGACAGCACGTCCGGCGACGAGGCGATCAGCGCCGCCAGCGTCGGGCAGCGCGCCAGGTTGCGGGCGATTGGCTGGCCGTAGGCCTTCATGATGAACATGCGCCAGTCGCGCGCGTCGTTGGCGGAAATCGACGCCTGCTGGATCATGATCTCGTGAAAGCGGGGAATATTGTGCAGATCGTGGGCTACGGTCAGCGCCTCTTCGCGGATCTGCCGCCATTGGGCGGTGAAACGTTCGGCGTCGGGGAACAGCGCGGCGCTGTCGAGCACCGGCTTGCCCTGAATGCGGCGATCGTAAACATTGCGCAATGCGAGCACGGACCAATCATAAATCGCGGACATAATGACCTCGCCTCAGAAAACGCCAAATGGACACTGCGCGCGGTTCTTCGGCGCGGCGCGTCGTCTGCGGCGGCCGGAGGGGAAGAGCGGCAGGAAAAATTGGTACGCTTCAATAGATTAGCACAGCATTTGTGCAACCGTGTGTCTGCGAATGTGTCGAAATGCGGCGAAAAAAACCACACAATTAAAGTGTGACGCGTATCGCATTTAGCGGGCCGGTTGGTTAAAATATCGCTACTTGCCCGCACCTGTCCGGATTTTGTTTACCATGGAACACGCTGCCGTTTCGCGCTCAACCGCCTGGTTGCGCGTGGTTATCCTCGCCGTCTCGGCCTTTATCTTCAACACCACCGAATTTATTCCGGTCGGTCTGCTGAGCGACATCGCCGCCAGCTTCTCGATGCAAACCGAACAGGTGGGCCTGATCATCACCATCTACGCCTGGATCGTCGCCGCCGCCTCATTGGCGTGCATGCTGCTGACCAGCAAAATTGAGCGCCGCAAGCTGCTGATCGGCGTGTTCATGCTGTTTATCGCCAGCCACGTGCTGACCGCCGTGGCCTGGAACTTCACCACGCTGGTCATCTCGCGTGCCGGCGTGGCGCTGGCGCACTCGGTGTTCTGGTCGATCACCGCTTCGCTGGCGATCCGCGTGGCGCCGCCGGGCAAGAAAGCCCAGGCGCTGAGCCTGCTGGCGGGCGGCACCGCGCTGGCGATGGTGCTCGGGCTGCCGCTCGGGCGGGTGGTGGGGCAGCTGCTCGGCTGGCGCATGACCTTTATCGGCATCGCGGTGTGCGCCACCCTGGCGCTGGTGCTGCTGTGGCGCCTGCTGCCGGTGCTGAAAAGCGAGCACTCCGGTTCGCTGGCCAGCGTGCCGCTGCTGTTCAAACGCCCGGCGCTGCTGGCGCTGTACATGCTGACCGTCATCGTGGTGACGGCGCACTTCACCGCCTACAGCTACATCGAGCCGTTTATCCAGACCGTGGCCGGGCTGTCGGAGAACTTCACCACGCTGATGCTGCTGCTGTTCGGCGCCGCCGGCATCGTCGGCAGCCTGCTGTTCAGCCGCTACAGCGAGCGTTTTCCTTCCGGCTTCTTTATCGGCGCCATCGCGCTGCTGGCCTTGAGCCTGCTGCTGTTGTTGCCGGCCGCCGGCAGCGAAAGCCACCTGACGGTGCTGTGCATCTTCTGGGGCATGGCGATCATGGCCATCGGCCTGTCGATGCAGGCCAAAGTGCTGAGCCTGGCGCCGGACGCCACCGACGTGGCGATGGCGATCTTCTCCGGCCTGTACAACTTCGGCATCGGCAGCGGCGCGCTGCTGGGCAACCAGGTAAGCCTGCATCTGGGCATGGGCAACATCGGCTTCGTCGCCGCGCCGCTGGCGCTGATCGCCCTCGGCTGGTGCCTGCTGAGCTTCTACCGCAGCGAACGGCTGCAGCAGCACCCCAGCCGTTAAGCCACCGATTCGGGATGCCGCAGCGGCATCCCGCGTTGCACTTTCCTGCTATAAAACAGGCTGCTGCAGCGTTTTATGCTTAACTTTTTTTCATAGTCTGCTAATTAAAAATTTAACTCCGACGCCGCTTCGCTAGCATAGAAAGTCATCAAAAATGTTAATGCGAGGTTAACGGTGAGTGACTCTGTAGCGGCGTCGCCGATCCATGCGCGGGATTTGGCGGCCAGAATCGACGCCTTGCCCGCGTCGGCCGGCCTGTGGCGCTTTATCATTCTGCTGTCGCTGGGCGGCTTTTTCGAACTCTACGATCTGTTCCAGACCGGCTATATCAGCACCGGCCTTATCGCCGACGGCATTTTCCACACCGGCGCGCAGGGCGTCTTCGGCGTGTCGGACCAGGCGGCCTTCGCCTCCGCCACCTTTCTTGGCCTGTTCGTCGGCGCCAGCCTGCTGAGCCCGTACGCCGATCGCTTCGGCCGCCGCGCCACCTTCATGTTCGCCCTGATCTGGTATGGCGCCTTCTCGCTGCTGCTGGCGTTTCAACAGCAGGCGGAGTGGGTGATCTTTCTGCGCTTTCTGGTGGGCGTCGGGCTTGGCATTGAGCTGGTGACCATCGATACCTACCTGACGGAGTGGGTGCCCGCGCATCTGCGCACCCGGGCTTTCGCCTTCGCGTTCTTCGTGCAGTTCCTGTCGGTGCCGGCGGTGGCGCTGATGTCCTGGTGGCTGGTGCCGCAGACGATTTGGGGCCTGAGCGGCTGGCGCTATGTAGTGATCGCCGGCGCGCTGGCCTCGCTGGTGATCTGGCTGGTGCGCAAGGGGCTGCCGGAGTCGCCGCGCTGGCTGGTGCAGCAGCGGCGCTATGTGCAGGCCCGGCAGGTGATGCGGGATATGGAACGGCGCTGCGGCGTGGCGGCTACGGACTTCCCGTCGCGCCCGGTGGACGATGCCGAGGGGGCACCGCTGCGCGGCCGCTTTCGCGACATCTGGGCGCCGCAGTATCGCGATCGCACGCTGATGCTGGTGGTGATGAATTTCTTTCAGGCCATCGGCTTCTTCGGCTTCGGCAACTGGTTGCCTGCGCTGCTGTCGGGCAAGGGCGCATCGGTCACCCACAGCCTGCTGTACGCTTTCTTCATCACGCTGGCCTACCCGCTGGGCTCGCTGCTGTGCAGCTTCTACGCCGACAAGATGGAGAATAAGTGGCAGATCGTGTTGTCTTGCCTGGTGACGGTGGTCTTCGGCTCGCTGTTCGCGCTGCAGAACAACCCGCTGTGGCTGATCCTGTGCGGCTTCTTCATCACCTGGTCCAACGCCTGGCTGACCTACAGCTACCACTCCTATCAATCCGAGATCTTCCCGACCCATATTCGCGCCCGCGCCGTCGGTTTTTGCTACTCCTTCAGCCGGCTGTCGACGGTGTTCAGCAGCATTATCATCGGCATTATCCTGCAGTACGGCGGCTCGCTGGGGGTGATCGCGTTTATCGTCGCCAGCATGCTGATCGTGATGCTGGTGATCGGGCTGTTCGGCCCGAAAACGCGCGGTATCGATCTGGAAAACATCTGACGTTTTGCGCCGGCGGCGACGCCGGCCTCTTCAGCAAAAAAACTCGCGATCATGCGAAAATTATTCCGTTATCACTGCCTTTGCGCCTGCCGTACTGTTACCCGGTACAAAATCCAATTCAATACCGAGCGGGGAACACGTCATGAGCATCCTCACCGCGCCCGATGGCGCGCGCATTTTCTATAAGGATTGGGGCCGCGGCCAGCCGATCCTGTTCTCCCACGGTTGGCCGCTGTCCGCCGATGCCTGGGACAACCAGCTGCTGTTTTTCGGCCAGAGCGGGTTCCGGGTGATCGCCCACGATCGCCGCGGCCACGGCCGTTCCGATCAGACCTGGCACGGCAACGACATCAACCAATACGCCGACGATCTGGCTCTGCTGATCGAAACGCTGGATCTGCGCGATCTGATCCTGGTCGGCCACGCCATCGGCGGCGGCGAAGTGGCGCGCTACATCGGCCGCCACGGCAGCGATCGGGTGGCGAAAGTGGTGCTGGTGGGCGCCGTGCCGCCGCTGATGCTGCAAACGCCGGTCAACCCGGAAGGCACACCGATGGCGGCCTTCGACGGCATTCGCAGCGGCGTGGCGGGCAACCGCTCGCAGTTCTTCAAAGATCTGGCGGTGCCGTTCTACGGTCTCCACTGCGACGAGGTGGAGAGCAATGCGGGGCTGATCGACCACTTCTGGCTGATGGGCATGCAGGGCGGCATGAAAGGGCAGTACGACGGCGTGAGCGCGTTCTCCGAAGTGGACTTCACCGCCGATCTGCTGGCGATCGACAGGCCGACGCTGTTGGTACACGGCGACGCCGATCGGATCGTGCCGATCGGCGCCTCGGCGCTGAAAGCCGCTAAGCTTATGCAACAGGCGGAGCTGAATGTTTACGCCGACGGCGCTCACGGCTTGGCGCAGGTCGATCCCGATCGCTTCAACGCCGATCTGCTGGCCTTTATCCAGAATTCGCCGTTTTAAGGGGGCACGATGAACCTGACTGCTATCGCCGCCCGCTGCGCGCAGCGGCTGCATGCGCCCGCGGTGCGCTGGCTGCTGCTGCTCGCCATTTGCGCCGCCTACATTCAGGGCGGATTGGTCAAGGCGCTGAACGTCGAAGGCGCCATCGCCGAGATGACCCATTTCGGCCTGCAGCCGGCGGCGCTGTTCGCCGTGCTGGTGACGCTGCTGGAACTGGCGGCGTCGGCGCTGATCCTGAGCGGCTTTTACCGCTGGCTCGGCGCGTTGGCGCTGGCCGGTTTCACCCTGATGGCGACGCTGATGGCCAATCCGTTCTGGCAGTTCGACGGGGCGGAACGCGGCCAGATGATGAACGGATTTTTTGAACACCTTGGGCTGGCCGGCGCGCTGTTGCTGGTGGCATTTAACGATTTGAAGGAGCGAACGGATGGCTGAACAGGCGGACAACAAGGCGGCGGCGGGCGGCTTCGCGCCGCTGAAAATCCCCTTATTTGCGGTGCTGTGGGGCGCCACGGTGCTCGGCAACGTCGGTAGCTTTATGCGCGACGTCGCCAGCTCGTGGCTGATCACCGATCTGTCGAGCAACCCTTCGGCGGTGGCGCTGATGCAGACCGCCGCCACGCTGCCGGTGTTCCTGCTGGCGATCCCGGCCGGGGTGCTGTCGGACATCCTCGATCGGCGGCGCTTTCTGATCTTCGTGCAAATTCTGCTGGCCTGCGTCAGCGGCAGCCTGCTGGTGCTGTCGCAGACCGGTGCGCTGACGGTGGAATACCTGCTGGCGCTGACCTTCGTCGGCGGCATCGGCGCGGCGCTGATGGGGCCGACCTGGCAGGCGATCGTGCCGGAGCTGGTGCCGCGCGCCGAGCTGAAAAACGCCGTGGCGCTGAACTCGCTGGGCATCAACATCGCCCGCTCCATCGGCCCGGCGGCCGGCGGCCTGCTGCTGGCCAGCTTCGGCGCCGGCGCGGCCTACGGCGCGGACGTGATGAGCTATGTGCTGGTGATCGCGGCGCTGCTGTGGTGGAAGCGGCCGAAGGCCGAGGACAGCGGCCTGTCGGAACACTTCTTCGGCGCCTTCCGCGCCGGCCTGCGCTATGCCCGTTCCAGCCGCGAGCTGCACGTGGTGCTGCTGCGGGCGGCGGTGTTCTTCGCCTTCTCCAGCTCGGTCTGGGCGCTGCTGCCGCTGGTGGCGCGCCGCATGCTGGGCGGCAGCGCCGGCTTTTACGGTGTTCTGCTGGGGGCGGTAGGCGCCGGGGCGATCCTCGGGGCGATCGCGCTGCCGCGCCTGCGCCAGCGGCTCAACGCCGACGGGCTGGTGCTGCTGGCGGCGGTGCTCACCGCCGTGGTGATGGCGGCTCTGTCACTGGCGCCGCCGCAGTGGCTGGCGGTGGTGCTGCTGTTGGTGCTGGGCGCAGGCTGGATTATCGCGCTGACCACGCTCAACGGCGCGGCGCAGGGTGTGCTGCCCAACTGGGTGCGCGGCCGCGGCCTGGCCATCTACCTGATGGTGTTCAACGGCGCGATGGCGGCGGGCAGCCTGCTGTGGGGGCTGGTGGCGCAGGAGCTGGGCGTGCCCGCCACGCTGCTGGTCGGCGGCGTCGGCCTGCTGGCGGCGGGGCTGCTGTTCCATCGCCTGCGTCTGCCGACCGGCGAAGCCGATCTGCAGCCGTCGAACCATTGGCCGGAGCCGCTGGTCAACACGCCGGTTGAGAACGATCGCGGCCCGGTGATGATTCAGGTGGAGTACCGCATCCGCGAACAGGATCGGCCGCAGTTCTTGCGCACGCTGCTGATGCTGGAGCGGGCGCGTCGCCGCGACGGCGCTTACGCCTGGGGCATTACCGAGCACACCGGCGATCCGGAATGCATCATGGAGTGGTTCCTGGTGGAGTCCTGGGCGGAGCACCTGCGGCAGCACCAGCGGGTGTCGCACGCCGACGCCGATCTGCAGCAGGAGGCGCTGCGCTTCCACATCGGGCCGGAGAAACCGGTGGTGCATCACTTCCTGTCGCTCGACCGGCATCAGGTGAAGCATTAACTGCACGGCCAGGCGGTGAGAAGGTGCTATGCTTTTGGTCGGTTCGGCGGCGCGGTCGCCGTAAGACGAATGTAGTCAGCACAGGGAGACACATTGATGACGGCACCTTCTGCTTTTGCCCGCGAGCTTGGGCTGCGCTATCCGATCGTTCAGGGGCCGATGAACGGCGCGTCGCCGCCGGCATTGGCGGTGGCGGTGAGCAACGCCGGGGCGCTGGGCTCGTGCGCGGCGGCGCTGTTTTCACCGGCGGTGATCCTCGAACGCGTGCAGCAGATCCGCGCGCAGACCGCCGCGCCGTTCAACATCAATCTGTTTCTGCTCGATGAGCAGCACCCGGATCTCGCCGAGCTCAAGCGCGCCCAGCACCTGCTGCGGCCGTTCCGCGAAGCGCTGGGGCTGAGCGAGCCGCCGATCCCCACCCAATTCGCCGAAAACAACCGTGACCAGATCGCGGCCTTGCTGGAGGCGGCGCCGCCGGTGGCCAGCTTCACCTTCGGCGTGCTGCCGCGCGCCACGGTCACGCAGTTCAAGAAGGCCGGCTCGCGGGTGATCGGCACCGCCACCACGGTGGCGGAAGCCCGCGCCTGGGAAGAGGCGGGCGCCGACTTCGTTTGCGTCTCGGGCGCGGAGGCGGGCGGCCACCGCCCGACTTTCCTTGGCGACATCGAACAATCCTGCGTCGGCCTGATGGCCCTGCTGCCGCAGGTGGTGGCGGCGGTGAAGATCCCGGTGATCGCCGCGGGCGGTATCATGAACGGGCGCGGCATCGCGGCGGCGCAATTGCTGGGCGCGAAGGCGGCGCAGCTGGGCACCGCGTTCCTGTGCAGCCCGGAGTCGGGCATCGCCGAAGCCTGGCGGGCGGCGCTGCGCAACGCCGGTGATGACAGCACGCGCCTGACGCGCGCCTTCAGCGGCCGCCCGGCGCGCGGCATCGTCAATGATTTCATGCGCCAGATGCGCGCGGAAGAGGCGCAGATCCTGCCTTATCCGGTGCAGAACGCGCTCACCGGCGATATCCGCCAGGCGGCGGCCAAGGCCGGTCGTGGAGATTTTATGTCGCTGTGGGCTGGGCAGGGCGTGGGCCTGGCGCGGCCGATGCCGGCGGCGGAGCTGGTCGCCACCCTGGCGGCGGAACTGGAGGCGGTGTGAGCTCGTCTGCGCGATTTGGGGGGAGCAACGGAGCCAAAACCGTTGTTTTCTGCCCCAGGGCTGGGCTGAAAACCAATCTGGCGTGGAATTAGCCATCAACGAAAACGTCCAATAAACTCTCGTTTGTTGGACGTTGCTTAAAACGCACTTATGGAAGGCACTGGTAATTACTCAATACCGTATTTTTTCTCGGTTACGAATGCGGGTTCTTTCCAGTTTGGACCTCTTTTATAGCCACCTTTTCCATTAGATGATACATCCCCTTTTTCTCGCATACTTTTCACTAATGAAATCAGTTCAATGTTTGATATACGTTTATTACCATACATAGTGCAATACCCATCTAATTGAGGATGGGATATCCCGTTTTCTTTTCGTCCCGACAAGAATAAAACTATGTCTCGGATTTGTTCATTTTCAAACATAGGTTTAAAATCAATCATATATAACCTCTAGATTTATTCATCACCAGCTTTTAATGCTTCTGGTGTATATAACAGAGAGCGATCGCTACTTAATTTGTAATCTTCCAACGTCGCCGTATGAGTGTTATTCCATGTAGCACCATCGTCATCAGGTGATATTCCATCAGGAACACCAACTGCTCTATAACGCTCCAATTCCCTGATTTCGTGGGTGTAAAAACGCTTGTCGGTATCGGTGGGCTGTACTTCTCCCTTCAGGATTTTTTCCAGGCGGTCAATCATCACCTTGTTATCGGGAGATTCGCCAAACCGCCCGGTATGCAGCTTCACCTTGTCCACGCCGGCGCGGTCAATGGTGGCGGTTTTCCAGTCCAGATTCTGAATTGGGCCACCGGCCTTGTCCGTGTTGTAGTCGCGACCACTGTATTGCCCTTTAGCGTTGGTTTCACCATAGATACCACTGAGCATGACATAGACAGGCTCAACACCGGTTCCCGTTGCATCAGGCTGCCAGTAGATAAAATCCTGCAGTGGCATGTCATCTGCAGGGAACGTCGTCGTGACGATACTGTCGGCCTGCTTTATCTCCGTACCGGTATGCACCGGCGTTACCGGCGCTGCAGGCGCAGGATTGCCGGTATGCCACGGACCCGACGGGGCGGTGCCCGGGTTTATCAAAATGGTTCGCCCCGGCGCACCGGCAACCGCCGGCAAGGTTATCCGGTCCAGGCCGGTTTTTTCATCGCGAACCGGCCGATACACCGGCACGGTAGCGGAGACGCCGCCCGTTCCTGTTTTGACCAGTATTACCTCTTGCTGACCGCTATTCCCTCTGCGAATAAACCCGCGCACCGGTAAATCGACCGTGGTCATTTCCGGCTGAATCGGTGTTTTCCCTGCGGCAACCAGGCTGGCCGGAACGGTAAACATCTGTGTTAAATCACGACCCAGCAATTTATCAATATCGCTCTGACTTTCACCGGCTTTCCCCGGCCAGAATCCGACAACGAAGGCGCCGACTGCCGGAGCTACCGCACTGAGCGTGGTAGCCCGGGAAACTTCGACGGCGCCGCGCCACACTCCACCGGATACCCAGCCGGCCAGCTCACTGGCGCTGGTCATCACGCTGTTGATCCATGTTGATAATTGTACCATACCGCCCGAGCGGTTGAGCACCATGACCCCGGCCGTGGCCATCGCGGCATTGGCCGCTTTTATCATGCCGGATGTATAGACCGGGGAGTCCAGTACGCCGGCTTTGGCGAACAGCGCTTTCCGTGCTGCTTCAGCTTTGCGGGCTTCTTCAGCCTTACGGGCCTCTTCGGCTTTGCGAGCTTCTTCAGCTCGACGGGCTTCCTCTGCCTTACGGGCCTCTTCGGCTTTGCGGGCTTCTTCCGCTCGACGGGCTTCCTCTGCCTTGCGAGCTTCCTCAGCTTTGCGGACTTCCTCTTCCTTCTCACGCTGTTCATTTTCTAAATGTTCAATGTTTTGTTTAGCTGTGTCAATTTCTGACTGTATTCTCTTCTCTTCTTCCAGTTTTTTACCCATTTCCTTTCTGTTTAATGATTGCTGTTCCCTAACCCAGGAGGTGGGCTTTTCTCTAGAGAAGAACCAGTCTTCATTATTTAGCTTTAAATATTCCTGATGTACTTTTCGTTTATTAGCTTCATTTCGAAGAATGGTAAGGCGTTCTTTACTTACCTTTAACTTGCTAATAATTACTTTTAGGTTTGCTTTCTCGAACTCAGTCAGTTGACTACTTTCAGCTTTCTTGCTTAATGCGTCAATATCCTTTTGAATTTCTTTAATTTGGTTGTCAATTTCATTTGCTTTATTAGCTGCAAACTGAATGGCTGTATCTGAATCCTCACGGTAACTCTCTTTTGCTTCATTACTGAATGGCGTGATATCATCATCTTCAGGACCAAAAGCACTTATCGGTTTATTAATATCGGAAATTTTTTGATCCCAGATATGGGTAATATTACTCAATTCCTTCTGTCTATCAGGTAAACCCTCGCCAACCCATGCTTCTACAACCATATTGCTATCTGATAAGTCAAACCCTCGTTGCCACCCATGTCCATTCCAGTTGTATCCCATTGAAGTCATTACATCGCGTTCATACTGCGTTGTATCTTCATATCGTGTCATAATCCGATCCCTCTTCAAATAGAACGATGTAATCGACGCGCTGCCGAGCTGCGAATAACGCAGACATTATCGAACCGGGAAGCAGCTTCTGCATTTACACCGCCTTGACGTTCCCTTCCTTTACCATCACCGTAATTAAATCCATTCATAATTGAGTTCCTTTCCGTCATCGTGTTGTACGCGTGGTACCCACCTGTAAAGGCGCTGAGAGGCATTCAGTGCTACCCCCCAATATTGTTAATCAGGCGCGCTCAATGCCTTTTTCCAAGACTACCAGTCGTCTTTCAAAAGCCTCTCGTTCTGCTTCGCGCAGTGAGCGTTCTTCCTTAAGCGCTTCAACCAGCAACGCGACTACGCCGTTGATATTGATGCTGCGGGCGTCTTTCAGCACGCTGCCGTCATTGAGTTTCAGCTCGGTCTGGGTCACGGATTGGGGGAGAATTTCTTCCACTTCTTGTGCAATCACGCCGGCTTCCGGCACGCCCTGTTTGAGGTAGGTGTAGCCGCCGATGTTGGCCAGCTTGTCCAGGGCACCGTCGATTGGGGTTATTTCCGTTTTCATACGGACGTCAGAGCTGATGTTCCACCCGCCGCCGGTGACGGCATAGCCGTCTTCTTTGAAAACGAACCAGCTATTTTTATTACCGTCACTCACGTTAATGACCAGCTCGTTGTACTTCACATGGTCGTGATGATAAATTTTTACGTGTTTGTTACCTGGATTAGGTAAATAAAGCCCGTTGGTGAGGGATTCCTGCGATTTATCGACATTCTCAGGCGGGCTTGCAGTGAACCAGCCGTGAGCGTTGCGTTTGGTCAGTTGCCCAACAGACAGCTCGGCATTGGGTTTGACCCGGAGTTCATTCCAGTTTCCCTGCCAGTCGCGGTAAGAGAGCAGGCCATAATCCTCTTTGCCGGCGACCACGCGTGACCCCATCAGCATGGTCGTGGTGATATTACCGCTGGTAAATTTGGTATGTATAGTTGCCGCATTATAGACCTGCCCGTTGATAAGCGGAGCCGGGCCGGTGGTCGCAGTGGAGATGTCGGCATTATGCGAAACCATCGCCCCGCCGGATATATCTACGCCGTTGCGCAGAGCAACCCGACCGGAAGCTAGATTGAACGAGAAGGGGCGCAGCGTGTTCCACTGCCCGTCCTGTGCCTGTCCGGTTGGTGTGGTCAGGGCATAAAAATCCTTGCCGTCGTTACGCAACATTACGCCGGTGTTGCCGTTGGCCAGTCGAAAGCCGTTGGCAGATTTTGAGACGATTTCACCGTCGCTGACGACCCGTTTGCGCAGTGTAGTCAGCGACTTTAGTTCGGTGATGTCGTCGTTGACGCCACTCTGTACCTGGGCATTTTTCTTTTGTTCAGCCATGATAATTCCTCAGTTTATTAATAAGTTCCTGCCATGGAAATGGCACATGGTAACGCTTTACAGACAGCTAACGACGCTGCGCATTTAAGGCGAAGATGGTTAAAAATTACGAAAGCTGTATGCATTAACAGTAGGTTATGAGCATCAGGAATAGATATCAAATGATAATGACTATCATTTGCCGTGTGATGGATGAGACAAGAAAGAAGAACGGATGATTTCTGGCGATGACGTGATAACTTATTAATTTATAGATTAATAGTCATTTAAATTGACTGCTTAAGTGCGTTTATTGTTCCGTTGCTCCTCACACCCATTTACTGCTTTGGTGATGTGGGAACCGCGCAAAAAATCGCCAGGGTGATGCCTGAGAAGAGATAAACAGTCCGGCGTTCGCGCCGGACTGCGGGTTTCTTGGCTAGACGAGAATATCGGCGGAAGCGTCGACATGCCCAACGATTTTAACCAGGAAATCAGGCTGGTTATGGCCGGAGAGATTGATCGCCAGATCGGTCACATTCTGCTGCGAGTCATAATTCAGCGCCGCTTCATATAGCGAGCCGCTTAAATTATTGACGAAGTGCAACTCGCCCCCCTCGGCCTTAACCGTCTGGTTGAGCCACGACAGATCGATTTTATCCACCGCCGTTTGGAAATCACGGATCCAGTCCGGCGCGGCGGCCTGGCTGTCGTCGGCTGCGCTGAAGACGAAGGTGTCGGCGCCTGCATTGCCCCAGAGCTGATCGGCGCCGTCGGCACCGTAAATGATATCGTTGCCTGCGCCGCCTTTGAGCGTATTGTTCAGTGCGTTGCCCACTAAGATATCGGCGCCGCTGCCGCCGATGATATTTTCAATCTGCGCGCCATAGGCGATGGCGATATTCGCCTTCAATCCGCCCACATCTGAGAATGAGCCTTCGTTAATGTTGATGCGCTGATCTTGGCTGTAGCCTGAAAAATCCAGCGTGTCGTTGCCGCCGGCATCCCAGATAGCCGCCACGATTTTGTCCGTGGACGCCTTAACGCTCAAAAAGTCTCGATCCGTATTCGAGTTGAAACCATAAGTGGTATCACCGGTGCGCGTGGTGGTGTTCGCGCCGTACAGCTTCTGAATGGCGGTAATATCATCCAGCTGCGGCCCCGAGGGCCATACGCCTTTATAGTCGGCGCCGGTGTTTTGTTCACTAAAATAGCTCATCAAAGAGTATTGATGGTCGTCCTCATAATATTTCGCCGAGTTGGTGTAGGTGGGGTAGGTCGCGTTGGAGGCATCATAGTTTCCGGGGTGGGAGAGCCCGAGCGCATGCCCTATTTCATGGGTCAGCGTATCCCTGGCATAGTTATTGGTCTGCGGATTCGAAGCGTCGTAGCCTTTGTTGCCGCTGATCCAGATGGTGCTTTTCAGGTTGTTTTGCGTACTTTCATAGGAGGTGTAATTGCCTCCGCTGGCCGCCTTATAAAAACCAAACTTTATATCAGCACTTTTGGCATCGGTGCCTTTGACCTCGGTGAAGGTGATATTGGCCACGTCTGACCAGGACTGCAATGAAAGCTTGGTTTGGGCCTGTTGGGCGGCGGTAAGCTGTGCGGATCCTGGCTTATCGCTGTCGGTATATACGGGGAAAGAGTAGGTTATTGTTGCCGCATGGTCAGTCACGCCTTTGCCATTGGCGGAATAATGGCTCCTCAGCAACAGATCTGAAACGTCTTCCGTGGCGTATGAAGGCTTGCTGCTTCCCTCGCGATCGCCTCTTTCATAATCGGTTAAATAATCTGAGATTTTATCGGTAGCTAATGACATATCAAACTCCTTTGGACGTTGACAATATTGCACTTAACGCTCTATATGCTCGTACACAGGTTTGAAAATAGGGGGGGTTATTGGGTTATCATTGGCTTGCCTCCTTGTCTGGCTTGAATATCGCACTCAAGCGGGATATGTCCTTATCATTAATCACGGTGAGGAATTAATGGCGCGCAATGGTTGGCTGAAAGCAGTATAGGCATAATTATTTTATTAATGAGTTATTCTTATATGAATCTTTTACATAAGATATGTGTAAAAGGCGCACTTAAATAACCAGGTGGAATTAAATCTTTATTTAATATTACTCTGTAACTGGCTCGTGGAGTTTACCTAACTGATTTATCTTTTTGCTTTTCATTAATTTTCATCTGTAAATGGCGGCGAGTAGCCACCATTGCCGCAATGCATATAGGCGGCTACACGCCGGCGAACGTCATTAATTGAGTAAGGGATTATTAAGGGCGCCCGCGTACACCGATTAACTTGCCTGATAATTAAAAACTGTAGGTGCCCTGCGCCAGGATGAAGTTCATGTTTTTCAGCCCGGCATGCTGCTGCAGGCTGTGGCCGACGTCGAAGTAGACATAGGCCACCTTGAACTGAAGATCGCTGCGCGGTGTCCAGATGGTTTCGACCTGATACTGATTGCCGATAAAGCGCGAGCCCTGCGCGCTGCCCTTCACCGGGCGCATCGGCCCGAGGTAGAAGGCATCCTCGCGGCGTTGCCGCCACAACGCGTCCCAGCTGAAGTCGATGGCCAGGGTTTGCCACGGCGTAATCGTGACCGAAGGATGAATGGCGATCAGGTTAGCCGGCGCCACCAGCCCGTTTTCGGTCAGGTAGGGCAGCTTGGGGTACATGGCGTTAAAGGTATTGAGCTGCCCATCGTGACCGTTTTTATCGCCGCTGGCGATGCCAATCTTGCCGCCAAAGCGCGGCTGCCAGCGCCAGTCGTTCACCGTATACCCGGCGTGCGCCGACGCCGACCAGGCGCGGATGTCGCGCTGTTCCGCGCTGCCGAACTGCCAGGCGGCTTCATTATCCCAGTCGAACCCCTGCGCCGCGCCGAAAATGCGCGCGCCGACGGTATAGCGCCGTTCTTGCCCGCTGAGCTGCGCGTAGTGGGCGTCGTTATCCTCAAAGCCAAAGGTGTAGAGATCGAGCGAGGACGCCAGCGCTGCCAGCGGCGTGGTGCCGTACAGTCCCCACACCTTTTGGCTGTTGTCGGTATCGTCGTCGAAACTGCCGGTTTTGAGGGTGACGGGGTGGCCGATAAATGCGTCGAGGCGGTTTTTATCCTTGGCCCAGCTGGCGCGGATGGCGTCGAAAGAGCGGCGCACGTTGGGGCCGTCGCGGGTGCCCATCAGGTGCAGCGAACCCAGCGCAATCTCCTGGCGGCCGACCCGCAGGGTGCCGAGGCCGTAGGCGGTGGGCAGTTTCAAGTCCACATAGCCCTGGCCGAGATAGGCATGATCTTCGTCGGTCGGCTTGCGCCCGCGATCGCGCGCCGTGGCCAGTGACGATCCCAACTGGACATAGGCGCCAAAGTAGTCGCCATAGTCGAGGCGCGCGCCAATCAGCAGGCGCTGCATGAAGGTGTCGTCGCGTCCGCCGCTCAGATCGCGTTGATCCGTCCATTCATAGCGCTCGCGCAGTGAACCGTCGAAAGACAGGGTGGCCGCATCGCCCAACGGGATGTTTTTCCAGGGGGAAGCGGCGGGTTCCGCCGCCAGGGCGGGGAGCGTGGAGAACAGCAACAGTGCGGAAAACGTGCGTTTCATCATGGATATCCGAAGAAAAAAGCGCGCCGCAGCGCGCCTTGGGTTTATTTAGCCGTCTGGTGAATTTCGGCGATGTAGCCGCCGGGGAAACGCACCAGCGCCGAGGCGCGGCGCTCCGCCGCCGTCGAACGCCACAGCACCTGCGCGCCGCTGGCCGTCGCTTTGGCCAGCGTGGCCGGCAGATCGTCGACGCCATAGCCGGTGCGCTCATGGCCGAACGGATAAGGCAGATGCCCGTCGGTGACGAAAATGCGCGTTTTGCCGAAGCGCGAGTCCAGTTCGATCTCGCGGATCTTGCCGCTGTCGCTGCGGCCGATCGCCGTATCGCTGACCTGTTCGTCGCTCACCACCGTGGCGTGCGAGAACGCCTGGTAGCTTTTCAGGAAATCGTCGACGCGGTAGGCGGAGAGATACAGGCGGTTTTCCGGCACGCTCAGCAGCGGCTTGTAGTTGGGCGCCTTGGTGTGCCAATAGAGCTGCATGTTGACGCCGCCGGGCCACTGGATCACCGCGTCGCGGCCAATCGGATCGTCGAAAGGCGCAACCTGCACATCGGCGCCGGCGGCCTTGGCCTGGCGGATGGCGGCGTCCATATCCCTGACCAGAAAACCGTTGCGCTCGGCGCCGAATGGGTGCGGGATCGGCGTTTTGAAATCGAACACCGAGAAGCTGCCGGCCGGCGTCAGTATCAGCTGGGAGTAGGTTTCGCTCGGCGTGGGCGTGACGTTGACCAGCACGCGTTCGGTGCTGGTGCCGCCGAAGGTTTTCAGGATGCTGTCGACAAAGGCATCCATTTTGCCGCGTTCGACGTAGACATGGGTGGTGTCATATTGCGGCCCCACGGCAAGAGACGCCGTATCGGCCGCCCATGATACGGCAGGGAGCAGCAGCGCAAGGGCTGATATCCTCAGCCGATGAGAAGAAATACCGATAATATGTTGCATGATGACCTCCAGGTAGCGGTTATTTTCCTGAGTGAAGCGTGATTTCCTATGAGCTTTCCCGTCGGCTGAAAAATAAAAACTAAAAACGCAATGCGCGTCGTGAAACATTAAATAAGGGCGAAATTCTGGCGCCCGAGCGAATATCGCGCAGGTGCAGAACCTCTCTTTTTATTGGCATAAAAACGGTGGGGTGCCTTTGCCGGCTAAGCCCGCTGTCGCTAAGGAACGGCGAGGCTCATAAGGCCCGCCTCGCCGCGCGCTGAGACGAATTGAGGATAATCCATAACGGTGTTCTCCTGGATGGGATATATCGCATTAGCCAGCTGAGTTTACGGTCTTCATTGCCGTCTAAATATAAATACAGCATTAAAATAATTGCCGCCCATCAAATTTTTATATGACTTGTTGAGTAAATACGAATAAGCGGGTAAAGAGAATATCGCGGCGCCAGCCATGGCTCGCCGAAGCAGGCCGTTGAGGGGGCTTACGCTAGGTTTGGGCGATCCTCGTAAGGGTTATTGATGTTCTTAGCGGGAAGGAACAGCGCGAAGAACAGCATTACATAGGGTGTGAAGCAGAACCATGTCAGGCACCAACCACCGGAGTAACCCGCATCATGCAAACGGCGCACATTGGCTGCTAGCATGGGGAGTAAAAACGCCGCAAGCGCGAAAATGGAAATTTCATTCACCTTGCTGGCGATAACGGCGAGATAAAACAGAAACCAAACGTGCTGGCACAAAAGCAGCATTGAGTAAGGCCCACGGCTTTCGCGGCCTGAGTAGGTGAAGGTCTTTTTGTAACAGTTGAAGAGCGGGTGAGCGCTATCCGATGTCTGTATCATGCCATCTTCTTGGCTGTGGTTAACCCACGTTAGCACGAGATTGCGATAAAGATATGCATCAATGATTAAAAAGCCCGCCAGGTTTACCGTGGCGGGCTTTGTGCTGTCGCTTAGTTACGCCAGATCGAAACGATCGAGGTTCATCACTTTGTTCCAGGCGGCGACGAAGTCGTGGGCGAACTTCTCCTGCGCGTCGGCGCTGCCGTAGACTTCGGCCAGCGCGCGCAGCTGCGCGTGTGAACCGAACACCAGATCGACGCGGGTGCCGGTCCATTTGACCGCGCCGCTGCGGCGATCGCGCCCTTCGAACAGGCCGTCCTCACCCACCGGGTGCCAGGTGGTGCCCATGTCTAGCAGGTTGACGAAGAAGTCGTTGGTCAGCGCCTGCGGCCGCTGGGTGAACACGCCGTGCGGCGTGCCGTCGACGTTGGCGCCGAGTACCCGCAGCCCGCCGACCAGCACCGTCATTTCCGGCGCGGTCAGGGTCAGCAGCTGCGCCTTGTCGACCAGCAGCGTCTCGGCTGGCACGCGGTATTTGCCCTTCAGGAAGTTGCGGAAACCGTCGGCGAGCGGCTCCATCGCTTCGAAAGAGTCCACGTCGGTCTGTTCCTGCGAAGCGTCCATGCGGCCCGGCGCGAACGGCACCGTCAGGGCCAAACCGGCGTTCTTCGCCGCCTGTTCCACGCCCGCCGCGCCGGCCAGTACGATCAGATCCGCCAGCGAGACGCGCTTGCCGCCGGTCTGCGCATCATTGAAGGCGCGTTGGATGCTCTCCAGCTTGGCCAGCGTCGCGGCGAGCTGCGCAGGTTGGTTGACCGCCCAGTCTTTTTGCGGCGCCAGGCGAATGCGCGCGCCGTTGGCGCCGCCGCGTTTGTCGGAACCGCGGAAGCTCGAAGCGGAAGCCCAGGCGGTGGAGACCAGCGCCGATACCGACAGGCCGGAAGCCAGCACGGCGTTTTTCAGCGCGGCGATGTCCTGCTCGTCGATCAGCGGATGATCGACCGCCGGGATCGGATCCTGCCAAATCAGCTCTTCCTGCGGCACTTCCGGGCCGAGGTAGCGAGGGCGCGGCCCCATATCGCGGTGGGTCAGCTTGAACCAGGCGCGGGCGAAGGCGTCGGCCAACTCTTCCGGATGCTCATAGAAGCGGCGCGAAATCTTCTCGTAGGCCGGATCGAAGCGCAGCGACAGGTCGGTGGTCAGCATGGTCGGGCGGCGTTTCTTGTTCGGATCGAAGGCGTCGGGAATGGTTTCACCTATGTCTTTTGCCACCCACTGGTGCGCGCCGGCCGGGCTTTGGCTCAGTTCCCATTCGTATTCGAACAGGTGGCGGAAGAAATCGTGGTTCCACTGGGTTGGGGTGGTGGTCCAGGTGACTTCCAGGCCGCTGGTGATGGCGTCTTTGCCGACGCCGGTGCCGAAGGTGCTGTGCCAGCCGAGGCCCTGCGACTCCAGCCCGGCCGCTTCCGGATCGGCGCCGACGTTAGACGCCGGACCGGCGCCGTGGGTCTTGCCGAAGGTGTGGCCGCCGGCGATCAGCGCCACGGTTTCTTCGTCGTTCATCGCCATGCGGGCAAAGGTTTCACGGATGTCGCGCGCGGCGGCCACCGGATCGGGGTTGCCGTCCGGGCCTTCCGGGTTGACGTAGATCAGGCCCATCTGCACCGCCGCCAGCGGGTTCTCCAGGTCGCGGTCGCCCGAGTAGCGGCTGTTCGGCCCGCCGCTCAGCTCCAGCCAGATCTTCTCCGAGCCCCAGTAGACGTCGTCCGGCTCCCAGGTGTCGGCACGGCCGCCGGCGTATCCGAAGGTTTTGAAGCCCATCGATTCCAGCGCCACGTTGCCGGTCAGGATAATCAGGTCGGCCCAGGAGATGTTGCGGCCGTATTTCTGTTTGATCGGCCACAGCAGGCGGCGCGCCTTGTCGAGGCTGACGTTGTCCGGCCAGCTGTTGAGCGGGGCGAAGCGCTGCTGACCTTCGCCCGCGCCGCCGCGGCCGTCTCCGATGCGGTAGGTGCCGGCGCTGTGCCAGGCCATGCGGATGAACAGGCCGCCGTAGTGGCCGAAGTCCGCCGGCCACCATTCCTGCGAGTCGGTCATCAGGGCGTGCAGATCCTGTTTGACCGCCGCCAGATCGAGACTGTTGAAGGCGTCGGCGTAGTTGAAGTCTTTATCCATCGGATCGGACAGGGGGGAGTGCTGATGCAGCGGTTTCAGGCTGAGCTGATTGGGCCACCAATCCTGATTGGTGGGGCCGTTCTGCGGTGCGGGCTGCTTGCCGCCCGAAAACGGGCATTTGCTTTCAGTTGTCATAATGCGCTCTCTGCTTCCGTAAGGGTGCTCCAGCCGCCGGGCGTGGAGCGGTTAACAAGGCATGCGGGTAAGGCTTGCGTCGGGTGTTACGCTAAATAACTGAACTCAATGGAATCACATCGCCCCGGCCGCTAACGGGCAAAGGGCGACTCATGGCTAAGCTTAGTCAGCGGCGGCGGAGAGATAAAATAGGAATGAGTGAATACTGTGATAGCTTGCGGCGATTCATGGCTGTGTTATTGATAGTCAGCGCGGCGCTCTATCGGCGCCGCAGCATCACCTTGAGCACCGCGTCCGCCAGCCTGCCGAACGGCGCGCGCAGCAGATCGGTGAAGCGCCAGCGGCTTTGGATAAAGACGCCCTTGGCGTGGCTCAGCGCCCGGAATCCTTCGATGCCGTGACAGGCCCCCATGCCGCTGGGGCCGATGCCGCCGAACGGCAGATCGTCCTGGGCAAAGTGCAGCAGGGTGGCGTTGACGCTGACGTTGCCGGAGGTGGTGCGCGCCAGCAGCCTATCCTGCAGCGTGCCGCCTGGGCCAAAGTAGTACAGCGCCAGCGGGCGCGGCCCGGCGTTGATAACGTCGATCGTTTCGTCGAAGGCGGTGTAGGTGCGCACCGGCAGCAGCGGCCCGAAGATCTCCTCTTGCATGATCCGGCTGTCGTCGGGGGCGCCGACGATCAGCGTGGGGGCGAGGGTTTTTGGCCGTTCCGCCGCCGAGTCCGGGCGGTGGCCCACCGGAACGATCCGCGCGCCCCGCGCCTGGGCGTCGGCGAGCAGATCCTGTAAACGGTGGTAGTGCCTGGCGTTGATGATGGCGCCGTAGTCATGGCTCGTCGGCCCGTCGGGGTAAAACGCTTTGACCGCCGCGTCGTAGAGCGCAATGAAGTTTTCCACATCGTCCTGATGGATCAGCAGGAAATCGGGCGCGATGCAGGTTTGGCCCGCGTTCGACAGCTTGCCGAACGCCAGGCTGTTAACGGTTTTGGCGTTAACCGCGCCGGGCGCCACCACGGCGGGGCTTTTGCCGCCCAGCTCGAGCGTCAAGGGCACCAGATTTTTACCGGCCGCCTGCATGACCTGACGGCCGATCGCCGTGCTGCCGGTGAACACCAGGTGATCGAACGTCAGCTCGCTGAACCCAGCCCCGACGTCCGGCCCGCCGGTCACCACGGCGACCTCATCGGCGGGAAACAGCGCCGCCAGCATCGTTTCGATAAGCTGGCTGGTGTGCGGCGTGAGCTCCGAAGGTTTCAGCATCACGCGGTTGCCGGCGGCCAGGGCGGTGGCCAGCGGGATGAAGGTCAACGAAAACGGGTAGTTCCACGGCGCCATGACGCCAATCACGCCCTTGGGTTGATACTGCACGTAGGCGCGCCCGGCCTGATACGGCAGGGCGACATGGCGGCGTTCCGGCTGCATGAAGCGCTTCAGATTGCGCAGCAGATAATCGATCGCCTGCACGGTGACCAGGATCTCCAGGATGTCGGTTTCGTATGGCGAGCGGTGGCCGAAGTCTGCGCTGACGGCCGCCGTCAGTGCGCCGCGCTGAGCCAAAATGGCGCTCCGCAGGTGGCGCAGGGCGGCCTTGCGCTGAGCGATCGTCGGTGCGCCGTCGCGCAGGAAGGCATGGCGCTGGGCGGCAAGCCGTTGCTCCATCGTCATGAGGATGTCATCTCCCTGCACTTGAATTCTCCTGATGCCGAGTGAAAGCGGGAATGCGGTTTGCCGAATCGTGTTTGACCTTAAAGTGAACTTTAAACCTATACTCGTTAAACGATCAACGCAAGATCGTCGGCCAACCGGGATGAGGGAGCCAGAGATCCCGGCGCCGCGCGCAGTATAAACCTTCTTTTTTAACCAAAGTGTAAATGGGAGAAACGACATGGGTTACGTAACGACCAGCGATGGCGTCGAGATTTTCTACAAGGATTGGGGCCCCAAAAACGGCAAGGTTATCTATTTTCACCACGGCTGGCCGCTGTCCAGCGATGACTGGGATGCCCAGATGCTGTTCTTCGTGAACAAAGGGTTCCGCGTGGTTGCGCACGATCGCCGCGGCCACGGCCGCTCCAGCCAGGTGTCGGAAGGGCACGACATGGACCACTACGCCGATGACGTCGCCGCGGTGGTAAAACACCTGGGCGTGCAGGGCGCGATGCACGTGGGCCACTCGACGGGCGGCGGCGAGGTGGTGCGCTATATCGTGCGCCACGGCGAGGACAAGGTGTCCAAAGCGGTGCTGATCAGTGCGGTGCCGCCGCTGATGGTGAAAACCGACGCCAATCCGCAGGGCACCCCCAAAGCGGTGTTCGATGATTTCCAGGCGCAGCTGGCCGCCAACCGGGCGCAGTTCTATTACGACGTGCCCGCCGGCCCGTTCTACGGCTATAACCGCCCGGGCGCCAAACCGTCGGAGGCGATTATCTGGAACTGGTGGCGCCAGGGCATGATGGGTGGCGCCAAGGCGCACTACGACGGCATCGTCGCCTTCTCGCAGACCGATTTCACCGAAGATCTCAAGAAGATCGCCATTCCGGTGCTGGTGATCCACGGCGACGACGATCAGGTGGTGCCTTATCAGGATTCCGGCGTGCTGTCGGCCAAGCTGGTGCAGAACGGCACGCTCAATACCTATAAGGGCGCGCCGCACGGCATCCCGACCACCCATGCCGATCAGGTCAACGCCGATCTGCTGGCGTTCGTGAACAGCTAAAGACTCAACGCGTCGCGAGCCTCGCCCTTCACCGGACGGGGCTTTTTATTGGCTGCGGGAGAGCGGATCACCAATGATAGCTGATGCCCATATCGAGCTTGTCCGAGGCATCGACGCCGGGCATGTGCTGCGAAAGGTTATTGAATTCATAGTTAATAAACACCTGCATATTGCTGTTGAGCAACCAGGTGACCCCCAGCTCCTCATAGTTCAATAAGTCCATGTTCCGGCCTGCCCGGGTCTGTATCAAACGGGTATAGCCGATGTTGGGTTGGATGTGGTCCGTCAGCCGGTATTTGGCGAGCGCTTCATAACTTGACGCCGAACCGCGGTTAGCGGTTTGTTGCGGGCTGATGGCGTTGTCGCTTTGGGTGAACACGGCCGCAAGATAGATTTTTTTCGACGCATAGAGAACCCCTTCGGCCAGCGTATCGATGCGCCGGCGATAGCCGGCGGCGCGTTGTTGCCGCTGCGTGGTTTGAGACGCCGAGGCGGCGGCGATTAGGCTGAGCGTCGGCGTCAGCGCATAACGGAAGGAGAGGCCGAATCCGTTGCCGTTTTGTTTGCCCGGCGTTTGCCGGTCGTCGCCGTCTTTGAACTGATATTGCAACGCGAGTGCGGCGCGCCGCTGAAACAGGCTGAAGGGGCGGCGGTAAGTGAGCAGGTTACGCGCCCGGCCGCGCATAAAATTGTCGATGTAGTTGTAGGCCATCTCTCTAAACAGCGGAGAGCGATCGGTCAGGGCGGTCACATCATAGAGCACGCCCCAATTGCGGCCGATATCGAGGCTGCCGAAGGTTGCGTTTTGCACCCCAATATAGGCGAGTCGGGTGCTGTTGCGAGTCGCGTCGGCGAAGCTGACGGTATATTCCCAGTGGGCGTAGGCCCGCCAGCGCGGCGCGATCTTTTTTTTGCCTATCAGGCCGAAATAGAGGTAGCTGCGGTCGCCGTCGTCGCGCGCGTTTTGGCCGCTGTAGCGTCTGGCGATAATCGTGCCGTAGAAATTCAGGCTGTTTTGCTGCGACCCCGTCAACGACACGGCGAAGGCGCCGCGTGGTAATAGGGCCAGCAGGGGGAAAAGCATGCTCGCCGAAAAATAACGCGGATTGCATTTTATCATGATGACACCGTCCCTGTGCGCGGCAAGCCCGTGAGCTTGCCGCCTCGGCGAAGCTTAAGCGTGCGTTTCGCGTTTAAAGTAGCTGACGATCCCCTGAGCGATCGCCGTGGCAATTTTATTTCGGAATGCGGGGGTGCCGAGCAGCCTTTCTTCCTCAGGGTTGGTGATGAAAGAGGTTTCCACCAACACGGAAGGAATATACGGGGATTTTAAGACCACGAAGGCCGCCTGTTCGGTATTTTTGGCATGCAGATGATGAATGGGCGCAATATGTTGAATCAGGTGCGAGCCCAGCGTCAGGCTTTCTTTGATCGTTTCCGTCTGCTCCAAATCAAACAGTATCTTCTGCAAATAGCGGTCTTTCTTGATGACGTTAGGGCCGGCGAGATCGTCCGCCGCGTTTTCACTGTTCGATAAGTATTTCGCCATCGCGCTGCTGGCGCCTTTATTGGAAAGCGCAAAGACCGAAGCGCCGCAGGCGCTGGGGCAGGTAAAACCGTCGGCGTGGATAGACATGAAAAGATCCGCACCGTGCCGGTGCGCGATCTCCACCCGATCGTAAAGCGGAATAAAAACGTCGCTGTCGCGCGTCAGGCGGGCATCGATGCCGTGTCGATCGAGCTGTGCACGCACATTTCTGGCGATCGCCAGAACGACATGTTTTTCCAGCGAACCGGTGTGGCCAATGGCACCGGAGTCGATGCCGCCATGACCGGGATCCAACATGACCAGGAATCTTTTTCGCGCCCCCTGAGGTTTGGGGCGCGGCAGGCCGTGGGCGTGAGCCAGCGGGGAAACGGCGCCGTTCAGCGCCAGGGCCGCCAGCCCTGCCAACATCATTCTGCGGCGAGATAACCGGGTGTTCAAAAGGTCCGTCTTAGCCATAAGGTTAACCAGCATAAAAGGAAAGGGTGTTTTTGTTATAACATAACAATTTCACGCGCCAGCGGGGTTGTCTGTTAGCGGCTGTTACTTTTAATGTCATTCCTTAAATTCACTGGTTTTTTATACTGCATTTATTTTGTTTATTGAATATTCGTATTGCTATTAATTTGTTTTGTATTTGTTAATTCTTATTTTGACACACTATTTAATCTAATATTTCAAATGAGATTTATTCTCCTCTTTAATTGATATGTTATAACGTAATTACTAAAACGGATAAAAAACGGGGTCTTTGCCGCCGGCATGAAGTCACTCACGTTTTTGGAGCGTTAACATGACTTTTAAACACCAGGAAAAAGAGACATTAAATATATTCGCCGTTCTCGCCGTCTCGTTAAGCACGGTTATCGCCATGCTCGACAGTACCATCGCCAACGTGGCGCTGCCGGTGATCGCCAAAGATTTCGGCGTTTCCGAATCGGCCTCCATCATGATTATTAATGCCTACCAGTTTGCCGTCGTGGCCTCTTTGATGCCCTTCGCGGCGCTGGGCCGCGCGGTGGGCAATAAAAAAATCTTTATGGCCGGGGTGGTGCTGTTCGCTTTTTCATCCCTGGGCTGCGCGCTGTCCACGACGCTGGAGATGCTGACGGCATTCAGGGTGATACAGGGCTTCGGCGCGGCGGCGGTGCTCAGCGTCAATGCGGCGCTGATCAAGGAGATATACCCGGCAAGGCTGCTTGGGCGCGGCCTGGGCATAAACGTGATGGTGGTGTCGGTTTCCGCCGCCGCCGGGCCATCCATCGCCTCGGCGATACTTTCTCAAACGAGCTGGAACTGGCTGTTTACCATTAATGTTCCCATCGCCTGCCTGTCGCTGCTGCTGAGCGTGATATTCCTGGGTTCCCGCGAGCGGCGCAGCGTTGGGTTCGACAGCGGGGGCGCCCTGTTGGTGTTTGTGCTGTTTATCGCTTTCTCGCTCAGCACCATGAGCATGACCACTCACCATCTGCCGGCGGCGGCGCTGAGCTTTGCGGTATTCGCCGGGCTGGCCGGGTTGCTGTACATCAATCAAAAAAGAAAGGCCGACGCCGCGCTGATCCCGATCGCGATGCTGCATAACCCGACGCTGTCATTGTCTTTGCTGATGTCGATGCTGTCCTACAGCACCCAGCTTTTGGCCTATGTTTCGCTGCCTTTTTATTTTCACAACGTCCTGCAAAGAAACGTGGTGGAAATCGGTCTGTTGCTGACCGCCTGGCCGCTGGCCACCATGGCGTCTTCGCTGATTTCCGGCGATTTGGCCAAGAAGTACGATCCCAATCTTGTTGCCCTCTCGGGCCTTGCCTGTCTGCTGGCAGGCATGCTGCTGATGGCCAATCTGCCGAGCGATCCGTCGAATGGGGCGATCGTATGGCGCGTGGCGCTGTGCGGCATCGGTTTCGGCCTGTTTCAATCACCGAACAACCTGTTGATCATGACGTCGGTCTCCCATGAAAACAGCAGCATCGCCAGCGGCCTGTTGGGCAGTTCCCGGCTGATTGGGCAAATCGTCGGTTCGGCGTTGGTGGCGATTTTCTTCAACATGCGGGGCGCGCAAGCGACGAATATCAGTTTAATGGCGGGGGCGGCATTCTCGTTCCTTTCTCTGGTCGTGAGCTATATGCGCTTCAAGTCCGCCGTTACGTTAAAAACCAGTAAATAGAAGCACGAGGTTTCCCATGCGATTTATCCCATTAGTGCCGTTGGTTATCGGCATGGCGGCGTTTTCCCTTGCCGGCTGCACGACCTACCACGACGTGGCGTTGCAACAAAAAGAGACGGGGCTCAATAGCCAATATTACCTGCTGCAGCCGCCGGTCTATGTCGGCGACCGGTTGAAATATGGTCTGAAGGACGGCAGCGGCGGCGAGTTGACGGTGGCTAAGGTTGAACCAAAAGACCTGGTCGCCGACAGCGGAAAAATCATTCCCCTGTCGCAGCTCTCTTTCCTGCAACGAAAAGACCTTTCCACAGGAAAAACCGCCGCGTTGGTCGGCGGCGGCGCGGTCGCCACCACGGCAATCGTCTTTGTGGCCGGGATAACCATCATGGCCGCCGGCATCGCCGCGTCGGCCTAACGCAGCCCATCGCCGCACGCCGCCGAGCGTGCGCACAGGAGGCACCATGTGCGTCACAGTGAAATTTATCGCCACCGCGCTGCTGGCAATATTCGCCTTGCCGACGGCGCCTTGCGCCAGCGGTAGTCAGCCGGCGGCGGCCGAACGTCCGCAGAGCGCAGCGGTGCAAAAGTTGCCTGGCCACTATCAGCGGATCGTCATCACCGGCAACTGCCCCTTCGGCGTGATCCTGGCGAACGAGGCGGCCTACCGGCACGTCGTCGGCGTGGGGCCCTGGGCGTTCATGCATGCCGATATGCATGTGTTGAAGGACATGAAGCCTGACATCGGCAGGATCACCTCCGCCTTCATCAATAAGGACTACCGGGTCAACATGGAGTCGTTAATGAATCTACGGCCCGACATTATTTATTACTACGGCAAAAGCCAGGACGATCGGCTGGAAAGGGCGGGCGTGATGACCGTCGATCTGGATGCCGGCGGGAAGACAAAGTACCTACCGATGGTCACCCAGATGTATTGGGAAAATACCTTCGCCGACACGCTCGGCCTGCCGCGCATGCACAAATTCAAAGACGCCTGGGAAAAGACCCTGAAGCAGATCCGCCCCTATGCCGCAGCCATCCGCGCGCAGCACGTCAGGGCGTTGTATCTCGAAGAAAGCGACGGCAGGCAGCTGAAGGTGAGCGGCCCGCATACCTACGGCGACACCTACCTGAAAATGGCCGGTATGGACAACGTCGCCGGGGATTTGCCGGTGAAAGGGGATGCCGGCAGGTACATCAACGTTTCGATGGAGCAGATCATGGCCTGGGATCCGGATGTGATTTTCGTGGTTTTCGGCAGCGCCAAAGCGCTGCTGCACGGGGGGATCCCCGGCCAGGCCTGGGAGACGCTCAGGGCGGTAAAAAACGGCAAGGTTTTCTCGACGCCGGTGGGCATTCATAACTGGGGGGGCCTGTCGGCGGAAACGTCACTGCTGCCGCTGTTTATGATCAACCGCTATGCCCCTGAAGATATTAGCGACAAGACGCTGCGGGAGGAGACGCGCCGCTATTATCAGACGATGTTCTCCTATGCGATCCCGGACCGTTTGTTGGATGAGGTGCTGGCACAGCGCTAGCACCACGGTTGAATTGCGTTAGTGGGTTGGAGGAGCTTGGGGATGCCGGGCAGAGGAAAATATATGGCGATCATGGTAGGGCTGTTTTTAGCCTTGTGTGTGGTTGCCGTCGCATCACTGTTTGCCGGCCGTTACGCCTTGTCGGCACATGACGTGCTGCTGATTTTATGGCAGGGGAACATGCCGGGGGAAAACCAGGCCCACTATTCGGTGATTTTTAACCTGCGTGCGCCGCGGGTGGTGGCGGTGATGCTGGTGGGCGGCGGGTTGGCAGTCGCCGGCGCGACCTTTCAGGCGGTGCTGAAAAACGCGTTAGCCAGCCCGGACGTGCTGGGCACGTCTTCCGCCTCCGCCTTTGGTGCTGCGCTGGGCATTTTATTGAGTTTGCCTTTTGCCCTGAGTTCCCTGCTGTCGTTTCTTTTCGGCGTGGTGAGTTTGTTGCTGGTGCTTGGCATTTGCCGCCTGAAACGCCGGCAGGATGCGCTGACGACGATCCTGTCCGGCATGATTATCGCGTCGGTGTTTATCGCGTTTGTCTCGGCCATCAAATATGTCGCCGATCCGCAGGATACCTTGCCCGCCATCGTCTTCTGGCTGATGGGCAGCTTCGCTTCGGTGGCGAAAGCGCAGGTCTATTGGCTGATCCCGCTGTTTGCGGCGTGTTACCTGACTATCTACCGGCTCAGGTGGAACATGAACATTCTCTCGCTGGGGGACGACGAGGCGCGCATTGCCGGCCTGAATCCGCCCCGGCTGAAGATCCTGCTGCTGATCGCCGCCTCCTTGCTGGTTTCCGCCTCGGTGAGCTTGGCCGGCGTGGTGGGGTGGGTTGGCTTGGTGATCCCCCATTTGGTGCGAAGCGTGTTGGGGTATAACCACGGTCGCCTGATCCCAGCATCGGCGCTCGGCGGCGCGTTGTTTTTGCTGGTTATCGACAATATTGCGAGAGGCGCCACCTATACGGAAATTCCAATCGGCATCCTGACCGCGCTGATCGGCGCGCCGCTTTTCGCGGTGCTTTTTATTCTGGGGAATCGATATGATCACCGCTAGCCGGCTAGCCTTTGGTTTCAAGGGGCGGGAGCCCATTTTCGACAACGTCAGCTTCGAGCTTAAGCGCGGCGAGATCCTCAGCGTGCTGGGCCCGAACGGCGCCGGCAAAACGACGCTGCTGAGAAATATTGCGGGCCTGTGTCGACCCAGCGCCGGCAGGTGCGAGATCGGCCGCGTCGATAATCGAGAGGCGCGCCTGGCCTACGTGCCGCAGGCGAAGGCGCCACATTTTTCCTATGGCGTACTCGATTTTGTCACTTTCGGCTGCGCCCACCAGGCGGGATGGTTCGCCGGGCCGCGGCGGCAAGATTTCACCAGGGCGCAGGCGGTGTTGCACGCGCTGGAGATCGCGCCGCTGGCGCAGAAAAATATCAACCAGATCAGCGGCGGTGAACTGCAGATGTGTTATTTCGCCAAGGCGCTGGTAGCAGATCCCGACGTCATGATCCTCGACGAACCGGAATCGAATCTGGATTTTTACAATCAGGCCAAAATGATCGAGATGCTGTGGCGCCTCGCCAAAGAGCGGCAGATGACGATCGTGCTGAATACGCATTTCCTCAATTACGCCGAACGCATCTCCGACAAGTGTTTACTGATGGCAAAACGACAGTCGCTGTTTGGCGTTAAAAGCGCAGTGCTGCAGGAAGATATCCTGGAGCGCTATTTCCGGGTGCCGGTCAGAAAATGCCGCTATGAACACCAGGGCGCCAGCGAAGAAACCTTTATTATCGCTCTACGCAATCTCGCCTGAGTTTCGGCTGCAAGGATTGCTTGAGGGATATCCCTCATTGCGGCCCCGCCGGCGGTTATTTAAGCTGAAAGGGCAACGTAACGGTGAATATGGAGATAATCATGACTGATTCAGTGTCCAACGATCGTAATCCCACCCCGGATGTGGCGGAAGACAACGCGTTCTTCCCATCACCTTACTCCCTCAGCCAGTACACCTCGTCCAAAACCGACTTCGCGGGCGCCAGCTACCCGAACGCCTATCGCGGCGGCAAGTGGAAGGTGCTGATGATCGCCTCGCAGGAGCGCTACCTGCTGATGCAAAACGGCAAGTTCTTCTCCACCGGCAATCACCCGGTCGAGATGCTGTTGCCGATGCATCACCTGGATCTGGCCGGTTTCGAGATCGATATCGCCACGCCGTCCGGCGATCCGGTGAAGCTGGAGATGTGGGCGTTCCCGCAGGAGGACGACGCGGTCAAGGCCACCTACGAGAAGTACCGCAGCCAGCTCAAGCAGCCGAAAAAGCTGACGGAAGTGGTGAAGGATCTGGATGGCGGCAACTACCTCGGCGTTTTCATCCCCGGCGGCCACGGCGTGCTGAATGATATTCCGTTCAGCGAAGAGGTGAAAAAGACCCTGCACTGGGCGCACGACAACGATCGCTACGTGATTTCGCTGTGCCACGGGCCGGCCGGTTTGCTGGCGGCGGGCATCGGCGAGAGCAAAGAGGATTTCCTCTATCGCGGCTATGAGATGTGCGTGTTCCCGGACTCGCTCGATACCGGCGCCAACATCGACATCGGCTATATCCCCGGCCCGATGCCCTGGCTGGTGGGCGAGCGCTTGCGCGAGCGGGGCGTGAAGATCGTCAACGCCGACATCACCGGCAAGGTGCATAAAGATCGGCGCCTGCTGACCGGCGACAGCCCGCTGGCTTCCAACAACCTCGGCAAGCTGGCGGCGGAGACGCTGCTGGCCGACGTCGCCGCGCGATGAGTGACGAGATCGCGCAGCGCGCTTTCCAGACGGCGCTGGCGATGCACCACGAGCGAACCCTGTCCGCCATTCAGGGGCGGGTTCGCGCCTTCGCCGCACCGTTCGGCTTCGATCGCTTTGTGCTGTTTTCCGCCTCCGCCGCGGCGGAGGCGGGGATCGAGCATATCTATTGGGTCGAGGGCGACTGGTTCGGCGACGGCGAGGCCGTCGATGCGCTGACCTACGTGCGGCACTGCCCGGTGACCCGGCATATGCTGCGGGTCAGCGAGCCGTTTTTCTGGACCAAGACCCGGGCGCAGCAGGGCGAGCGCTACCGGATTGTACGCACGCCGCGCGGCGTCGGCCTGCACGGCGTGCAGATCCCGGTGTTCGGCCCGGCCGGTTTGGAGGGCGCCGTCAGCCTGGGGGGCGATCGCATCGACGCCTCGCCGCCACCGCCGCCTGCAGCGCATGCGTCTCGTCGCTGAAGGTCAGCCCGGCTTCCACGTTCAACCCTTCCGGCCCGTAGCGCCGCCGCCAGTTTTCCCAGGTCGGCGCGTCGGCGGGCACCTGCCGATGTTCCACGTGAAACAGCGTTACCCGCCGCAAATCCTCGCTGCGCTTCAGCGCCAGCGCCGGGCTGGCCACCACGATAAAGCGATCCTCATGCAGCAGGGTGCAGTGCAGATCGGTTTCCGGCGTTTCGCGGTAGCGGATGGCGACGTCTACGGTGCGCTGGTTGAGATCGACGCGCTCGACGCTGGTGTGCAGGCGCAGATCGATGGCGGGAAACTCCGCCTTGAAATCCGCCAGGCGCGGCACCAGCCAGTGGGTGAGAAAATTGGAGGTGGTGGTGACGGTCAGCGCCGGCGGCTGTTGGGCGCGGGTGATTTGGGCGACGGACTGCTCCAGCGCGGCAAAGGCGCGCTGGGTGCCGGCATACAGGATCTCGCCGGTCTCGGTCAGGCTGACGCCCTGCGCGCTGCGCTCGCACACCCGGCATGCCAGCACCGACTCCAGCAGCTTGATCTGATGGCTGACCGCCGTCGCGCTGACGCCCAGCGCCTCGGCGGCCAGTTTGAAGCTGCGGCAGCCGGCCACGGCGTGGAAGGCGCGCAGCGCGCCCAGCGGCGGCAAACGGGGTTTTCTCATGGCTGAGTTATTCTCATCTAAGGCTGAAAACTATGAGTTTGTCTGACCGATTATACAAGAGATAGGCTACTGACATGTGAACAGGGAAGTGAATTTATTTCATCATTTCCACCATGTCGGGAGTTAACGATGAGCATATATGTCAACAACGGCGCCCTGGGCGCCATGGAACACACGGGAACGGCGGCGAGCGGTCTGGCGCTCAGCGTGCCGGTCGCGGCGGGCGCCTTGCTGCTGAAGACCGAAAGCCTGCTGGGCATCGGCGCAACGCTGATGCTGCTAACGGCATTGGCGCTGGCGTTTCTCGGCGGCGCCGCGCTGGCCCGCTGGCAGCCGCTGAGGAAGCGGCCTGCGCTGGCTATGCTCCGCTACGGTTTTTTGCTGGCGGCGGCGGGGTGGCTATTGACGCTGCTGATGCTGTTCGGCGGCCATGATTGGCCGGCCCTGCTGGCGGGCATCGCCCTCGGCGGCCTGGGGCAGGGCGTGGCCTACCGCACGGCGGTAGGGGAAGGGGCGTTCGCTGTGGCGTGCAGGCTGGCGACGGTGGTGACCATCGTGGCCGTGTTGGTTGCCGCGTTGCTGATTCAAACCTACGCCGCGCCGGGCGCGAGAGGAGGCTGTTTCGCGCTGGCGTTGCTGGTCGATCTGGCGCTGTTGGGGGCGTTGATGGCGCGGGTTGCGGAGCGGGATGGCGCCTGAGACAGTGCGGAGGGCCAAAGGCCTGCCTGGGGACGGGGCGGGCTTTTTGGTGTTTGCGGAGATTGTTGAGTAGGTGATCCGACGGTTGGTTTTGTGGCATGAACGGACGCTACCTACCTCAAGGTAGCGTTTGCCATACCGAACAAGCCTCAGTGCGACGAAACAAATATCGAGGCAGGCTGCGCGGGCGGAATGGCGAAGTGACGCTGCATGCGTTTTATCTCCTCTGCCGGTGGCAGGCCAAACAGACGTTTGAATTCGCGATTAAATTGCGATGGGCTTTCATAGCCAACGGCGTAACTCGCGGCGGCGGCGGTGATTTGTTGGCGCACCATCAGCATCCGTGCCTGGTGCAGGCGTACCGATTTCACATACTGCATCGGCGGCATCTTCGTTATCGCTTTGAAATGGCTATGAAAGGTCGGCACGCTCATGCCGGCCTTCATCGCCAGCTGCGTCAGCGTTAGCGGCTCCGCGTAAGCGGCATGGATGTGCTGCAACGCTTTGCCGATTTTGCCAAACTGGCTCTGCAAGGCCAGCGCGGCACGCATGGCGTTGCCCTGTGCGCCTGTCAGCACGCGGAAATAAAGCTCACGCAGCCGCGTCGGGCCGAGGATCGCCGCCTCTAGCGGGTCAGCCAGGGCTTCAAGTAAGCGAAGAACGGCCATTTTTACCCTGTCGTCCATGGGGCTCGACATCATGCTTTGCGGCGCGACGGGAGGGTGCGGGGCGCCATGCTGTTCAATCTGCAACATCAGTTCAGCGGCAAGCTGAAAATCCAGATGCATATAAATCGCCAGCAGCGGATGTGCTGCCGACGCATCGGTTTCCATCACAAACGGCACCGGCACCGAAACCGCCAGGTAGTGCTGCTCATCATATAAATAGGTCTGCTGGCCGAAATAGCCACGTTTGCTGCCCTGACAGACAATCACGATCCCCGGATCGTAAAGCACCGGCGTTCTGGCAAGCGGGCGATCGGATCGCAAAATTCGCACATCAGGTAGGGCAGTGAGGTTGTATCCCTCTTGCACCGCAAGTCTATTCATCAGGGCAATCATGTCGTACATCCCACCACCTCATAAAATCAGGCAAGAAAAAGAGAAGATACGGCCTAAAAATGCGGCAGTACAGAGAATACCATGCAACCTTCATGGTTCATGGGAGTTCTTTGTATGGCATCTGTAAAAACGATTTTAATCACCGGCGTCAGCAGTGGCTTTGGTCAGGCGCTGGCGCGGGAAGCCCTCGCCGTAGGGCATCGGGTTGTAGGGACGGTGCGCAACAGCGAAGCACTGCAGGCATTCGGCGCGCTCGATACGCAGCGGGCTTTTGGCTATCTGCTTGATGTCACGGACGTTGAACGTATTGATGAGGTGGTTGGAGAGATAGAGTCCGCCGTCGGCCCGATAGATGTGCTGGTGAACAATGCCGGTTACGGCCATGAAGGCATACTGGAAGAATCCCCGCTTGCAGAGCTGCGCCGCCAGTTTGACGTCAATGTGTTTGGCGCGGTGGCGATGATCAAAGCCGTGCTGCCGGGCATGCGCCAGCGCCGTCGCGGCCACATTATTAATATCACCTCAATGGGCAGCTTCATTACCTTACCTGGTATCAGCTATTACTGCGGCAGCAAATTTGCACTGGAAGGGATATCAGAAACGTTAAGCAAAGAGCTTGTCCCGTTCAACATACACGTGACCGCAGTAGCGCCCGGCTCGTTTCGGACGGACTGGGCCGGGCGCTCAATGGTACGTAGCCCTCGCCGTCTCCCGGACTATGACGCGTTATTTGAACCTGTTCGTCAGGCGCGTCAGGAAAAAAGCGGCAAGCAACTCGGCGATCCCGTGAAGGCGGCTCACGCCATGCTGGCATTGATCGAGAGCCGGAACCCACCCACGCATCTGTTGTTAGGCAGTGACGCATTAAGTTTGGTGCGGCAAAAGCTTGAGGCGTTAGGCAAGGAAATTGAACAGTGGGAGAAACTTACCCGTTCAACGGATGGCTGACCGGTTTCGGGTAGGGAGTGTGCAGGGGATAATTGAGTATAACCGCCCAACAGCAAAAAGCCCGCTCGGGTTTCCCTGAGCGGGCTTCTCTAAATATGGCTCCTCTGACTGGACTCGAACCAGTGACATACGGATTAACAGTCCGCCGTTCTACCGACTGAACTACAGAGGAATCGTGTGAACGGGGCGAATAATAGCGAGGCGCCGTCGGCATGTCAAAGGCGGATTACACATTCTGTGACTGTTTGCTTACAGAATGCGCAACCCGTTGAGTTTTTTGGCAGATTTAGCCCTCGGGCGCCCGCTGCAGGCGCAGCTGATAGCGGTAAACGCCGGCGGTGAGCAGGTAATCCCGGTGCACGCTCGGGCTCCAGGAATCGTCGCCGCCCACCCCCATGTGGAAGCCGTCCAGATGCAGCCAGGTGCCCGCTTCCGGCTGCAGCAGGTGCTGGTGGCTGCAGGCCATCAGCTGTTGCAGGCCGTAGCGGCTGAGCGAGAAGTGGAAGCGGCCGTCGATGCGCCAGCCGCCGTAGCGCAGGCTGCGGGTGTCGCAGCGCAGGCCGTTCTCGCCGGGGAAAATATACGGCGTGTGCAAATCTGCCAGCGGCAGGCGCCAGCGCCCGTGCTGCGCGGCCAGGCGGCGATCCGGGTAATTCTCGTGCGGGCCCAGGCCCAGCCATTCCGCCTGTGGCTGCACCGTCGCCAGTTGGCAGTGCAGGCCGATGCGCGCCGGCGGCGGCAGGGCGTCGGCCACCTCGACCTCCACGCTCACGTTCACCGCGCCCAGCGCATCGAATAGCCACTGTTTGCGGCCGATCAGCAAAATTTGCCCGTCTACGCCGAACTGGTGTTCGCTCACCACCTGCACGCCGTTTTGCAGCGCATCGGCCTGCAGCCGCGTGCAGCGTTCCTCCAGCCGGTACAGGCCCGCCAGCTTCCAGCGTTCGATCCAGGCGTTGGGATCGATATGGTCCGCCTCGCTGACGCCGATGTCGTTATCGATCGGCGCGCGCGCAAAGCCGTCGCGCAGAGGCGTCAGCAGCTGCGGCTGCTCATTCTGCCACCACTGCGTCAGGTGGCCGCTGCTGCGCTCGAAGCGCCAGCGCTGGTCGCCGTGGGTGAGGGTCAGCCCCTGATCGTCTTCAATCAGCGTTGGCGGCACGCCCTGCGCCGGCGGCGGCGCGGGATGCAGCGCGCGCGGCACCCGCCACTGATCCCAGGCGCAGCGGTGGTGCGCTTCGGACCAGTCGGTGGCCTGCGGCTGCACCACCTCCACGTTCAGCCACAGCTCGCCGGGCTGATGCAGCATCGGCAGGCGGTCGAGCAGGGTGAAGCTATGGCTGCCCTGCGGCGGCAGCGCCAGATCGAAGCTGCCGCTGGCGCGCTCCACGCCGTCCAGCTCCAGCCGCCAGTTGAGCTGCTCGTTGTCGGTCTGGCGGAACAGGTAATCGCTGGTGACGGTCAGCGTCAGCGAGGCGGCGTCGAAGGCGAAGCGGAACAGCTGCTGCGCCCGCTGCGCTTCGAACAGCGCCGGGTGCGGGGTGCGATCCGCGAACACCAGCCCGTTCAGGCAGAACTGGCGATCGTTGGGGGTATCGCCGAAGTCGCCGCCGTAGGCCCAGAACTCTTCGCCCTGTGCGTCGCGCTTGATCAGCGCCTGATCGACCCAGTCCCAGACAAAGCCGCCCTGCAGGCGCGGATGTTCGTGGAACGCGCGCCAGTAACGCTCAAAACCGCCGAAGCTGTTGCCCATCGCATGGGCGTATTCGCACAGGATCAGCGGCCGCTGTTCCTCCGGCAGGCCGATCCACTTGCCGATCGCCCATTTGGGCACCGCCGGGAACGGCTGATCCTGATCCACCCGCGCATACATCGGGCAGATGATGTCGGTAGCGGCGGTGTCGGCGCCGCCGCCTTCATATTGCACCGGGCGGGTCGGATCCTGGCTTTTCACCCAGCGGTACAGCGCGTCGTGGTTCACGCCGTGGCCGGACTCGTTGCCCAGCGACCAGATAATGATGCAGGGGTGGTTGCGATCGCGCTGCACCATGCGGGTGACGCGCTCGCTCATCGCCGGCAGCCACAGCGGATCGTCAGCCAGGCGGTTCATCGGCTGCATGCCGTGGGTCTCGATATTGGCTTCGTCCACCACGTACAGCCCGTAGCGATCGCACAGCCGATACCACAGCGGGTGGTTTGGGTAATGCGAGCAACGCACCGCGTTGAAGTTGTGCTGTTTCATCAGCAGGATGTCGTGGCGCATCGTCGCCTCGTCCATCACCTGGCCGTGGCGCGGATGATGCTCGTGGCGGTTAACGCCGCGGATCAGCAGCGGCTGCCCGTTGAGCTTCAGCAACCCGCCGCTGATGTCCACCTGGCGGAAGCCGACGTCATAGGCCTCCACCTCGATAATCTCCCCCTCGGGCGAGAGCAGGGCGACGGTGGCGCGATACAGCGCGGGCGTTTCGGCGCTCCACAGCGCCGGGCGTTCTACCGGCAGCCGCAGCGTGACGCGATCGTCATAGGCGCCGCGCTCGTCCACGATCTCGCTGCCGAGCGGCTGGGTGCGTTCGGCCACCCGCGCGCCATCGCGCCACAGCTGAATCTGCACCTGCAGCGGGCCGGGCCGGCTGGCGCGCGCCGTCACCACCAGTTCGCCGCGGGTAAAGCTGTCATGCAGCGGCGTGGTGATGCGCACATCGCTCAGGTGCGCGGCGGGTTTGTGCAGCAGGCTGACGTCGCGGAAGATGCCGCTCATGCGCCACATGTCCTGATCTTCCAGATAGCTGCCGTCGCACCAGCGCAGCACCATCACCGCCAGCCGGTTTTCACCCGGCTGCAGCCACGGGCTGAGATCGAACTCCGCCGGCAGGCGGCTGTCCTGCGAATAGCCGACCCAGTGGCCGTTGCACCACAAATAGAACGCCGAGTTGACGCCGTCGAAGATGATGCGCGTCTGGCCGGCGACCAGCCAGGCCGGATCGACGCTGAAGGTGCGCGAGTAGCAGCCGGTCGGGTTGTCTTCCGGCACGCGCGGCGGATCGACCGGGAACGGGTAGCGCACGTTGGTGTAAATCGGCGCGTCGTAGCCGGCGAGCTGCCAGTTGCCCGGCACCGCCAGCGGGGCGGCGTCCGGCAGATCCTGCTGCAGCCAACTGTCCGGCGCCGCCTCTGGGCGCGGGAAATAGCTGAAGCGCCACTCGCCGTTCAGCGAGCGGCGGCTGGCGCTGGGGGCATCGTCGCGCGCGTCTTCCACCGTGCGCCAGCTGGCGAACGGCGGGTGGGCGTCCAGCCGGCGGTAGTGGGTGCAGGCCAGGTTTTGCCAGTCACGGCGGGCGAGGATCTCGGTCAGGGAAGCAAGGGGCGCAGCGGGCATCGGCGATCGTCCAGTCGGCTAGGTGATGCTCACCAAGATGCTGACCGGCGCATAAAAAGTAAAGCGGTTACACGCAACCTTGCAAGGGCGATCAAATAACCGCTAATGCGGTTCGCCGGCGCGGTAGATCCGCTGCGGGCGGCCGACCTTGCCGTAAATGATCTCGGCGCGCAGCTGCTGCGCGGCGGTGCAAAACTCCAGATAACGGCGCGCGGTGGTGCGGCTGAGCCCCATTTTTTGCGCAACGCTTTCAGCGGTGTGGCGCGCGGCGGGTTCGGCAAACAGCGCGCGGACCTTGCCCAGCGTCAGCTCGTCGATGCCGGCGGGCAGCGCCGCCTGCTGTTCGCCGCGGGCGTAGGTGTTGAACATCTCGTCGATGCGGCGCTGGTTGAGGCGCGCTTTGTCCTTCAGCGCTTCGCGACGCTGGCTGAAGCGCTGCAGGGTCTGGCTCAGCCGGTCATAGGCCAGCGGTTTGATCAGGTAGTCGAATACGCCGTAACGCAACGCCTCGGCCACGGTGGCCATGTCGCTGGCGGCGGTGATGAACACGATGCCGCCGCGATACCCGCTCAGCGTCAGTTCGCGCAGCAGGGTGATGCCCTGGCCGTCGGGCAGAAAGTTGTCCAGCAGGATCAGGTCCGGCTTGAAGCGCTCGGTCATGGCGCGCGCCTGCGCCAGCGTGCCGGCCAGCCAAATCTGGCGGCAGCCGCCGTTCTGGCGGATAAACTCCGCGTGCATCTCCGCCAGCGGCGTTTCGTCTTCAACGATCAGGATGTTCAGCCATTCCATAATGAAACCTACTATTGCAATCAAGATGCTAAATGAATGTAAGTAAATTGCGGCGCCAAATAAAGATTATCTCAATAATAAACACCATAAGATTAATTAAGCAAATAAAGAACATTAAATAACTTATTAACCGGGATCGGTTTGTGAAATAGGTCAATAATCGGCGTTTTTTTTCTGTTTACCATTAATTTATTGAACGCAAAGTCGCGTTTATCTGCATGGTTTTTAAGGTTTTAATTACCCTTGTCGATGTTAATTAAAATGCCTTTTTGTATTTAATTTGTTGTTTGCCAGTTAACCCAGAGAGCGTGTTATGTTAGGCGATGCCGTATTTAATCGGGTAAAGCGATCGGATCATAAAGCGATTTCGGAAATAAGCGCCTTCTTGCGCAGTAACGATCTGAATATCGACACCACGGTTGAAATATTTATTACCGTTACCCAGCACGACAAATTGGTCGCCTGCGGCGGCATCGCCGACAATATTATCAAATGCGTCGCCATCAGCCCGCTGATGCGCGGCGAAGGGTTGGCGCTGGCGCTGGCGACCGAGCTGGTGAACCTGGCCTACGAGCGCCACCACACCCAGCTGTTTATCTACACCAAGGTGCAGAACGAGCCGCTGTTCCGCCAGTGCGGTTTCTACCCGATCGCCACCGTGCCGGGTATCGTGGTGCTGATGGAAAACAGCCCGTGCCGCCTGAAGCGCTACGCCGCCCAGCTGGCGAGCCAGCGCCGGCCGGGCGACACCATCGGCAGCATTGTGATGAACGCCAACCCCTTCACCCGCGGGCATCAGTATCTGGTGCGTCAGGCGGCCAAACGCTGCGACTGGCTGCACCTGTTTCTGGTGAAGGAAAACACCTCGCGCTTCAGCTATGAAGACCGCCGCCGGCTGGTGCTGGCCGGCACCGCCGATATCCCCAACCTCACGGTACACGAAGGCTCGCAGTACGTGATCTCGCGCGCCACCTTCCCCTGTTACTTCATCAAGGATCAGGGCGTGGCCGACGACTGTTACACCGAAATCGATCTGAAGATCTTCCGCCAGTATCTGGCGCCCGCGCTGGGCATTACGCACCGCTTCGTCGGCAACGAGCCGTTCTGCGCGGTGACCGCGAAATACAACCGCGACATGCGTTACTGGCTGGAAACGCCGGCGCTGCCCAGCCCGCCGATCGCGCTGGTGGAAATCGAGCGTTTGCAATATCAGGGCACGGCGATCTCCGCCTCCTGGGTGCGCAAGCTGCTGGCGGCGGGGGACTTCCACGCCGCCGCGCCGCTGGTGCCGCCGGACACCCTGTACTACCTGCAGGATCTGCAAACGCAGCGCCGGGCCAAGGCGGCCCCGCATCCTTTTGAGTCCGCACAATCAGGTGAATGATGAAAATTATCCGAGAAGCAATGGCCGGCACGCTGGAATCCAGCGATGTCATGGTGCGCATCGCGCCTGCCGAGGGGCCGCAGCACGATCTGTTGATCGCCAGCAGCGTGGAAAAACAGTTCGGCGCGGCGATCCGCCACACCCTGCTGGAGGTGCTGCAGCGCTATGAAGTGGAGCCGGTGCAGGTGATCGTCGACGACAAGGGGGCGCTGGACTGCGTGCTGCGCGCCCGGCTGGAAACCGCGCTGATGCGCGCCTGCGAGGGCGGCCAACTGCCGTGGGAGGCGAAAGATGAAAACGCTGAATAAAACCCGGCTGCGCCGCAGCATGCTGTTCGTCCCCGGCGCCAACGCGGCGATGGTCAGCAACGCCTTTATCTACCAGGCCGATGCGCTGATGTTCGATCTGGAAGACTCGGTTGTCCTGCGTGAAAAAGACGCGGCGCGCCGGCTGGTGTACCACGCGCTGCAGCACCCGCTGTACCAGGAGGTGGAAACCATCGTGCGCGTCAATGCGCTCGACTCTGCCTACGGCCTGGCGGACCTGCAGGCGGTGGTGCGCGGCGGCGCGGACATCGTGCGCCTGCCGAAGACCGACAGCGCGCAGGACGTTGTCGACATGGAACGCGAGATTGCCGCCATCGAAGCGGCCTGCGGGCGGCCAGTCGGCAGCACCGGGCTGCTGGCGGCGATCGAATCGGCGCAGGGCATCACCAACGCGGTGGCGATCGCGCACGCTTCGCCGCGGCTTATCGGCATCGCGCTGGGGGCGGAAGACTACGTGCGCAACCTGCGCACCGAGCGCTCGCCGGAGGGCATCGAGCTGCTGTTCGCCCGCTGTTCGCTGCTGCAGGCGGCGCGCGCCGCCGGCATTCAGGCGTTCGACACCGTCTATTCAGACGCCAATAACGAGGCCGGCTTCCTGCAGGAAGCGGCGCTGATCAAACAGCTCGGCTTCGACGGCAAATCGCTGATTAACCCGCGCCAGATTGAGCTGCTGCACAACCTGTACGCGCCGACCGCCAAAGAGGTGGCGCACGCGCAGCGGGTGGTGGATGCCGCCGAAGCGGCGGAGCGGGAAGGGCGCGGCGTGGTGTCGCTCAACGGAAAAATGGTCGACAGCCCGGTGATTGAGCGCGCCCGGCTGGTGCTGGAGCGCGCCGCGCTGTCCGGCTTACGGGAAGAACCGGCGCAGCACGGGGAGGAAGCATGATGAACCGCCAACAACGATTGATGACCTTCGCCAACCCGGCGGATCTGCCGGGCTATCAGGACGTGTCCAAAGCCAATCTGCAGGCGCGCAAACCGCGCGATCTCAAGCTGTGCGACTCCTTGCAGGAAGCGGTGCGCCGCAGCGGACTGCAGGACGGCATGACCATTTCCTTCCACCATGCGTTTCGCGGCGGTGATTTGACGCTCAATCAGGTGATGGAGACGCTGGCGGCGATGGGGTTCCGCAACCTGACGCTGGCGTCCAGCTCGCTGACCGACTGCCATGCGCCGCTGGTTGAGCATATCCGCCACGGCGTGGTGAGCCGCATTTACACCTCCGGGCTGCGCGGCCCGCTGGCGGACGCCGTTTCGCGCGGCCTGCTGGCGGAGCCGGTGCAAATTCACTCGCACGGCGGCCGGGTCAACCTGATCGAATCCGGCGAGCTGAAGATAGACGTGGCCTTCCTCGGCGTGCCGGCCTGCGATGAGTTCGGCAACGCCAACGGTTACAGCGGTGAAGCCTGCTGCGGCTCGCTCGGCTATGCGCGGGTGGACGCCGAGGCGGCGGGCACCGTGGTGCTGCTGACCGAGCAGCTGGTGCCGTATCCGCATCATCCCGCCAGCCTGGCGCAGGATCGGGTGGATCTGATCGTGCAGCTGGAGCGGGTGGGCGACGCCGACAAGATCGGCGCTGACGCCACGCGCATGACCTCGAACCCGCGCGAGCTGCTGATCGCCCGCCGCGCCGCCGAGGTGATCGCCGGTTCCGGCTACTTCACCGAAGGCTTCTCGCTGCAAACCGGCACCGGCGGCGCCTCGCTGGCGGTGACCCGGTTCCTGGAGGACAAGATGCGCGCCCGCGGCATTCGCGCCGCGTTCGCCCTCGGCGGCATCACTTCAACCATAGTGGATCTGCACGAGAAAGGGCTGATCGGCAAGCTGCTGGACGTGCAGAGCTTCGATCGGGCGGCGGCGACTTCGCTGGCGCGCAACCCGCGCCATATCGAAATCAGCGCCAACCAGTACGCCAACTTCAGCTCCAAGGGCGCCTCTGTTGATCGGCTCGACGTGGTGGTGCTGAGCGCGCTGGAAATCGACACCGGCTTCAACGTTAACGTGCTGACCGGCTCCGACGGCGTGCTGCGCGGCGCGTCCGGCGGCCACTGCGACACCGCCGCCGCCGCGCGGCTGGCGATCATCGTTGCGCCGTTGGTGCGCGGGCGCATCCCGACGCTGGTGGAGCAGGTGACTACCTGCGTCACGCCGGGCTCCAGCATCGACATTCTGGTGACCGACCACGGCATCGCCGTCAACCCGGCGCGGCCGGAGCTGGCGCAGCGCCTGCGGGAGGCCGGCCTCGAGGTGGTGAGCATCGACTGGCTGCGCGCCCGCGCGCTGCAGCTGACCGGCGAACCGCAGCCGATCGCCTTTACCGACAAGGTGGTGGCGGTGGTGCGCTACCGCGACGGCTCGGTGATCGACGTGGTGCATCAGGTGGCAGAGTAGCCGATGGCTGCCGTCGATCCCCAACTGGCCGCCGAACGCGCGGTCAGTCTGCCGGAGTTGCTCACCAGCCGCGAATGCCGCCAGGCGCGCCAGCAGGCGTGGCTGGCGCAGCACCAGTGCACGCTGCTGGTGCTGACGCTGGTGGTGCCCGGCCCGGTGAAGGACAGCGCGCTGACGCGCGGCATCTTCAACCTGGGGTGGGCGGCGCTGCTGCGGCTGTGCGCCGAACAGGGTTGGCCCAGCCCGCAGGCCGAGGCGCTGGCGCTCGCCACCGGTTGCGAAGGGTTTGTCGCGCTGCGCGCCGATGCTCAGCGGGTGAAGGACTGCGCCATGCAGCTGGAGGTGAGCCGCCCGATCGGCCGGCTGTGGGATATCGACGTGCTGGATACGCAGGGGCGCATTTTGTCGCGCCGCGACATCGGCCTGCCGGAACGGCGCTGCCTGCTGTGCGGCCAACCGGCCAAGATCTGCGCCCGCCAGCGGCGGCACAGCAGCGAGCAGCTGCTGCATGAAATGGAAAGGATGTTCAACGATGCGATCTCTGCCGATTAACCTGCCCGTCCACCGTGCCGAACCGGCCTGCGACTTCGCCCGCGCCGCTTTCCGCGCGCTGCTGGTGGAGGTCAACCTCACACCCAAGCCGGGGCTGGTGGATCGCCATAATACCGGCGCCCACCGCGACATGGATCTCGGGCACTTCTATCGCAGCGCCCGCGCCATCGGCGTGTGGCTGCCGCGCTTTATCCAACGCGGGCGCGAGGACGCCGCTTTGCCGGCAGAGCAGCAGCTGGCGCGGCTGCGGCCGCTCGGCCTGGCCTGCGAAAACCAGATGTTCCGCGCCACCGGCGGCATTAACACCCACAAGGGCAGTGTGTTCTCGCTCGGGTTGCTGTGCACCGCCTTCGGCCGCCTGCAGCAGCAGGGCCGCGCCATCGGCGCCGAAGCGCTGTGCGCTGAGGTGGCGGCGATGTGCCGGGGGCTGGTGGATCGCGAACTGCGGCGCAACAACGCCGGGCAGACCGCCGGCCAGCGGCTGTTCGCCGCGCACGGGCTGAGCGGCGCGCGCGGTGAGGCGGAGGCCGGTTTCCGGCTGGTCATTGACGGCGCGCTGCCCCTGTATCGGCAACGGCTGGCCGCCGGCGGCGATGAACAGCGGGCGCTGCTGGACAGCCTGCTGTGGCTGATGGCCCATAACGACGACACCAACGTCGCCTCGCGCGGCGGCCTGCACGGGCTGCGCTGGCTGCGGCGCCGGGCGGCATTGCTGCTGGCGCAGGGCGGCTCGGCGGGGGAGGCGGGCCTGGCGCGCCTGCGGCGCTTCGATGCCGACTGCATCGCCCGCAACCTCAGCCCCGGCGGCAGCGCCGACCTGTTGATAGTGACCTGGCTGCTGGCGCAGCTGGGTGCCCAAGAATAATAACCAAGCCTTCAGGAGAGTCCCTATGTCCCAAACCCAGGAAAAGATCTGGAAAGCGATAGCGCCGCTGGCGGTGCTCGCGATCCTGTTATTGATACCGGTGCCCGACGGCATGCCGCCGCAGGCCTGGCACTACTTCGCCATCTTTGTGGCGATGATCGTCGGCATGATTCTGGAGCCGATCCCGGCCACTGCCATCAGCTTTATCGCAGTGACCGTCAGTGTGCTGAGCGCCAACTGGGTGCTGTTCGGCGCGCAGGAGCTGGCGGAGCCGGGCTTCAAAGCCGGTAAAGAGGCGCTGAAATGGGGGCTGGCGGGCTTCTCCAGCACTACCGTCTGGCTGGTGTTCGGCGCCTTTATCTTCGCGCTGGGCTACGAGGCCACCGGGCTGGGGCGGCGCATCGCGCTGTTCCTGGTGAAGTTCATGGGCAAGCGCACGCTGACGCTGGGCTATGCGGTGGTGATCATCGATATCCTGCTGGCGCCGTTCACGCCGTCCAACACCGCACGCACCGGCGGCACGGTGTTCCCGGTGGTGAAAAACCTGCCGCCGCTGTTCGATTCTTTCCCCAACGATCCCTCTTCACGCCGCATCGGCGGTTACCTGATGTGGATGATGGTGGTCGGCACCAGCATCAGCTCCTCGATGTTCGTCACCGGCGCCGCGCCGAACGTGCTGGGCATCGAGTTCGTCGGCAAGATCGCCGGGGTGCACATCAGCTGGATGCAGTGGTTCCTGGCGTTCCTGCCGGTCGGCCTGCTGCTGCTGATCGTTGCGCCGCTGATCTCCTACTACCTGTACAAACCGGGCGTGACCCACAGCAGCGAAGTGGCCGCCTGGGCGGATACTGCGCTGGGGGAAATGGGCAAGCTGACGCGCAAGGAATACACCTTGATCGGCCTGGTGCTGCTCAGCCTGTGCCTGTGGGTGTTCGGCGGCAAAATGCTGGACGCCACCGCGGTGTGTCTGCTGGCGGTGTCGCTGATGCTGGCGCTGCACGTGGTGTCGTGGAAAGAGATCACCAAATATTCCAGCGCCTGGAACACGCTGGTTAACCTGGCGACGCTGGTGGTGATGGCCAACGGCCTGACGCGCTCCGGCTTTATCGACTGGTTCGCCCAGACCATGAGCACCCACCTGGACGGCTTCTCGCCGAACATGACGGTGGTGGCGCTGGTACTGGTGTTCTACTTCGCCCACTACCTGTTCGCCAGCCTGTCGGCGCACACCGCCACCATGCTGCCGGTGATCCTGGCGGTCGGTAAAGGGCTGCCGGGCGTGCCGATGGAGCAGCTGTCGATGCTGCTGGTGCTGTCGATCGGCATCATGGGCGTGCTGACGCCGTACGCCACCGGGCCGGGGGTGATCATCTACGGCTGCGGCTACGTGAAGTCGAAAGACTACTGGCGCCTGGGCGGCATTCTCGGCGTGGTGTACATCGCCGCGCTGCTGCTGATCGGCTGGCCGATCATGAGCCTGTGGTACTGAGTTGACGCACAGCGGCCGCCGCCCGGTGGCCGCTGGTACGATCCTTTCCCGTGAACCCTGTCACACACTTGTCACACTAACCCCGCCATCATACTCGGGCAAACGCTAACACCTTAAAAATAATCATTTTCCGGGAGCCTCTGCGGATGAGAAAAAAAACGTTATTGCTGTGCCTGCCTTTGCTATTCACCGGGAACGCGCTGGCGGAAGCCGGCGGTTATCAGCTGGAACAGGTGCTGGTGATGAGCCGCCATAACCTGCGCGCGCCGCTGGCCAACAACGGCAGCGTGCTGGCGCAGTCCACGCCGCAGGCCTGGCCGGCCTGGGAAACGCCGGGCGGCCAGCTGACCACCAAGGGCGGGGTGCTGGAAGTGTATATGGGGCACTATTTCAACGCCTGGCTGAAGCAGACCGGCCTGTTGCCGCAAGAGGGCTGCCCGACCGCCGGCAGCGTGTACGTCTATGCCAACAGCCTGCAGCGCACGGTGGCCACCGCGCAGTTCTTCAGCAACGGCGCGTTCCCTGGCTGCGACGTCGGCGTGCATCATCAGGACAAGATGGGCGAGATGGATCCGACCTTCAACCCGATCATCACCGACACCAGCGAGGCCTTCAACCAGCAGGCGCTGGCGGCGATGAACGCCGCGCTGGGATCGCTGAAGCTGGACGCGGCTTACCAACAGCTGGCGAAGATCATCGACTACAAGGATTCCGCCGCCTGCAAGACCGACAAACACTGCGACCTGAGCAAAGAAGCCAGCGTGATGAGCGCGGTGCCGGGCAAAGAGCCGGGCGTCTCCGGCCCGCTGCGGGTGGGCAACTCGCTGGTGGACGCCTTTATGCTGCAGTACTACGAAGGATTCCCGATGAAAGAGGTGGCCTGGGGCAAAATCGCCACCCCGCATCAGTGGCAGCAGCTGGCGCAGCTGAAAGACGGCTATCAGGACTCGCTGTTCACCTCGCCGGTGGTGGCGCAGAACGTCGCCAAGCCGCTGCTGACCTACATCAACAATGCGCTGCTCGGCGAGCGCAAACCGGACGCGCCGAAGCTGACGGTGCTGGTCGGCCACGATTCCAATATTGCCTCGCTGCTGTCGGCCATGCAGTTCCAGCCGTATCAGCTGCCGCAGCAATACGAGAAAACGCCGATCGGCGGCAAACTGGTGTTCCAGCGCTGGCGCGACGCGCAGAACGACCGTGAATTGCTGAAGATCGAGTACGTCTATCAGTCCACTGAGCAACTGCGCAAGGCGACGCCGCTGACGCTGCAAACCCCGCCGCAGCGCGTGACGCTGGCGCTGAAAGGCTGCCCGATCGACAAAGACGGCTTCTGCGCCTGGAGCGATTTCGAAAAGACCATGAAAGGCATCTTGTAATGCCCAGCTTCTCTCCCGAGCGCGGGGGAGAGGCGAAGGCGCGGCTGCCGGGGGGATTGTGCTTGAATCCCCTCAACCGATCACCTAGCATTTCGTTAGGTGTAACGGGGAGAGAAAACCATGCGACCATCCATTGTTCTTGCAGAGCATCGCCAGGCGATCCGAGAAACGGTTGGGCTGTTCCCTGCGGCTAATCCGCGTATTTTCGGCTCGGTGCTGCATGGCACCGATCGGGAGGGCAGTGATTTGGATCTGTTGGTCGATGCGTTGCCGGGCGCCACGTTGTTTGATCTGGGAGGGCTGCAGTCGGAACTGGAAGCGCTGCTGGGTATTCAGGTGGATCTGCTGACGCCGCTCGATTTGCCGCCGACCTTTCGCCAGCAGGTTTTGGCGGAGGCCCAACCGGTATGAAAGATGCGCGGTTGGTCGATTATCTGAGCCACATGCAACAGGCGGCGCAGGATGCCTGCGATTTCGTTGATGGCCTGGCGCCGGCAGATTTTATCGAAGATAAACGCACTCAGCAGGCCGTCATTATGAGCCTGATTATCATCGGTGAAGCCGTGACGAAAATCATGGATGGCAGCCCCGCGTTTACGCAACGTCATACTGAAATCCCCTGGCGCAACATGCGCGGCATGCGTAATCGCATTGCGCACGGTTATTTTGATATCAACCTTGAAGTGGTCTGGGCGACGGTGCAAACGGCGTTGCCGGAACTGCTGACACAGCTGGTGGCGGTACGCCAGGATGCCGAGAAGTTAAACGACGGTGATTAAACTCTCTTTGGACAGTGACTCTGGTTCCTGCCGGTTGCCCACTTTTATCCGCAATATCGAATTTTTCACGCCGGACGGCTATCCGGGCCAGGTGGCGCGCTGCCATTTTACGCTGGCGGAGTATCGCGACGACAGTTTTCCCGAGGCGGGTTTTGCACTGCCGGATCATCTGGCGCGCGCGGTGCCGAAGCGCCGCGCGGAGTATCTGGCCGGGCGTGTTCTGGCGCGGCAACTGTTGGCGCCGCTCGGTTTTGCCGACTTCACCCTGGCGCGCGGCGAAGATCGCGCGCCGCAGTGGCCGCCGGGCATCGCCGGGGCGCTGAGCCATAATTCGGATACCGCGCTGTGCGCCGTGCACCGCGAGCGCGGGCTGGGCGGCGTGGGGTTGGATGTGGAGACGCTGCTCTCCGACGTGCGGGCGGAGGAGTTGTGGGGCGCGATCGTTTCGGCGGGGGAGCGCGAGGCGTTGCTGCGCGAGGCGCTGCCGTTCAATGAACTGCTGACGTTGACGTTTTCCGCCAAAGAGAGCCTGTTCAAGGCGCTGTATCCGCAGGTGCGCTGTTACTTCGATTTTCTCGATGCGCGCATGGTCGCCGTGGATGCGCAGCGGCAGACGTTTGTATTAGCGCTGCTTAAGACGTTGACGCCAAATTGCCCCGCCGGCCGCCGGTTTAACGGGCGTTTTTGGCGTAAAGGTGACGATGTCACGACTTTTATCTTTTGTTAAAACCAAATAATAACAGTGTGTTATTTCTTTATTTGCCGTAACGCAGGTTTGCCGCGGCGGGCGGAAAGATTCATTCATCGGAGATTGACCCACGCTGGGGATCCGGTGTAATTTATCCTCCTTTTTATGGCTAATGATAATTATTCGCATAAACATTATCATTGGTAAGGCGCAACAAAGGAGTGGTCTAGTGGCGACACTGACGACAGAAAACCAAACCTTCCCCGGGTTTGTGTACGCCGAACAATCGACCTTTTTGTACCGGTCCGAATTCCGTTCCCTCTCCGCCGATGGCGTGTTCGAGCGTATCGAGACGCCGGCGTTCGGCGGCGAGCAGGAAGGCAGCGCGCTGGCGCAGCATATCCGCCAGGCGCTGGCGCGCGCCAAAGCCGCCGGCCAGGAGACGCCGGTGGTGGTGGGCGCCATTCCGTTCGATACGCGCCGGCCTTCCAGCCTGTACGTGCCTGAAAACTGCCAGTTTGTCGCCAACGACAGCTTTACCCGCGCCGCGCGCCCGATGCTGCAACAGCCGCATCGCCTGGCCGCCTGCACCAGCATTCCGGACGAGCCGCGCTTCAAGCACGCGGTGGCGGAAGCGGTCAGCCGCTTTAAACAGGGCAAGCTGGACAAGGCGGTGCTGTCGCGCATCCTCGACATCGAGCTGGAGCAGCCGGTGGCGGGCCACCAGATCCTCAATAACCTGATGGTGCAGAACCCGACCGGCTACCACTTTTCCCTGCCGCTGGCCGATGGCGGCGTGCTGATCGGCGCCAGCCCGGAGCTGCTGATCCGCAAGCAGGGCGGCGAGATCCACACCAATCCGCTGGCGGGCTCGGCGCGCCGTCAGGACGATCCGCAGCAGGATCGCCTCGGCAGCGAGCGCCTGATGCGCTCGACCAAAGACAAATACGAACACAAGCTGGTGATCGACGACATTCGCCGCCACCTGGCGCCATTGTGCGCCAGCCTGAGCGTGCCCAGCGGCCCGTCGCTGCTCAGCACCGGCACCATGTGGCACCTGTCCACCCGCATTCGCGGCGAGCTGCTGAACCCGAATCTCAACGTGATGCAGCTGGCTTGCCTGCTGCATCCGACGCCGGCGCTGTGCGGCTTCCCGACCGAGAGCGCCCGCCAACTGATCGCCGATCTGGAACCGCACGATCGAGGCCTGTTCAGCGGCATTGTCGGCTGGTGCGACGCCAACGGCGACGGCGAGTGGGCGATCGTCATCCGCAGCGGCCTGCTGCGCGGCAACCGGGTGCGGCTGTTCGCCGGCGCGGGCATCGTCGCCGCCTCGACGCCGCAGGCCGAGTGGATGGAAACCGCCGCCAAACTGGGCACCATGCTCAACGCTTTCGGCCTGAACAGCGGCGCGCTGTAGGCCTCTTTGCGGCGCAGTGCGCGCCGCGCCATACGCTTTCGCAGGAGACAACGATGAACAACAACATGACCCGGCTGTGCGCCCGGATGGCGGTGCGCGCATGAGCATTCAGATGGATTTCACCGGCAAACGCGTGTGGGTGACCGGCGCGGCGCGCGGCATCGGCGAGCAGATCGCCCGGCATTTTTTGACGCAGGGCGCCGAGGTGGTGGGATTTGACCGCGAGTTCGCCAACCCGGATCTGCCTTACCCGTGCGTGACGCTGGACATCAGCCGGCCGGAGCAGGTGGAGGCGGTGTGCCGCCAACAGCTGGCGGAGAACCCAAAACTGGACGTGTTGGTCAACGCCGCCGGCATTCTGCGCATGGGCAATACCGAAGATTTGAGCGTGGATGACTGGCATCAGTGCATCAACGTCAACGCCTCGGGGGCGTTTTACCTGTTCCGCGCCGTGCTGCCGCACTTCAAGGCGCAGCGCAGCGGGGCGATCGTCAGCATCGGCTCCAACGCCGCGCACGTGCCGCGCACGCAGATGGCGGCCTACTGCGCCTCCAAGGCGGCGCTGACCAGCCTGAACCACTGTGTGGGGCTGGAGATGGCGCCGTTCGGCGTGCGCTGCAATCTGGTGTCGCCGGGCTCGACCGACACGCCGATGCAGCGCGGCATGTGGCAAACCGACGATGCGCCGCAACGCACCATCGCCGGTTTCCCCGAGATGTTCAAGCTGGGGATCCCGCTCGGCAAAATCGCCCGCCCGGACGAAATCGCCAATGCGGTGTTGTTCCTGGCCTCCGATTTGGCCAGCCACATCACTATGCAGGACATCGTGATCGACGGCGGCGCCACGCTGGCCGCCTGAGTCAGACCCGCTGGCGGCGCAGCAGGTGCTGCGCACCTTCCGCCGCCAGCAGCAGCACCGCCAGCCAGATCGCCAGATAGGTTGGCCATTCGCTTTGGCCGATGCTCTCGCCGAGCAGCAGCGCGACGATCACCAGCAGCACCGGTTCCACATAGCTCAGCAGGCCGAACAGGCTGAACGGCAGCAGGCGGCTGGCGAGGATGTAACACACCAGCGCCACGGCGCTGATGACGCCGAGCAGCGGAATGCGCCAATACAGCTCGGCATTGGTCGGCAACGCCGCCGCGCCGCCGTCGCCGAAGGCGAACCAGGCCGCCGCCGGCAGCATCAGCGCCAGCTCGCACCACAGCCCGCCGAGATTGTCGGTGCCGAAACGCCGCCGCAAAATAAAGTAGAGCGGATAGCCCAGCGCCACCACCAGCGTCGGCCACGAGACGCCGCCCGCCTGATACAGCTCATTGCCCACCCCCACCATGGCGCACGCCACCGCCAGCTTTTGCAGCAGCGACAGCCGATCGCGGTAGATCAAACGGCCCGCCAGCACCATGGTCAGCGGCAGCAGAAAATAGCCGAGCGACACGTCGAGCGCCTTGCCGTGCAGCGGCGCCCACAGGAACAGCCACAGCTGCACCCCCAGCAGCGCCGAGGTGAGCAGCAGGCCCAGCAGGCGCTGCGGCCGTTGGCCGATCCAGGCCAGCGTGTCGCCCACCTTGCGCCAATCGCCGGACAGCGCCATAAACAGCGTCAGGAACGGCAGCGTCAGCAGCGTGCGCCAGCCGTAGACCTGCTCGCCGTTCAGCGGGGTGAGGGTAGAGGTGAAGTAATACATCGCGCCGAACAAGATGGAGGCGACGACCGAGAGAGTGATGCCCTTAATCACACGCATTCCTGGTGAGTGATCGATTTTATGGCGGCTACTGTAGAGAAATTTGCCGCCAACGACAATGGCGTTGCCAAGCGCTGGACAATCGGCGGCGGCGGGTTACAATGAATACTGTGTATTCATACAGGCTTTGGCGATGACAATCGATCTTTTTGAAGACGTGCTGCCGCCGCCGTGGCGCGAAGAGATCGCCCCCGGCGCGGTGGTGATGCACGGCTTCGTGCGCGATCACGGGCCGGAACTGCTGGCGGCGGTGCAGGGGGTCGTCGCCCAGGTGCCGTGGCGGCATTTGACCACCCCCGGCGGGCACGTGATGTCGGTGGCGATGAGCTGGTGCGGCAACGGCTGGACCAGCGACAGCCGCGGTTACCGCTATTCGGAACGCGACGCTCGCAGCGGCAAACGCTGGCCGGCCATTCCCCCCATCCTGATGGCGCTGGCGGACGAAGCCGCGCAGCAGGCGGGATTCGGCCCCTTCGTGCCGGATTCCTGTCTGATGAACCGTTACGATCCGGGCAGCAAGCTGTCGCTGCATCAGGATAAAGACGAGCATGACTTCGGTGCGCCGATCGTCTCGGTGTCGCTCGGGCTGCCGGCGGTGTTTCAGTTCGGCGGGCTGCAACGCAGCGACCGGGCGCGGCGCATCCCATTGGCGCACGGCGACGTGGTGGTATGGGGCGGCCCGGCGCGGCTCTGTTTTCACGGCATCCTGCCGGTCAAGGAGGGCTACCACTCGCTGGTGGGGCCGCACCGCATCAACATCACGCTACGCAAGGTGCTTTAGCTGCGGCTCCTGCGCCAGGCAGGCGACGAGATAGTCGATAAACACCCGCAGTTTGGGCGGCAGATACTGGTTAGGCGCGTAAAGCAACCACAGGCCGCCGTGATAGCTGCTGAGGAAATCCCACTCCGGCAACACCTGCACGATCTCGCCGTCTTCGAGCGCCTGGCGGGCGGTAAAATACGGCAGGCTGCCGATGCCGATATGCTGTTTCACCGCGTCCAGCCGCACGCCGGTGTGGTTGGCGGCGTAGCGGCCGCGCACGTTGACCGTCACCGTTTTGCCGCTGCGGCGGAACTTCCATTGCGCGTCGCTCGGCGTTTCGCCCAGATAGATGCAGCTGTGCGCCGCCAGATCGTGCGGGTGCTGCGGCGTGCCGTGCTGCGCCAGGTAGTGCGGCGTGGCGCACAGCAGATGGTCTATTCTCATCAACTGGCGGCCGATCAACCCGGGCGACGGGCGATCGGTGATGCGCAGCGCCAGATCGACCCGATCGTCGATCAAATCCATGTAGCGATCTTCCAGCCGCAGCCGCACGTCCACCTTCGGGTAGCGGCGCAGGAACTCCGGCATGTGCGGATGCAGCACGAAGCGGCCCACCGCCTTGGGCACGCTGACGCTGACCAGCCCCTCGGGCTCCACGGCGCCGCGCCCGCCGATCGCCATGACCGCGTCGGCCGCCGCCAGCAGGGTGCGGCAGTGCGCAAACGCCTCTTCACCGCTTTCGCTTAGCCGCAGTTTGCGGGTGGTGCGGTGCAGCAGCTGCAGCGCCAGCGCCTGCTCGAGCTTCGCCACGCTGCGGCTGACGGCGGAAGGCGAAGTGCCCAGTTTACGGGCGGCGGCGGAAAAGCTGCCGCTCTCTACCACCTGAACGAAAACGGCCATTTCAGGCAACAGGGCGTAAGAAAGATTTGTGCTCATGACGCAAAAGTCCATTGTGATGACGGCGGATTATCCATCGATTATGACATGAATATAATGGCTCTTCGAACCGAGGAGAAAAATGATGACCGAACGACGTTATTACTACAGCGACGATGTACAGGGCCAGGCGCAGGCGTTGAGCTGTACGCCGGCCGAGGCGGGCGCCTACGCCGTAGAGCTGGACGCCACGCTGTTCCACCCGCAGGGTGGTGGCCAGCCGTCCGACGTGGGGACGTTAGGCGGCGTCGCCGTGCTGCGGGTGCAGCAGCAGGGGGATACCGTGCTGCACTTTACCGCCGCGCCGCTGCCGATCGGGCCGGTCACGATGCAAATCGATGAAGCGCAGCGCCGCCTGCACGCCCGCTGGCACTCCGGCGGGCATCTGATCGGCTGGCTGGGCGAAAGCCGGGGGTGGCGGCCGGTCAAGGCGCATCATTGGCCGGGGGAAGGGCGCATCACGTTTACGCCAGGGCCGGATGCGCAGACGATAGAAGCGGACTTTTTGCAGGCGGAGCTGGCGCGCTTGATAGCCGCCGATCTGCCACGCCGCCAACAGGCGGTGGACGGGATGCGCCAGGTCGGTTTCGGCGAACTGCCCGCTTACGGCTGCGGCGGCACCCATGTCGCCACGCTGGGCGAGGTGGGGGCAATTGCGATCACCGGCGTAAAGATGAAGAAAGGGCAGCTGATCGTGCAGTATGAGCTGGGTTGAATAAGGGGCTTCAGCGCCCGGCCTGCCGCAGCTGGGTGCAGAACGCGCATTGGCATCCCGCTACCGGCACCGCCGCGCAGCTGCCGATGTTCACCGGCTGGGCGTCCATGGCGTGAAAGCCGTAAAACAGATTTTCGATGTTTTGTTCCGCCGCGCGCGCCTGTTCCGGGCGCGGTTCGGGCACTTTTGACTGAAACGCCGCGGCCTTGCCGGCCAGCAGGCTGAGAAACAGCAGCGACAGCTGGATTTTCATCGTCGTCTTCCTTTGGCTGAAGTTGTGATACGTTATAACAAAACCCCATCAATGCCAAGCGGCGGCGCTGCCGCCATTCACGGTATTTTTACGCACGGCAACAGTTCCTCATTCAAATAACACTTCGACACATTTCTTGCCGATACGCTGACTAATAATTCAAATTACAAAAATTGCCTCACTAAACGAATATTTAGATACTCGCTGTGCGGCCTGGCCAGTGCTGACACGTTTTTAAATTCTGAGCATACAGAAAGATGCCTCTGTAGGTATCGTCACGCACTCTGGACAGGACATCGCCACCATGGGCTCTTTTTTTAAGCAGATCTACCGCTATTCCCACGCGCGCCCTTATCGGCATAACGAAAACCTCTGGCCCTACGTGAAGATTGCGCGCGGCGAGGGCGGTGAAATCGCCGCCTTATGGTACAAGCACCGGCCGGTGCCGATCGTCCCGCTGAGCGAACTGCGCAACAGTTGCCGGGGGCCGGCGTTGTTGACGGCTACCGGCCCGTCGGTGAAGGCGCTGCGCTTCGAAAATATTCCCGCCATGCCCGCGATCGGGGTCAACGGCGCCTATTGCCTGCATCGGCAGGTGGATTTTCACTTCTACGTCATCGTGGACATGGGGTTTATCGATAACCGCCCGGAGATCGTGCGCGATGTCATTCAACGGCCGGCGCTGACGCTGTTCACCACCGTGCACGGCGTGGCGCGCATTCTCGATCGTTTTGGACAGGCGGCGATCGGCTGCCGATTGGCGATTGTCGAAGACGCGGCCTGCAAGATTTACCGTCCCCGGATCGACAGCGGCGCGCTGTGGGATCACTACTGCCGGGAAAACGGGGTGGAGTTTTGCATCGCGAACCGCACGCTCGGCTTCAGCCAGGATATCCGCTGTGGCATTTTCGATGCCGGCACCGTGGCCTATTGGGCGCTGCAAATCATCGCCTATCTCGGCTTCAGGCAGCTGTTTATCGCCGGGTTGGACATGAACAACTTCCACCAGCCGCGCTTTTACGAAACGGAGCTGGATCGGTTACCGACGTTCCTGTCGGACAAAGTGGAGTCGCTGGTGATCCCCGCTTTTCGGCATGCCGGCGCGGTCATGCAAAAACAGCAGATCGCGATAAAAAACCTTTCCCCGCACAGCGCTATCGGCAGCGATATCTTCGAGAAGGTGGACGGCAATGTTTACTTTCAGCAAGCCTGAGCGGTGTTATCGCCTCGGCAGCGCGCTGTTTTTAGCCTTCGCATTTTTAAGCGCGATCTTTTGCGGGCAGACCCGCGTCAACAACCTGTTTCATCTGGCGGCGCTGCTGTGGCTGGCCGCCGTGTTCACCTGGCCGCCGCTGCGGCGGCAGCTGTGGGCCAATCGTCAGGCGCGTTGGGGCGGCGGGCTGGCGCTGATGTTTTTGCTTTATTATTCCCTCAGCGCGCTGTGGGGCGAGACGCCGGGTGACATGCAGTCGGCCGTGACCCACAGCGCCTATATCCTGCTCTATCTCGCCTGGCTGGTGACGCTGCTCGACGGTGAGCGGCGTCATCAACTGCAGTGGGCGATGCTGGCCGGCATAACGGTGCTGTGCCTGTATCTGACGCTGGTCGACGCCCCGTCGATTTATCATCTGCGGGAAACCACCGCCCGCAATCCAGGGCCGAGCAACGTGATCGATCTGGCCGGTTACGCCGCCATCGCCATTTTGTTGAGCCTGATGATTTTCCGCGATACCGGGCAAAAAGCGGCGCTGTGCTTTATCCCGCCGCTGCTGGCGTTCATGGTGCTGACGCAAAGCCGCGGCCCGCTGATCGCGCTGGCGTTCGCGGTGGCGGTGGCGATGCCTTATCGACACCGGCCGGGACGATGGCTGTGGTTTCTGTTGCCCGGCGCGCTGGCTGTGGTTCTCGCCGTCGTTTACAGCGCGATCGGCGAAATGTTGCTTACGCGTTTTGGCGAGCTGTATCAACAGAGCTTTGTTCGCATCAGCATCTGGCGCCACAGCCTGGCGCTGATCGAACAGGCGCCGTTCTTCGGCTACGGCTTTGATAAGCAGCTTAACTTTCGCAATTACACCGGCGAGCTGAACCACACCACGCACAGCCTGTACCTTGGCGCGTTGCTGAAGGGCGGCTGCGTGGGGTTCCTGTTGTTGCTGGCGCTGCTGGGATACGGCGCGCGGCTCGCCATCGCGCACTGGCGCGCAGGGCGGCGTTGGGAGGCGGGCCTGTTTCTGTTTATGCTGGTATTTTACAGTTCGCAGGGCATGTTTGTGATCGCCAATCCGGCGGAGTTTTGGTACCTGTTTTGGCTGCCGCTGGCGTTGCTGCTGTCGCAGCCTAAACGGATCGGGACTGTGCGGACGGCAGCGCCGCCAGCGTCTTCTCCAGCACCTGTTCCGCCGCGATGATGCTGAGCGGTTGGCGTCGCTCAGCGGCACTCAGCGCGGCGCTGTCAACCGGCACGTGCATCACCTGATGCCGTTCGCTGTCCTGATAGGGGCCGGTATGCCGCGGGTTAGCGGTGACGAACAGGCTGACGGTGGCGGTTTTCAACGCCACGGCGAGGTGGAGCGGGCCGGTATCGCCGGTCACCAGTACCTGCAGATTGGCGATCGTCGCCAGCAGTTGCGGTAGCGTGGTCGCGCCGATATGGCTTACTACCCGCTGTTGCTGCGCCTCGCTCAAACCCGCCATAAACTCCCGCTCGAGGCTGTGCTCCGCCTTGCTGCCAATCAACTCGATCTGACAGTCGGGAGAGTGCGCCAGCAGCCGTTGCGCCAGCTGAACAAAGTGGTCGACCGGCCAGCGGCGCAGCGTTTCGGAAGCGCCCATCTGAAAGCCGATCAGGATCTTGCCCGCCGGTTTGGCGCGCGCAGGGAAAGCGACGGGAATGAACATCGCCGGGTTATCGGTGCGGCAGCCCAATTGCCCCATCATATCCAGCTTGCGCTGAATCAAATGGCCACCGGTGCTGCGGCTGACGCCGGTCAGCCAGCGCTCCATGCCGCTCGGTTTGTTGCCATAAATGTCTTTGAACAGGTATTGGCAGCCGGCGGCGATGGCGACCAGCACATCGTAAGGCGCCTTCGAGTGCAAGATGACCGCCAGCTGAGGCCGGTTTTTTCGCAGGCGCCGGATAACGCCCAACATGTCTTTGGCCTTGTGGTCCCAGTAAATTACGTCATGAAAGCAGGGGCTGCCTTCGACCAGTTGCCGGTTTTTATGGCTGGAGACCAGCGTGATTTGCGCGCCGGGATAGCGTTCGCACAGTGCGCGAATGGCGGGCGTGTTGAACATCAGATCGCCGAGGGCGCTGGTGGAGAAAATCACGATGCGCTCAAAGGATTGCTGCGGATCGAAGCTTGCTACGGGCCGGAAATTGCCCGCGATGCGGGTATAGAGACGCAGCCCGGCGTTGGCCGCCGCTATTTTCCACTGTTTAGACATTGCAGTTCGCTTCCGCTTGAGATCGGCGGCCACCGTCTGGCGCCGCGTCGTATCATACAAGCGCGGCAACGGCGGGCCAATGGCCCGCAACAGATTGCGACAGATGCTAACGTTATGCTTGCAATTGCCTCCGGGCGCCGCGCTTACTCCTCCCACACCTGCGTGCTGCGCGGGCTGTCCATCTGATAATCCGAATAGGGGCGAGTGAAAAACTCGCGCCCCAGCTCGCGGGCGGCCTGCAGCGGATTGCGTGGATCGCGGGCGATCTCGCCGCGCTGATTGCCGGCGCCGTGCACCAGCCCAACGAAGGCGGAATGGGTGTAGCGGCTGAATTCCTGGAGCTGATGCACGATGCCCAGCGCCGCGCCGGGGTAGGTCTCTTCCGACGCCACCGCCAGCCCGATCCGTTTGCCGCTCATGCGCTGGTGCACCTGTTCCGCCTGAGGGTAGGCATTGGAATAGAAGCTGAACGAGCGATCGAAAAAGGCTTTGGTTTGCGCCGACATGCCGTACCAGTAAATCGGCGTGCAGAATACCGCGCCGTCGGCCGGCAGGAAGTGCTCCAGAAACAGCTCGGCGTAGCGATCGGCCGGTGGCGGCGTGTGGCGTTCATCACTCAGAAAACCGCTCAGGTAATCATCGAGAAAATGCAGGCTGGCGGACGTGCCGGCTTCGGCGGCGCCCGCCAGAATCGCCTGCGCCAGCGTGGCGCTGTTGCCGTCGCGGCGCGGGCTGCCGACCAACACTACCAGACGTTTGGACTGATGAGTTGTATTCATGTCATGTTCCTCGGTATGAAGTGGATTCAGCCCTACTCTAGAAACAAGTAGTGGCAGGCGACAAATGACGACTTTTCTGCCAGGATGAGCTCAACTCATCTCTAGAGGTTTCGCCATGTTCGCCACGCTGCCCGTCAACGCATTACGCACCTTTGAATCTGCCGCTCGCCTGCGCAGCTTCAAGCTGGCGGCGGCCGAGCTGGCGGTGACGCCGACGGCGATTTCGCACCAGATCAAAGCGCTGGAACAGCAGTTGGGGTTTGCGCTGTTCGAGCGGGTGCCGCGCGGCGTGCGGCTGACGCCGAAAGGCGAAACGCTGTTTGCCGGGGTGCACGGCGCGCTGCTGGACGTTGCCGCCACGCTCGAGGGCCTGCGGCCGCAGCCCAGCACCGGATCGCTGTGCGTCTCGGTCACGCACTCTTTCGCGGCGCTGTGGCTGGTGCCGCGCCTGGGGCGTTTCTATCAGGCCTATCCGCACTATCTGGTGCGCCTGGAGGCCTGCGCCGAGGTGATCGATCTGCAGCAGGATGCCAGCGTGGACGTGGCGGTGCGCTACAGCCGCGCGCACTATCCTGCGCTGCATCAGACGGCGCGGCTGGAGGAAAGCTTTGGCGTCTACGTGGCGCCGGGGCTGGCCGCCGCCGAACCGGAAAACCCGGTGCTGATCACCGTCAAATGGGGGGATTCGGCGCTGTACGACAGCGGCTGGCGCGACTGGTGCCTGGCCGCCGGCGTGGACTGGTGGCAGCGCCATGCGGCGATGCGCAGCTATCACGAGGAGCATTACGCCCTGCAAGCGGCGGTGGCCGGGCAGGGGATGGTGCTCGCCAGTTCGGTGATGGTGTCCGATATGGTGGACAACGGCCTGCTGGTGGCGTACCGGCCGGAGGTGTGCGTACCGGGCGCCGCGTACAGCGTGCTGTGCGCGCCGGGGCGCGAACGGCATCCGCCGGTCAGGGCGTTTCTCGCCTGGCTGCAGCAGGAACTGCCGCAGGGCAATGGCACGAAATAAAAGTTTTATCGTCCTAAGCTGTGGGAATATCAGCGAACTTTTGTTTTTACTTCACTGCGAGAACCTATCATGAGCCAGCCAAGAACTTCCGATTATCCGATTGATGCGCAATTTATCGAACGCTGGTCGCCGCGCGCGATGGCCAACGACGCCATCGACGATCAAACGCTGCTCAGCTTTTTTGAAGCGGCGCGCTGGTCGCCTTCGGCCTACAACATTCAGCCGTGGCGCTTTGCCTACAGCAAGCACGGTTCCGACAGCTGGGAGAACTACCTGGAGTTCCTGATCGACTTCAACCGCGGCTGGGCGCAGCACGCCTCGGCGCTGGTGGTGATCGTCTCCAAAACCACCAGCCTGAACGGCGAACGGCTGGTGGACAACCCGACCCACGCGTTCGATACCGGCGCCGCCTGGGCCAGCCTGGCGCATCAGGCGCACCTGAAAGGCTGGCTCACCCACTGCATGAGCGGCATTCACCACGACAAGATCAAAGCGGCGCTGCAGCTGCCGGACGACTATGCGGTGCACGCCATGGTGGCGATCGGCAAACCGGGCGACAAGGCCCGCCTGCCGGATTTCCTGCAGGAAAAAGAGGCGCCGTCGGGCCGCCTGCCGCTGGGCAAAACCGTCAGCGAAGGGCTGAATTTCACGCTGTGATCGCCCGTTCTCGCCGAGGCCCGCTTGGCGGGCCTTTTTTATGCGGCGAGTAAAACTTAGGGAGTATGTTCTCGTTTGCTCATTCGCTGTATATTTTGTTATATAGCGATGGCGTAATGAGGAGGAAACCGTGGGTGACCATTTTGGCAAAGGGCTGTTGGCGGGGTTAAAGGCGGAGAGTCTGAAGCCGGAGACGGAGCTGTCGCGCTTTTGCTCCGACTACAAGCGCGGCTTTGTGCTCGGCTATGCGCACCATTTGGCGCAGCGCTGCGGCGACGAGAACCGGGCGGCGTTCGAAGCCGGGCAGCTGAGCCGCGCCTATGGCCTCGGCAGCGAGCCGATGAGCGAGTTTTTTTCCGGCGGCGACAGCCGGCTGGCGGAGAAGTTTTTCCGCGCCGGCTATAACCGGCCGACGCAGGGTTAGCGAGGGCGGGGCATCAGGCGGCGCTCAGCACCGCCACCATATACACGCACGGTTGATCGCTCTGGTTTTCAAAGCGGCAGTCCGCCGGTGGGCCGAGCTCCAGGCAGTCTCCCTCGGCCATGTCATGGCGCGCGTCACCTTCCACAAAGACCAACTCGCCGGATAAGACCCAGATCAGCTGGCGCTTGAAGGCATACACCGAAGCCGGCATCGGGATCGTCGCGCCGGCCGGCAGTTCGATACGCACCAGATCGAGCGGCAGATCGGTGCGCGGCGACACGTGGCGCCGCACGTAGCCGCTCTCCGGATCGACCCAGACCGGCTGATCTTCCCGGCGCAGCAGCCGGCCTTCCTGCGTTTCCGCCCGGGCGATCAGCTTGGACATGCTGAGGCCGAACGCCCCCGCCAGCCTGGCCAGCAGCATCGCCGTCGGGCTGCTCTCGCCGCGCTCGATCTTATGAACCATCGCCCGTGAGACGCCCGCCTGCTCGGCCAGATCGGACAGCGACCAGTGGCGCGCCTCGCGCTCAAGGCGAATGCGTGCGCCGATCAGCTGATTTAGATTGTCTAATTTAATATTCATATCGTAGTATTATAGTGGACAATTGGCCGGGGTAAACCATGATTATACGAAATGCGACGCTTAACGATAGCGCGGCGATTGCCGCCATCTATAACGACGCGGTGTTGAACAGCACCGCCATCTGGAATGAACAAACCGTGGATGCGGCCAACGGCGCGGCGTGGATCGGCGAACGGCAGGCGGCGGGCTACCCGGTGCTGGTGGCGGTGAACGGCGCGGACGAGGCGATCGGCTACGCGTCGTTCGGCGACTGGCGCGCCTGGGACGGCTATCGCCATACCGTAGAACACTCGGTGTATGTCCATCAGGCGCATCGCGGTGAAGGGATTGGCAAAGCGCTGTTGATCGCCCTGATAGCACGGGCGCGGGAGATCGGCAAGCACGTGATGGTGGCCGGTATCGAATCCGGCAATCAGGCCTCGATTAAGCTGCATCTGGCGCTCGGGTTCCGCGAGGTGGGGCGCATGGAGCAGGTGGGCGCCAAATTTGGCCAATGGCTGGATCTGACTTTCCTGCAGCTGACGCTCGACGAGCGAACGGCGCCGCCGGCGCGCTGATCCTGGAGACAGGGCGATGAATATGCTATTGCTGCTGATCGCGGCGGGAATGGGGCTGGTGGTGCAGAATCTGCTGATGGTGCGCATTACCGAAAGCGTCTCGACCATCCTTATCACGCTGGTGATCAACTCCAGCGTCGGTTTGCTGCTGCTGGTGGGGTTGTTGCTGGCCAAAAACGGCCTCGGCGCGCTGGCGGAAGTGACCGGCGCCGCCAGGTGGTGGATGCTGCTGCCGGGGCTGTTGGGATCGCTGTTCGTGTTTGCCGGCATCCTGGGCTACCAAAAACTGGGGGCGGCGGCCACCATCTCGATCCTGGTCGCCAGCCAGCTGTGCATGGGGCTGCTGGTGGACGTCTACCGCGCCGGCCCGGCGGCGCTGCGCGACAATCTGCCGGCGCTGGTCGGCGCCCTGTTGCTGGTGGCGGGCGCCTATCTGGTGGCGAAACGCAGCTTTTGACGGCGGCAGAAAGCAAAAAGCCCGCTCGGGTTTCCCTGAGCGGGCTTCTCTAAATATGGCTCCTCTGACTGGACTCGAACCAGTGACATACGGATTAACAGTCCGCCGTTCTACCGACTGAACTACAGAGGAATCGTGTGAACGGGGCGAATAATAGCGGGGCGGTTGCGGCTTGTAAAGCGTGAAAACGCCCGACGCGTTCGTTTGCTGCAAGATTGCCCAACCTGCTGCTTTTTCTCGCTTTTGTCGCTTATCCCGCGCGCAGCGCCGCCGGGTTGCCCGTTGTTTGGCGCATTTGCCTGCCGATGGTGCAACGGCTGCCCTGCGCGGTGGCGCGCGCCGCCCGGCGAACGGCCGTTGACCGCCGTATATCCCGCTTCCGTGGCCGTTTACCGACTCTGGCCTGGATCTTGCTGTGGTTGCCTGACCGGATTTCGGCATTCTCAATTTAGCGGCTCGCTGGAGGCACTATGAATTTCAGACGTCTGAAGTACTTCGTGAAAATCGTCGATATCGGCAGCCTGACCCAGGCGGCGGAGGTGTTGCACATCGCCCAGCCGGCGCTCAGCCAGCAGTTGGCGACGCTGGAGGGGGAGCTGAAGCAACAGCTGCTGATCCGCACCAAGCGCGGCGTGCAGCCGACCGAGGCCGGCAACATTCTGTATGCCCACGCGCAAACCATTCTGCGCCAGTGCGAGCAGGCGCAGAGCGCGGTCAACAGCGCCGGGCAGGCGATGAGCGGCCAGGTGTCTCTCGGGCTGGCGTCGGGCAGCACCGCGGCGCAGCTGGCGTTGCCGCTGCTGCAGAGCCTGCGCGATCAGCAGCCGGGTATCCTGCTCAGCCTGCATGAAAACGGCGGCGCGGCGCTGGCCGGGCAGGTGGCCAACCAGACGTTGGACATGGCGATGGTCTACGGCGCCAAAATGCCCGCCGGGCTGCACGCCATCGCACTGATGCGAGAAGATCTTTATCTGGTGGCGACGCGCGCGGTGCCGCATCCCGGCAACAGCGTCGAGCTGCTGGACGTGGCGCGGCTAAACCTGTTCCTGCCGCGCGAGGGCGATGCGGTGCGCAATCAGTTGGAAGAGGCGATGGCGCTGCGCAAGCTGGCTGTCAACGTGGTGGGGGAGATCGAATCCTCGGGCGCGTTGAGCGCCGCGATCGCCAGCGGGCTGGGGGCGACCGTGCTGCCGGAATCGGTGGCGCGCGCGATGATCGGCCCGGCCAAAGCCTGGATGGCGCGCATCAATGCGCCGACGATGTCGGTGCCGCTGTCGCTGTGCATGTCGGGCCAACAGGCGCTGTCCGCCCCGGCGCTGCTGGTGAAAGACCTGCTGCTGTCGATCGCCGGCGGCCGCAGCCAGGAGAAGCGCGCGCTGGCGTTGGTGCGTTAAGGAAAAAATGGCCCGCCGCAGCGGGCCTGAGAACCGTTACCGGAACGGCGGCTCGTTGAAGGTGCGCAGCTTGCGCGAGTGCAGGCGATCGCCCTCGGCGCGCAACAGATCGATGGCGCAGATGCCGATCTGCAGGTGCTCGGAGATCGCTCCTTCGTAGAAGCGGTTGGCCTGGCCCGGCAGTTTTATTTCGCCGTGCAGCGGTTTGTCGGAGACGCACAGCAGCGTGCCGTACGGCACCCGGAAGCGGTAACCCTGGGCGGCGATGGTGGCGCTCTCCATGTCGACCGCCACCGCGCGGCTGAGGTTGAAGCGCCGCGCCGAAGCGGAATAGCGCAGCTCCCAGTTGCGATCGTCGGTGGTGACCACGGTGCCGGTGCGCAAACGCTGTTTGACCTCTTCGCCGGGCATGCCGCTGACCATCTTGGTGGCGTCGTACAGGGCGCGCTGCACCTCGGCGATGCTCGGGATCGGGATATCCGGCGGCAGCACCGCATCCAGCACGTGATCGTCGCGCAGATAGGCGTGGGCCAGCACGTAATCGCCGATCTTCTGGCTTTCGCGCAGGCCGCCGCAGTGGCCGATCATCAGCCAGGCGCTCGGGCGCAACACCGCCAGGTGATCGCAGATGGTCTTGGCGTTGGACGGGCCGACGCCGATGTTGATCAGCGTAATGCCCTGGCCGGTGCGCGAGATCAGGTGATAGGCCGGCATCTGGTGGTTTTTCCACGCCAGATCGGACACCGCCTGCTCCGGTGCGCGGGTTTCCGGCGTGATGTAGGTGCCGCCGGCGCTGGAGAGGGCGATGTAGGGGCTGGCCGGATCGGCGATCTGGGCGCAGGCCCAGCGCACGAACTCATCTACATAGCGGGTGTAGTTGGTGAACAGCACGAACGGCTGGAAGTGTTCCACCGGCGTGCCGGTGTAGTGCCGCAGCCGCGCCAGCGAGAAATCCGCGCGCAGCGCATCGAAATGCGACAGCGGGAAATGGCTGTCGGTGGCGTGGTACAGGCCGTCGGCGGTCTCGTCACCGATCTGCGCCAGCTCGGTGGTGGGGAAATGCTGCGCGATGCCGGCGCTCATCGAGCGATCGAGCGCCAGGCTGGAGCCGTCGATCACGTAAGGGAATGGGATCTCCTGCTGCGACGGCGCCACTTCGATATGGGCGGCATAATCGTGCTCCAGCATCGCCAGCTGTTCGGCCAGATAATGGCGGAACAGCTGCGGCCGGGTCACGGTGGTGCTGTAGCTGCCGGGATGGGTAAAGCGGCCGAAGGCGCGGGTTTTGTTCGGGCCGGATTGCTGCCCGTCCCAGCTGACGCGCAGCTCGGGATACACGAACAGCCCGGCGGCGCGCGCCTGCGCATCCGGCAGCGTGCCGTGGCTGATAAAGTCGCTGACCGCCTGACGCAGCGCGTCTACCGCGGCGTCATACAGGGCTTCCAGTTGATCGAGTGCCTGATCGGCGCTGAGGCCGCTGCGAGGTGGGGCATAGCTCATACTTTCTCCTTGGATGTCCCGGCTCTGTAGCGGGGTTGCGGCGTTTTACCGTCACAGGTTAGCCGAAGAAAGGCGTAAAAGCTTGGTCGAAATGACGGGCGCAGCAAAGAAAATACCGCGCCCGTGAAGGCGTGGGGATCAGGAGGAGGGGGAGGCCGCCTCGACCTTCAGCGACACCAGGCCGATGCCCAGCTTCTTCGGCGTGAAGCCGCCGCTGGCGCTCTCTTTCGGCTCGGTCGGCGCCGGCGGGGTAATGCTGATCTTCTGCGCGCCGCGCGGGTTGTCGAAGCGCAGGGTGACGGTGCTGTCCTGTTCGCCGAGCGACACGAAACGCTCTTCGTCGCCGACGCGCACCGAAATCGGTTCGCCGACGTTATTGCCGTAGGCGCGGGCGCGCAGCACCAGATCGAAGCGCTTCGGCAGCGGATCGACGTAATCGATGTCGACCGCCGGCGCCAGGTTGGCGTCGGACCAGCGGCCCCACTCCTCGACGCCGGAAACGCCGGTGATGGCTTTCACCTGCTCCGGCAGGCCGGGCAGCATGAACTCGATGCTGTCCGCCCGGTACTTCATCGCGGCGTCGTCCACCTGCAGGCGGGCGACGGCGTTTTGATAATCGGCGACGCTGTCCGCTGGCGGGGCGGTAAAGCTCACCTTGCCGCGGAAGCGTTCGCCGCTGGCCTGCACGATCTGCGGCGGCGAGGCCAGGGTGCCGGAGGCTACGCAGATGTCGGTGCTCAGCGCCAGCTGCGGCGCCCAGACCCGGCCGATCTCGTAGCATTTATCGACCCAGACGAATTTCTCCCCCGCGCCCAACCCGGCCAGCTGCTTGCGCAGCGGGGTGGAGAGGTAGACGTTGAACATCGGTTCGATGCGGTTGTCGCCCACCCGCAGGATGAACGGCACCTTGTAGGTGACGCCGGAAAAGCTGAAGCTGCGCTGGCGCGTGTCCACGCTGTAGTCGCTGATGCGGTTCGGCAGGCCCCACTGGTTGATCACCGCCGGTTTCCAGCCGTTGATTTTCTCTTCGATGTTCAGGAACACCGTAGACAGCGACGGCGCCGACAGGCTGCTGCGGCCGAGGCCGATGTAGTTGTCGCCGCCCATCACGTCCAGCACCGTGGCGCCGTTGTCCAGCGTGCTGCGCTTCTCGTTGCGCTGTTCCGCCAGCGGCCGGGTGCCGTCGATGATGAAGAACAGGTTGCGGCGCTTCTGTTTGGTCAGGATATCGTAGGCGGTGTTGTTCATCGCCAGATGATCGGAGGACACCACGATCACGGTGTTGCTGAAATAGGGCGAGCGTTTGATCTTGTCGATCAGCGCGGCGATGTGTTGCTGGCTGCAGGCCACCGCGCTCAGCGAGCGGTTTTCCTTGTTCTGCCAGGCGTAACTTTTCTTGCTGCAGCCGGCGGAGATAAAGCCGTCCGGGTGATGGGTATCGACGGTCAGGGTAAACAGCGAGAAGGGTTGGCGCTGTTTGGACAGCTCGACGAACTTGCCGTACACCACGTCCAGCACGCTGTCGTCGTACCAGCCCCAGTCGTTTTTGTAGCTCGGATCGGCGACCTGTTCGCGCAGCTCTTTGAAGCCGTAAACGTGGTCGAAGCCGTGGGATTTCAGGAAGGTGTCTTTACCGGCGAACGCCAGCTCGGCGCCCTGATAGAAATAGTTGCTGTAGCCGGCGGCCTTCAGCACGTCGCCCAGGCAGACGTTCTCCGGGTAGAAGGTGGAGACCGCGCTGGAGGCGTTGCCGTCGAAGGGCGCGAACAGCGGAATGCCGCACTGCGAGGCGACCATGCCGGCGATGGTGTAGCCGGTGCCCGGCAGCTGCTGGGTGTTGCTGAAATCGATGCTGTCCGTGCGCAGGGCGTTCAGCTCGTCGGCCAGGCCGGGAAACAGCTCGGCGTCGAAGTAGGTGCGCTCCAGGCTCTCGGCATAGATGTACACCAGGTTCGGCCGCTTGCCCTGCACGGTCTTTTTCGGCGCCTTGTAATAGGTGGTGAAATCGGCGGTATCGCCGACGATCTGGCTCTTGACCAGCAGCGAGATGTCCTGAAACGCCGGGGTGGTGCCGACCGAAAACAGCGCCAGCAACACGGCGACGATGCTGTAGGCCACGCTGCTGCCTTTGGCCTTGCGGCGCAGCAGGCTGCGAGCCAGCACCGCGAAGATAAGCCCCAACGCCGCCAGCAGGCCGATAAACGGCAGCACGTATTTGCTGATGCCCGCGCCTTTGAGGCTGCTGGTGACGGTGTAAATCACCGCGTCGGTGATGCCGTCGCCGGTGAAGTAGTTGCTGGCGATCAGGATGACGTTCAGCACCAGATAGCTGCCGAGCAGCGTCAGCAGAATGGCGAACCACCAGCGGTTGGCGGCGGCCCGGGTGCGATAAATCAAAATCGACGCCAAAAAGAGAACAAACGAAACGACTGCTAAAACCATCCGCCAAACCCTGTCTGATTGAAATAAAACCGTTGCTGCCCTGGTCTGCGCCGCCGAGCGTGCCGCGGCGCGAAAAGTGAAGGGTATAGCCTATTGCCGGCGGCGGAACAACGCGCGATCTCCCGCTACGGCCGACGAACGGCGGCTATTGTACATTTTTATGACAATAGTGTGACGTTAATCACGCCGACGGTGGTCTCGGCGGCGAAAGCTTGCTGGTCGGAGGTTTCGCTCTACCCTTAATGAGCGCCACGACGGCGCGCCCATCAGCCATTCAGGAGGAAGTATGCAGACGATTCCCGCCGCGGTACTCGACGATCTGGCCCCGCAAGGCGTGTTGCGCGCGGCGATCAACTACGGCAATCCGGTGCTGGCGCAGGCCGGAGCCGGCGGCAAACCGCAGGGCGCTTCGGTGGAGCTGGCCGCCGCGCTGGCCCAGGAGCTGGGCGTGACGCTCGAGCTGGTGACCTATGATGCGGCGGGCAAGGTGTTCGCCGATCTGGACAGCGGCGCCTGGAACCTGGCGTTTATGGCCATCGAGCCGGTGCGCGCGGCGCAGATCGCCTTCAGCGAGCCGTACGTGATCATCGAGGGGACTTACCTGGTGGCGAACGACGCGCCTTACTTTGAGGTGGCGCAGCTCGACAGGCCGGAGGTGCGCATCGCGGTCGGCCAGGGGGCGGCGTACGATCTGTTTTTATCGCGCACGCTGCAGCAGGCGCAACTGGTGCGGGCGGCAACCTCCGCCGAGGCGATCGCGCTGTTTTTCGACCGGGGGCTGGAGGCGGCGGCCGGCGTGCGCCAGCCGCTGTTGGCCGCCGCGGCCGCCCATCCCGGCTACCGGGTGCTGGACGGGCATTTCACCGCTATCCGCCAGGCGCTGGCGGTGCCGCGGCAAAAAACGCAGGGCGCCGCCTACGTGAGCGATTTTATCGAGCGCTGCAAGGCCAACGGGTTGGTAAAGGCGGCCTTGCAGCGCAGCGGCCAGGGTGAGGTGACGGTGGCGCCGCCGGCCGCCTCGGCGTGATCAGTCGAGCTCCACCGCGTACTGTTCCACCGGAGTGATTTTCTTGATCAGCTTGTTGTCGAACAGGAACTGTTCGTAAGCCTGGTAGCGGGCGCGATCCAGCTTGGCCGGATCGCGCGCGAACAGCGGCAGGCTGGCTTGCCACGCCTGTTTGTTCAGCTCGGTATTCAGCTCCGGGTGCGCCTTGGCGAACGCCAGCCAGGTGTCCTGCGGGTGCGCATGCAGGTAGTCGCTGCCTTGCTTCAGCGCGGCGAGGAACTTGCGGATTTTCGGCTCGTTCACAGCATCACGGTGGGCGACGATGATCAGCTCGTCGTAGGCCGGCACGCCGTAATCTTCGACGTTGAACACCACCGGCGTCTTGCCCTGCAGCTTCAGCTCCAGCGCTTCGATGTTGCGGTAGCCGCCGATCACCGCATCGACCTGGCCCGCCAGCAGGGCGCTGGTCAGCTGGAAGTTGACGTTGATGAGCTTGATGTCCTGCGGCTTGAGGTGCTCGTGTTCGACCATGGTGGCCAGCGTCGCCTGTTCGATGCCGCTGACCGAGTAACCCACCGTCTTGCCCTTGAGATCCGCCGGCGACGTGATGTTTTTATCCAGCGCGATCACCGTATTCAGCGGCGTGTTGATCAGCGTGCCGACGCGCATCAGCGGCAGGCCCTGATCGGCGAAGAAATGCAGCTGCGGTTGGTAGGTGATGGCGAGGTCGGCCTGTTTGGCGGCCACCAGCCGCGGCGGCAGCGCCGGATCGGACGGCGGCACGATCTTGACGTCCAGCCCTGCGGCCTTGAAGGCGCCGATCTGCTCGGCCACCATAATCGGCGCGTGATCGGGGTTGATGTACCAGTCGAGCACCAGCGTCAGCTTTTCGGCCGCGCCGGCCTGGCCGGTGATGGCGGCGCCGAGCAGCAGCCCGCAAACGGTTTGTTTGATCATGGTCGTTCCTTTATCCCTGGTTATGGTTGCAATCATCAGTCGTTTTCCGGCGCCCAGGCGATCAGGCGCCGCAGCAGCGCATCCACCGCGACCCACAGCAGCACGGTCATCAGCACCAAAATAAACAGCGCGGCGAAGCAGACGTCGGTCTGCATGCGCGCGTTGGCGTTCAGCATCACGTAGCCCAGCCCTTCGGCCGAGCCGACCCATTCGCCGATGATGGCGCCGATCGGCGCGACGGCGGCGGCCATGCGCAGGCCGGAGCCGAAGGCCGGCAGCGCCGCCATCAGCCGCACGTGCCGCAGCTGCGCCCAGCGCGAAGCGCGCATCGTGCGCGCCAGATCGAGATAGTCGTTGTTGACCCGGCGCAGCCCGTCGAAAAAGGCCGACACCACCGGGAAGAAAATCACCAGCACCGCCATCGCCACCTTGGCGCTCATGCCGAAGCCGAACCACAGCACCAGCAGCGGGGCCAGGGCGAACACCGGTATCGCCTGGCTGGTGAGCACCAGCGGCATCAGCCAGCGCTGCAGCCGCGGCGAGAAGATCATGCACAGCGCCAGCGCCGCGCCGAGCAGCACGCCCAGCGCCAGCCCGCTGACGATCTCCGAAGCGGTGATCAGCGTGTGCCAGGCGAGATAGCCGCGCCCGTCCCACAGCGCCTGCGCCACCGCGCCCGGCGTGGGCAGCAGAAAGGCCGGAATGCCGCTTTGCGCCGCCAGCCACCACAGCAGCAGCAGGCCGGCAAACACCGTCAGCCCACGCCGCAGGCGGGTGAGGCCGCGTTCTTTGGCGATATTCATTGCGCGGCCCTCACCAGCTGTTGCAGCAGCTCGGCCTGGCTTTTCAGCAGGTCGGCGTCATCCGGCGCACGCGGCGGTTGCCCGCTGATGCGGTGGCTATCGTCGAGGCCCAGCGGCCAGGGCGACAGCACCAGCAGCCGGTGGCTCAGGCGGCAGGCCTCCATCGGGTCGTGGGTGATCAGCAGCACGGTGTTTTGCGCCAGCAGCTCGGCGGCCAGACTTTGGATCTCGGCGCGGGTGATGGCGTCCAGCGCCGAAAAGGGTTCATCCATCAGCACGATCGGCTGGCGTTCATAGAGCGTGCGGGCGATGGCGGCGCGCTGGCGCATGCCGCCGGACAGCGCGGCGGGCAGGCTGCGGCCGTGAGCGGCCAGGCCCACGCGCTCCAGCAGGTGCGCCGCCCACGCCCGATCCGGCGTTTCGCCGCGCAGCCGCGAGCCGAGGGCGACGTTCTCTTCGACGGTCAGCCACGGGTAGAGCAGGTCTTTTTGCCCCATGTAGGCGATGCGCCCGGCGATCGGCAGGCCGTTGCTGCCGGTCACCGTGCCCGAGGTGGCCTGCGCCAGGCCAGCGATGATCTTCAGCAGGCTGGTTTTGCCGGCGCCGCTGGCGCCGAGCAGGGCAACGAAGCTGCCGCCGGCGATGTCGAAACTCAGCCGCTCAAAGATCGTCTGTTGGCCAAAGCGCAGAGTGAGATCCCGCACCTGGATGCCGGGCGGGAGACGCGGGGTGGTCATTAGGCGTTCAGCCCCATTTGCCAAAATGCCGATTCCAGCTGGGTGGCGGTGGTGAAAATCTGCGCCAGTTCGGCGATGCGGCCTTGTGCGCCGCGCTGGTGGCCGACGGTTTCCAGCAGCTCGATGGCGGCGCGCACGCCGGCCAGATAGCCCTCGTCGCCGTAGTTGCGGATCCAGGAGGCGTAAGGATTGCCCTCCATTTGGGTGGCGGGATCGTGCAGCAGCCGCAGGCCGATTTCGGCATAGCCGGCCACGCAGGGCAGCAGGCCGGCCAGCAGGTCGAGGGCGTCGCCGGCATGGCCGATATCCAGTACGTAGCGGGTATAGTTCATGGTTTCCGCCGCTTCCGGCTGGGCGGCGATCTGCGCTTCGCTCAGCCCCCATTCGGCGCAGTAGGCCACGTGCAGCGGCAGTTCGGCGACGATGCCGTTGAGCGAGGCGGTGGCGGCGCGCATCTCCGGCAGGGTGCGCAGCTTGCTGACCAGCAGCGCGTAGGCGCGGGCGAAGTGCAGCAGGAACAGATAGTCCTGGGTCAGGTAGCGGCGAAACGCGCGTTCGGGCAAGGTGCCGGCGGCCAGCTGCTGCAGAAACGGGTGATCGACGTAGTCTTGCCAGTGGCTGCCGGCATGTTGGCGCAGCCGGCCGTAAAGACCGCTTTCGAACAGGGTGGTGATGGACATGGGACCTCCTTGAGTCAGTGGAGATCCGGGCACGCTGGGGTATGAACAGGCAACGGGTGAGAGCGTTGTTGCCTAACCGTCCCTTCGCTGGCATGACCCAGATCAGGTTCAAAGGGTTCGGCTTGCGCCATCTCAGCCCGTAACAGGACACCCCTCGGAGCTGCTTGTTATACGACATTTGTTTTTTGATTACAATCGCCGGGCGGCGCGGCGGCAATCGGTTCGTTTAGTGCGATCGGGGGCGATTTTGCTGGCGCAGGGCGCGCGGTTTTTGTCACTGTAGGCCGATGATTTGCCTTTGAGGATGATGCCCGATGAAAAAGATTGGTTTTCTCTCGTTTGGCCACTGGTCGCCTTCCGCCCAGTCCGGCACCCGTTCCGCGGCGGATGCGCTGCTGCAGTCCATCGATCTGGCGGTCGCCGCCGAAGATCTGGGGGCGGACGGCGCCTATTTTCGCGTACACCACTTCGCACGCCAGCTGGGGTCGCCGTTCCCGCTGCTGGCCGCCATCGGCGCCAAAACCCAACGCATCGAGATCGGCACCGGCGTGATCGACATGCGTTATGAAAATCCGCTGTACATGGTGGAAGACGCCGGCGCGGCGGATCTGATCGCCGGCGGGCGGCTACAGCTCGGCATCAGCCGCGGCTCGCCGGAGCAGGTGATCGACGGCTGGCGCTATTTCGGCTATGCCCCGGCCGACGGCGAGAGCGACGCGGACATGGCTCGCCGCCACACCGAAGTGTTCCTGGAAGCGCTGCGCGGTGAAGGGTTCGCCGAGCCCAATCCACAGCCGATGTTTCCGAATCCGCCCGGGCTGCTGCGGCCGGAGCCGTTTTCCGCCGGGCTGCGCGACCGCATCTGGTGGGGCGCCGGTTCGAACGCCACCGCCGTCTGGGCGGCGAAGCTGGGCATGAACCTGCAAAGCTCGACGCTCAAGAACGACGAAACCGGCGAACCCTTCCATATCCAGCAGGCCAAGCAGATCCGCGCCTACCGCGCCGCCTGGCAAGAGGCGGGCCATGCGCGCGAGCCGCGGGTTTCCGTCAGCCGCAGCATCTTCGCGCTGGTGGATCAGCGGGATCGCAACTACTTCGGCGGCGGCGGCAAGGAGGGCGATCAACTGGGGTATATCGACGCGCAGACCCGGGCGATCTTCGGCCGCAGCTATGCCGCCGAGCCGGACGAGCTGATCAAGCAGCTGGCGCAGGACGAGGCCATCGCCGAAGCGGATACGCTGCTGCTGACCGTGCCTAACCAGCTGGGCGTGGATTACAACGCCCACGTCATCGAATCGATTTTAACCCATGTCGCGCCGGCGCTCGGCTGGCGCTAAACGGAGGAGTGGCATGTCACGCATTTTCATTACCGGTTCGGTAGACGGGCTGGGCCGCGCCGCCGCGCAAACGCTGTTGGACGAAGGGCATCAGGTAATTCTGCATGCGCGTGAGCCCGGCCGTTTGGACGCGGTGCGCGATCTGCTGGATCGGGGGGCGCAGGCGGCGATTGGCGATCTGTCCGATGTGCAGCAGATCCGGCAGCTTGCCGAGCAGGTCAACCGCCTCGGCCGCCCGGACGCGGTGATCCACAACGCCGGTATGTTTACCGGGCCGCAGGTGATGCCGGTGAACGTCGTTGCGCCCTACCTGCTGACGGCCCTGATCGAACGCCCCAAGCGTATCGTCTATCTGAGCAGCAGCATGCACTTTGACGGCGTGGAGGAACTGAGCGGCGTGGACTGGCTTGGCGACGCAGCCGGCTCCTATTCGGACAGCAAACTGTTCGTCACCGCGCTGGCCGCCGCCGTGGCGCGCCTGTGGCCTGACGTGATCAGCAGCGCGGTCGATCCCGGCTGGGTGCCGACCAAAATGGGCGGCGCGGAAGCGCCCGACGATCTGGCGCTGGGGCATGTGACGCAGGCGTGGCTGGTGAGCAGCGATGAGCCGCAGGCCCTAGCGTCCGGCGGCTATTGGCACCATCAGCAGCGCTTCGATCCCCACGCGGCGGTACACGACGAGGCGTTTCAAACGGCGCTGCTGGCGCAGTTGGCGCGCGCCAGCGGGGTGAACCTGCCGCAGGCTTGAGGGCAGTGCTTTGTTGGCCCGTCGGTGCTTGCCGGCGGGCTTTTTTATGCCCGCAGGGTGAACCGGCGAGGCTTTTCTTATACAGTGGCTGTCTGACCTGTTTTGCTTGTTCTTCCTATTATCGCCATGCATACATTCCTGATTATCGTCCCTGAAGGGGGCATGCTGTTCGAAGCGGCGGGCATCGCCGATATCCTGATGCAGGCTAACCGTCTGAGCCCTGCCGAGGCGCCGCTGTATCAGATCGCGGTCGCCACCACGCAATCCCATCGGGTGGTACACGGCCTGTCCGGGCTGAGCCTGTTGGCCGACCACCGCCTGGCGGATCTCGATCCGGCCCTGCCGCGCGATACCGTCATTGTCGCCGGCAAGGGGGCGACCGAAGAAGAGGGCGCCCTGGTGGCGGATTGGCTGCGCCGCGCGGCGCCGCAGGCGCGCCGTATCGCTTCCGTTTGCGGCGGGGCTCTGCTGCTGGCCGAAGCCGGGTTGCTGGACGGGCGGCGGGCGACTACCCACTGGCGGCTGGCGGAAACGCTGCAGGCGCGCTTCCCGCGGGTGCAGGTCGAGAACGGCCCGATCTACGTGCAGGACGGGCCGATCTGGACCTCCGGCGGCGTCAGTTCCGGCTTCGATCTGACGCTGGCGCTGGTGGAGGACGATTACGGCTTCGTGCAGGCGCGCGAAGTGGCGCAGGATCTGGTGATGTTTCTACGTCGCCCCGGCGGGCAGGCGCAGTTCAGCCGCTACCCGCTCAACCAGGCCAAATCGCCGGGCCCGATCCGCGACCTGCAGTCCTGGATCCTGGAAAACCTAGCCGACGATCTCAGCGTCGATCGGTTGGCCGAACGCGTGGCGATGAGCCCGCGCAACTTTACCCGCGTATTCACCCGCGAGACGGGCATTTCTCCCGCCAAATTCGTCGAAGAGGGGCGGTTGCATACCGCCAGACAGCGCCTCGAGCAGAGTGCGGAGGGCATCGAACAGATCGCGCTGGCCACCGGCTTCGGCAACGGCCTTAACCTGCGGCGGGTGTTTGAGCGCAAACTGCAGCTGACCCCGAGCGAATACCGTGAACGCTTCCACGCGCGCAATTTGGCGTAAATTGATCGTTAAACGTCATTTACGCCGCCTCGGGGCAGGGCTAGATTTGAGGCAAAGCCCAAACGAGGAGAGCATCATGGTGAAAGTAGGCATTAACGGCTTCGGCAGGATCGGGCGCAACGTGCTGCGCGCGGCGCTGGGGCGCAGCGATTTTGAAGTGGTGGCGATCAACGATCTGACGGACAGCAAGACGCTGGCGCACCTGCTGAAATACGACACGCTTTCCGGCACGCTGGCGGCCAAAGTGGAAGCCGGCGACAACCAGCTGCTGCTGGACGGCCGGCCAATTCAGGTGTTTTCGCAGCGCGATCCCGCCGAGATCCCCTGGCGCAGCGTGGGCGTGGACGTGGTGATCGAAGCGACGGGCTTCTTTACCGATAAAGCCAAGGCGGAAGTGCACATCACGCACGGCGGCGCCAAGCGGGTGATTATCTCGGCGCCGGCCAAGAACGACGACATCACCATCGTCATGGGGGTTAACGACCAGCTCTACGATCCGGCGCGGCATAAAGTGGTCAGCAACGGTAGCTGTACCACCAACGGGCTGGCGCCCGCCGCGCAGGTGTTGCATCAGGCGTTCGGCATCGAATATGGGCTGATGAACACCACCCACGCCTATACCAACAGCCAGGCGCTGCACGATCAGCCGGAAAAAGATCTGCGCGGCGCGCGGGCGGCGGCGGAGTCGATCGTGCCTTACTCCAGCGGCGCGGCCAAGGCGCTCGGCAAGGTGATCCCGGATCTCGACGGCAGGTTGACCGGTTATTCGCTGCGGGTGCCGGTGCCGGTCGTCTCGATCGTTGATCTGACGGTGACGCTGAAACGCCCGGCGACGGTGGAGGAGATCAACGCCGCTTTCCGCGCGGCGGCGGCGTCCGGCCCGCTGAAAGGGATCCTGGGGTACAGCGATGAACCGCTGGTGTCGAGCGACTATCGGGGCGATGCGCGCTCATCGATTATCGATGGTTTGTCCACGCTGGTCATCGGCGGCAATCTGGTGAAGGTGCTCGCCTGGTATGACAACGAGTGGGGCTTCTCCAACCGCTTGGTCGATCTGGCGCTGCTGATGGAAAAACGCGGGCTGTAAACGCCCAACAGCAAAAAACCCGCTTAAGTTTCCTTAAGCGGGCTTCTCTAAATATGGCTCCTCTGACTGGACTCGAACCAGTGACATACGGATTAACAGTCCGCCGTTCTACCGACTGAACTACAGAGGAATCGTGTGAACGGGGCGCATCATATCCAGCCGCCCCGGGTGTGTCAACGCTAAATTGCCCCAGGCGGCGCGACTGCTCGGTATCTGAGCAATATGCCCGTCAGTCAGCCCATTGCGCGTCGTTTTCCGCCTGGCCGCGCAGCAGGCGAGCCAGCGGATCCTGGCGGTAGAAGCGGCAAAAGTGCTGATACAGCGCCGGGAAGCGTTCTGCCAGCAGCTCGGGGGCGCTGAAAAAATACTCCGACAGCACGGCGAAGCACTCGGCCGCATCGGTGGCGGCGTAGGCGTCCATGCTGGCGGCCTCTTCGCCGACCATGTCGATCTCGTCCTGCAGACTTTCCATCGCGGCGTGCAGATCGTGCTCCCAGGCGGCCACTTCGCGCAGCGGGATCGGCGGCACGCCGGTGGCGACGCCGCCGTTGCGCATATCCAGCTTGTGCACCGCTTCGTGGATCACCAGATTGAAACCGGAGAGATCGAAAGAGTCCTGCACGTCTTGCCAATTGAGCACGATCGGCCCTTGTTCCCAGCTCTGGCCGGACTGCACCACCGGCCCCGAGTGCACCAGGCCGATTTCGTCCTGCCATTCGTCTTCCACCACGAACGGGGTGGGGTAGAGCAGGATTTCGTTGAAGCCGTCGAGGCACTCCGCGCCGAGCTCCAGCACCGGCAGGGCGAACAGCAGGGCGATGCGCGCCTGCATTTGTGAGGTGAGCTGCAGCCCCTGCAGCGGCACGATGCGCTTTTGCTGCAAGATCTGCCCGGCGACGGCCACCAGCCGCTGCCGCTCCTGCTCATTCAGCGGCGACAGCAGCGGGATCGCCAGCGCGTCCTGCCACTGGGCCTCGATGTCTGCCTGGGATTGAGAGGGTTGAGTCGCTTTCCACGGCCATTTAATCATCAGGTTGCTCGTAAACTCATCACTTGAACGTTCAGCGGTATGCTAATGCTGTAAAAATGCCGCAAAAGCGGGCATGATAGCAAGCGTTGTCAGGAGAGATGCCGGAGCGGCTGAACGGACCAGTCTCGAAAACTGGAGTAGGGGCAACTCTACCGGGGGTTCAAATCCCCCTCTCTCCGCCACTATTCAATCACTTACGAATAAATCTTTCAACGATCCCCATCACAGTAAAACCACCGTTCTTATCGGCTGTCGTTCTTATTTCCCTGTCCCGCCCCTTTGCCGGCGTTATCAAACCGTCTTTTCGTCTTACCGTTTGTATCGAGAATGATCCCCAGCGCCGGATGGTCTACGGCCTTAACCCGCGCCCAGGCGTCGCGCCACAGGTTCACGTGACGTCCCCATGCCAGCGCTTCATAACCGACAGTAATATCATACTCGGCGGCCAACTCCGCCAACGCGCGCAAATCGCTCACTTGCGTGGCCATGTCTTCGCTGCTGTCGGGCGAGACATTACTGCAGAGCAGCATGCGCGAGCAGCCCAATTGCTGCATGACGTCGAACTTGCGCGCTGCGCGTGAAAGGTTCTGCGCCAGGCTTTCGCGTGGGCCGCCTTCGAGGTCCCGAAACGGCTGGAACAGCAAAATTTCCAGGCCCAGTTCGGCGCACAGATCACGAATTTGCGCCGGTGAACCGGGGTAATAGACCAGATCGTTATCGAAAATTTCGACGCCATCAAAGCCTGCGGCGGCGATATAGCCCGCAGTTTTTCCGGCAGCGAGCCCGATACCGAGACCGTCGCGATAGAACGTTTCATCATTGCCTCCAGTTAAGCGGTCATGGATGACCTGAAAGCGACCATTCAGTAGCGAGGCGGACCACCGACGGGAATTGAAACCTGTTATGGACCAAATGAAATGTTTCGTCAATTCAGAACATTCCATGACTTTTGGTTATATAAAGCGATCGGTTTTCTCACTTTACTTTTACATATTGCGCTTCCTACACTCTGTCGACATGTACCCTCAAATAATAAGGATACCGGGATGAAAAGTGATTGGATGGCGCGAGAACTGGTGCATCGCGATTACAGCCATCACCCGCCTGCGCTGGCGCCGCTGTATAAAACCAGCGTGCTGCGATCGCCGCGCAATGCATTAATTTCATTGCAAAACTCACTGTCTGAACTGACCGCACCCGTGTTCACGCCAACGGATATCGGCCCGATTGATCACGATCTGATTCTGAACTACGCCAAAGACGGCTTACCGATCGGCGAGCGGATTATCGTGCATGGATATGTGCGCGATGCCTTCGGGGCGCCGGTGCGCAACGCCCTGGTCGAGGTATGGCAGGCCAATGCGGGAGGGCGCTATCGTCACAAGAAGGATCAGTATCTGGCGCCTATCGATCCCAATTTTGGCGGCTGCGGCAGGATGCTGACCGACGACAACGGGTATTACTGTTTTCGCACCATCAAGCCGGGCCCGTACCCCTGGCGCAATCAGGTCAGCGACTGGCGTCCGGCGCATATTCACTTCTCCCTCTCCGGCGAGGCGTTCGCGCAGCGGTTGATCACGCAGATGTATTTCGAAGGCGATCCGTTGCTCGTTCGTTGCCCCATCTTGCAGTCAGTAGGCAGCGACGATGCGATGCGCACGCTGATTGCCGAGCTGGATATGCACGCCGCCGTGCCGCTGGACAGCCTGGCCTACCGCTTCGATCTGGTGCTGCGCGGCCATCGGGCCACGTGGTTTGAGAACCGTACACAGGGAGCCGCGTGATGAAAAAGTATTTGTCTGAAACGGCCTCGCAAACCGCCGGCCCTTATGTGCACATCGGTTTGGCGCCGCATGCCGCCGGTTTTGACATTTTTGAGCGTAATTTCACCCATGTGTTGACGCAACCGGAAACGCGCGGGGAACGCATCGTGGTAGAAGGGCATGTTTATGACGGTACCGGCACGCCGGTGCGAGACGCGCTGGTTGAAGTCTGGCAGGCCAACGCCGCCGGGCGATATCAGCATCCCGCCGACGGCCAACGAGATAAACCCGACGACCCCGCTTTTCGCGGCTGGGGGCGAACCTGTTCGGATTTCACCAGCGGCCTGTGGCAATTTGAGACGATCAAACCGGGCAGAGTAATGGGGCGCGACGGCCGGCTGATGGCGCCTCATCTCAATTTATGGATCGTGGCCCGCGGCATCAACATCGGGTTGAACACGCGTCTTTACTTCGCCGATGAACAGGCGGCGAACGCTGAAGATCCGGTGTTGAACCTCATTGAATGGGAGAAACGGCGCGGCACGTTATTGGCGCAAAGGCGGCAGCGCGGTGATCAGACGGTATACCATTTCGATATCTGGCTACAGGGCGAGAACGAGACCGTTTTTTTTGATATTTGACCTCCGTTCGCCCTGTGAATGAGCTTGCCGCGTTGGCGGCAAGTTAATACTATAAATCATGAACATGACTTCTCGCTTTAGCCAACGCATCCGCCTGCGTCATCTGCACGCCTTTGTCGCTACCGCGCAGCAGGGGACGCTGGTGCGCGCCGCACAGCAATTGGGCATCACGCAGCCCGCCCTCTCCAAAACGCTCAATGAACTGGAAAGCCTGGCCGGCGAGCGCCTGTTTTCGCGCAGCCGGCAGGGGGCAGAGCTGACCGCCGCCGGGGCGCGTTTCCTGCAGGATGCGGGGCGCGTTTTGGATGCGCTGAATGTGTTGGGGCGTACGGTCGCATCGGACAGCGAGGCGCTGCCGGCGCCGCTGCATATCGGGGCGCTGCCCACCACGCTGGTGAGTTTGGTCGCGCCGGTCGTGGTGGGGTTGCAGCAGCAATCGCCAGGTTGGCGCATGCAGGTTTCGACGCTGGCCAACGATGCGCTGATGATGGCGGTGAGATCCGGGCAATTAACCTTAGGGATAGGGCGTATGTCAGACCCCTCTCGCATGGAGGGGCTCAATTTCGAGCTGCTGTATCATGAAACGCTGCGGCTGGTGGTTTCCCCCCATCATCCGCTGCTGCATGCGGATGTCACGCTGGCGGAGGCCCTGAGTTGGCCATTGGTGCTCTCACCGCGTGGGACCGTACCGCGCCAGAATGCGGAAGCGCTCATTGTCAGCCACGGGCTGGCCGTGCCGGAAGGCTGCGTCGAGACCTTGTCGGTCACGCTGGCGCGCTGCCTGACGTTGCAGTATGGCTATGTTTGGCTGGTGCCTTACGGCGCGGTGCGCGACGATCTGTTCGGCAATCACCTGCGTGCGCTGCCGTTGCCTACTCAGGGAATGGCAGAACCGTTGGGCATCATTACCCGGCAAGAGGCGTTCACGCCCCCTGAGCAGCAGCGCCTGGTCGCAGCGCTGCGTCAGAGAGTACTGGATGTGCCGGTATAAACGGCTGTTCTATTCGACCGGCGGCTGCCCGGCATCGTGTTCGGCAAAGACGGATTGCGCCAAATGAAAGGCGGCGTTCGAGGCGGGCAGCCCGCAGTAAAGCGCCGCATGCATCAGGACTTCTTTGAGCTCTTCGCGCGTGACGCCGTTGTTGAAGGCGGCTCGTATATGCATTTTCAGTTCAGCTTCGCGATTCAAGGCGATCAACATTGCGATGGTGATCAGGCTGCGGGTATGGCGCGACAGACCCGGACGCGTCCACATTTCCCCCCAGGCGTAGCGAGTGATGAAATGTTGAAATTCCTCGTTGAACGGCGACAGCGCCGCGAGGGTATTATCGACATGTTCATCGCCCAATACGGCTCTGCGCACCGTCATGCCTTGCTGATAGCGTTGCCGCTGCGTGAGCTGTTCATCCAAAAAGGCCCGGAAAGTGCGATTGAATGCCCGCCAGGCCTCGACGCTGGAAAGGTGAGAGGCGGGCAAGATGACGCATTGAGCGCCGGGAATGCCCGCCACTAACGCTTTGGCATCATCGACGGTGGTTACCGCGTCGTCATGTCCGGCGATAATCAGCGTCGGCACGAGGATCCCTTCCAACTCGGCGCGTAAATCGGCGTTCGCCAATGCTTCGCAGCAAGCGGCATAGCTGTTGGGATCGCAGGCGGTAAGCTGTTTCAATAATGCTTGCACCCTGGCGGGGGCGGATTGGCAAAATGCCGGCGTGAACCAGCGTGATGCTGCGCCATCGCTGACGGCGGACATCCCCGACTGACGCACTTGCGCGGCGCGTTGTCGCCAATTCGCCGCCGTTCCAATTTTTGCTGCGCTATTGGCGATGGTCAACGTCAGCAAGCGCTCGGGATGAAAACGCGCCAGCCATAATCCCGTTAACCCCCCCATGGAGATACCGCAAAAATGGACGCGCTCAATCGCCAGAGCGTCCAGCAATGACAGCACCTGTCTGCCCAGCAGCGCCAGCGATCCGGGTTGTTCACCGGGCGGCGATGCGCCGTGGCCGGCAACGTCGTAGCGCAGAATGCGATAGTGGGAGATGAGCGCGTCGCGCTGCGGTTGCCACATTGCCAATGACGTCCCCAGCGAGTTGCTGAACAGAATGACCGGGGCGTTTTCGGGCCCTTCCAGGACATAATTCAACATCATTGCTCCTTTTCGGCCGATGCCAGAACTTGTTGAATGAAACGCTGTGCGCTGCCTGTGGCATTGGCCGGATCGAGCAACGTCTCCAGAGCTTCCCGGCTGAGTCGGGAAGAGACTTCCGCATCGGCGCACAGCAGGGTTAACAGGGATTGCTGCGTTGCCTGAGCCTGGCGGCAACATTGCGCGATATGCTGGTGCGCCTGCTGGCTGCCGAGAAGCGGGGCTAAGGCCAGGGAAACCGATTCAGCCATGATCTGCCCCTGCGTCAGCGCCAGATTGCGCCGCATCGCCGCTTCATGCACCTCCAGGCCGTTAACGAGGTCAAGGCTTTGCGCCATTGCCGCTCCGCTCAGCACCAGGAGCTGCGGCAGGCTTTGCCACTCGGCCTGCCAGCCTCCCAGCGCGCGTTCGTGCTCCTGCACCTGGCCGGCATACAATCCCGCCATCAGCGCAGGCAAGCGGTTAGCCGCGCTGAGGATGGCGGCGCAGAGTACCGGATTACGCTTATGCGGCATGGTGGAGGAGCCGCCGCGACCCGGAGCCGAAGGTTCGCTGATTTCAGCGACCTCGGTTTGCATCAACAGCGACATGTCACGCGCCAGCTTGCCGAGCGTGCCCGTGAGTCCGGCATACCAGCCGGCCAGTTCCAGCAACCGGTCGCGTTGGGTATGCCACGGCGTGGCGCTGCGCGGCAGCGCCAGCGCTTCCGCCAGCGCCTGCTCGACGCGTTCTCCCTGCTCGCCGAATGAGGCGAGCGTGCCGGCGGCACCGCCGAATTGCAGCGCCAGCACGCGTGGCCGCATTTCAGCCAGACGAACCCGAAAGCGCAGCAAGGCGTCCAGCGTGCCGGCCAACTTCAGCCCCAGCGTCGTGGGTAACGCGTGTTGCAGCCAGGTGCGGCCGACCATTAACGTTGCGCTATGGCGCCGACATTGCGCCGTCAGCGCCGCAATCAACTGATTGAGCAGCGTGTCGGTTTGGTTGAGCGCGCTGCGCAGTTGCAGCACCAGCCCGCTGTCAATCGCATCCTGACTGGTTGCCCCCCAGTGAACGAAGCGCGCCGCGTCCGGCGAGCGTTGAGCCACCAGCGCCGTCAACTGTTTGACGAGCGGAATCGCTAAGTTGCCCGCCAATCCGGCGGACTGCGCCAGCGCGGCGGCGTCGAGTTTTTCCGCCCGGCAGTGGCTGCGTATGATTTGAGCCGACTCGTCATCGATAATCCCTGCAGATGCCAGGGCTTGTGCCAGGCCGGCTTCGAAATCGAGCATGCCCTGTAGCAGGGCCGTATCGCTGAAGCAGGGCGTTAATGGCGACGTCATAAACATTGCGCTATAGAGTGACATTGGTTATATCCGTTCCAGAATCAAGGCGACGCCCTGCCCAACACCTACGCACATGGTGCACAGGGCAAAGCGCCCGCCGGTGCGACGCAGCTGATAAGCGGCGGTCATGGCCAGCCTGCCGCCGGATGCGCCCAGAGGATGGCCCAGCGCGATGGCGCCGCCGTTAGGGTTGACCTGTTCCGCATCATCCGGTAACCCCAGGGCGCGCATCACGGCCAGCGCCTGGGCGGCAAAGGCTTCATTCAACTCGATGACGTCCATTTGCGCCAGGCTCAAACCGGTTTGCGCCAGTACCTTGCGGACCGCGGGAACCGGCCCGTAACCCATGATGCGCGGCTCTACGCCGCAGGCGGACATGGCGACCACCCGCGCCAGCGGGGCGAGTCCATACTGCACCGCCGCGCGTTCGCTGGCAATGAGCAGGGCGCTGGCCCCGTCGTTGATGCCCGAGGCGTTGCCGGCGGTGACGCTCCCCTCGGCGTGTACGACGCCTTTCAGTGCGGACAGCGCGGCCAAAGAGGTGCTGCGGGGATGTTCGTCGCGAACCAAGTTGAGCGGTTCGCCTTTGCGTTGCGGAATGTTGACGGCGATCAGTTCCTCATCAAACAGGCCCAGCTCCTGAGCGCGGGCGGTGCGTTGTTGGCTGCGCAATGCAAAGGCGTCTTGATCGGCGCGGCTGACGGCGAATTCGCGAGCCACATTTTCGGCGGTTTCAGGCATGGTTTCGACACCGAACTGAGCGCGCATTTGCGGGTTGATAAAGCGCCATCCCATCGTCGTATCTTCCATTTTCAGCGATCGGCTGAAGGCGCTGTCCGCTTTGCCGGTGACAAAGGGTGCGCGCGACATGCTTTCCACGCCGCCCGCGATGATGACCTCCGCTTCGCCGCATTTAATGGCGCGCGCCGCCATCCCTACCGCGTCCAATCCCGAACCGCACAGGCGATTGTGGGTGGTGCCCGGCACGGAGTGCGGCAATCCGGCCAGCAGCAGCGCCATTCGCGCCACGTTGCGGTTGTCTTCACCGGCCTGGTTGGCGCACCCCAGAATAACGTCATCAATGGCCTGGGGATCCAGCTGCGGCAGCCTGGCAAGCAGCGCCTTCAGGGGCAGAGCGGCCAAATCGTCGGCGCGCAGCGCGGATAATGCGCCGCCGTAACGGCCAAAGGGCGTACGAACGGCATCGCAGATTAAAGCCTGTTGCATGGCGATTTCCTCAAGCGGGGATCAGGTCAGATTGCAGTAAACGTATCGGGGTTAACGCTTGCAGCGCGTCAAAGGTGAGCCCCGGACACAGCTCCAGCACCTGCGGGCCGTCCGGGGTGATATCAATGATTGCCATATCCGAATAGATGCGGCTGACGCAGGCCAACCCGGTCAACGGGTAGCTGCACTGTTCCACCAGCTTGCATTCGCCGGTCTTGGTCAGGTAGTCCATCATCACATAGACTTTGCGCGCGCCGATGGCCAGATCCATGGCGCCGCCCACCGCCGGGATCGCGTCTTCGGCGCCGGTGCTCCAGTTGGCCAGATCGCCGGCAGCCGAGACCTGATACGCCCCCATCACGCAGATATCGAGATGGCCGCCGCGCATCATGGTAAAAGAGTCGGCGTGATGGAAATAACTGCCGCCGGGCAGCAAGGTCACCAGCTCTTTGCCGGCGTTGATGAGTTCCGGATCTTCTTCGCCCGGCGCGGGTGACGGCCCCATGCCGAGCAGGCCGTTTTCGCTGTGCAGAATCACTTCTTTGTCGGCGGGCAGGTAGTTAGCGATGCGGGTCGGCAGCCCTATTCCGAGGTTGACGTAGGCGCCTTCCGGAATATCGCGCGCCACCCGTTGGGCTAATTGGTCGCGGGTTAATTTTTGCATGTTGTACTCCTCAGGCAGAGAGGGAAAAGGTCGCGGGGCGCGCCACCGCCACCAGGCGCTGGACGAAGATGCCCGGCGTTATCACGTTTTCCGGATCCAGTGCGCCCAACGGCACCAATTCAGCCACCTGCGCTATCGTCGTGGCGGCGGCCATCGCCATCACCGGGCCAAAATTACGCGCCGCTTTGCGGTAAACCAGATTGCCCCAGCGGTCACCCCGATGGGCCTTTATCAAGGCGAAATCCGCCTTTAAGGGCGTTTCAAACACGTAATGACGCCCGTCGATTTCACGCGTTTCTTTGCCTTGCGCCAGCGGCGTGCCAAAGGCGGTTGGGGTGAAAATGCCGCCCAACCCGCTGCCGGCGGCCTGCATGCGGGCCGCCAGGTTGCCCTGCGGCACCAGTTCCAGTTCGATCGCGCCGCGGCGATAAAGATCGTCGAAGACCCACGAATCGGCCTGGCGCGGGAAGGAGCAAATCATCTTTCGCACACAGCCGGTCTTGAGCAGCGCCGCGAGGCCGCTGTCGCCGTTGCCGGCGTTATTGCTGATTACCGTCAGCTCGCGGGCACCGCGTTCAATCAGCGCATCGATCAGTTCCAGCGGCTGTCCCGCGGGGCCAAAGCCGCCAATCATGATGCTCGCGCCGTCCGGAATGATGGACACGGCATCTTCCAGGGTGGCCACACTTTTATCGATCATCTGTTGTTCCTTTTGTTCGATGCCCGCCGGGGGAGTGTCTATCGTCAATGGGAAAAGTAGATCGTCCCTTTCAGGCAAACAATACCGATTATCGAAAAAGTGTGCGATTATCGGCTATTGTTTAACAAAGGTTCGCAGGCTGTGATCGTCGGCACACCGAAATTTCAGGCAGACAGCGGGGTAACGAGAATGGAAAAAGGACAGGAAATTACGCGCAGCAGCACCGATCCCTGGAAGGGGGATCCCGACTTTATGGCCTCTTTGGCGCGAGGATTGGAAGTCCTGCAGGCTTTTACGCCGCAGCGGCGGCTGATGTCGGTATCGCAGATTAGCCAGCGTACCGGCATTCCGCGCGCGGCGGTGCGCCGCTGCCTTTACACCCTGAGTAAGCTGGGCTTTGTGTACGCGGAAGACGGCAAGAATTATGAGCTGCGCCCGCGCGTCTTGTCGCTGGGCCATAACTGGCTGGCGGCTTCGCCGTTGGCCAACGCCGCGCAACCGGTGTTGAGGCAACTCAGCCAGACGCTCAATGAGTCCTGTTCCATGGCCATATTGGACGGTGATGACATTCTTTATATCGCCCGCGCATCGACTTCGCGGATCATGACCATCGATTTGCACGTCGGCAGTCGCTTACCTGCCAGCACGACGTCGATGGGGCGGGTTCTGCTGAGCGGGCTCGCCAATGAGCCGTTGAATGACTATTTGGCGCGGCTGACGCAACTGCGTTACACCAGCCATACCCTGGTGAGCGTTAGCGCATTGCGGGAAGAGCTGGCGCGCGTGCGTCAGCAGGGATATGCCATCAACGATCAGGAACTGGAGATTGGCCTGCGTTCACTGGCGGTGCCGCTCACCACGCCGGACGGCCGTATCGCCGCGGCGTTGAACGTCGGTGTGCATGCCAGCCAGGTTTCCGCAGAGCGTTTGTATCAGCACCACTTGCCTTTATTGCGCTCGGCCGCGGAAGAGATATCGCTGCTGTTGCACGACTAATCTTGAACTTTGGGTACCTGCCGGAGTTAACGCCGGTTTTTTACCGCGCCAGGTGAGTCATACGGTGTTGTACTGTTGCCCGCGGGTAAGGTAATTTGCTGTTGGCAAAGATGACTGACGCGGGGGCCAACGGACATGAACGAGAAAATCGACTATCACATCGAGAAATACCATTTCGCGCCGCTGGATGAGGCCCCGCGGCTTGCGCACCAGTGGCGTGAGGTGCTGAACGAGTGCCGCGAGACGCAGGCCGGGGCGGAAGAGCGTCTGCGCATTGCGCTGCTCAACGTGGACTATGTGACCAGTTTCGAATTGCCGTTTCGCTTATTGCTGGTGCGGGCGCCGCAGCTGATCGCCGGCCTGCGCGATCAGCTGTCGATAAGTCAAAAAAATGTGGTGTTCAACGGCAAGCGTTTCGGCTGTGTCTACAGCCTGAAAAGCGATTTGAGCGGCGTGCCGGAGGCCTTTCAGTACAGCCTGTCGACCCGTATTCATCGAACCTCGGCGTCGGGCGTGGACGCGCTGCCTTACCGGGAAATCGCCAAGGCGCTCAAAGCGCCGCGTGAGCGGCTCAAGCTGGCGCTGGAGCAGGGGCTGCCGGTAACGGCGCTGGATGGATTGTTCTGGTTCGGCATCCAGCGCATTGCCGCCGAGGTGCGCAGGCTAAGAAAAACCGGCATGGCGATCGTGACGGCGGAAACCGAGATCTTCGACACCCTGACCGGCACGACGCGCAAGGTCCCGGTGTACCGCCTGGCCGAGAGTTAATGGCCGATAGCCGGCGGTTTATATTATGAGGCTTGATTCCCGCCGGTCTCCGCCTGGCTCTTCTACGATCCTTTTTTTACCCGCATCTCCTCGCCGTTCGGCAAGAAAACCGACGCGACGTATTCCTCAAACCTGACTCAGCGTTCGTTCTGCAGCGGCACAACACAGACGGCGGGCCATCGTCGATAGCCGGTGTCACGATGGTGTTTCCGGTGGTCGGCGCCGTTTGCCGCCCACCTTTGGCTAACATCGACGAGGGTTTGAAGGAGAAGAGTATGCTGAAACGTTTTGCACTGCTGTGCTGGTGCCTGATCGGCGCCAACGCGCTGGCGGCGGGCCCCAACGCCAATATCAAGTATTACGGCTATGACTGGCTGGACTTTTATGCAACTGCCACGCCGTCTTTCAGCGCCACAGAGGCGCTTAAGGCGATTACCGGCACCGGCTTCAGTATGACCAATCTGAACGTGGTGCACACGTTGGCAAGCCTCAATCTGCCCGTTTGCGCCGGTGGCACCTGCGCCGTGAACATTCAGGCTGGTTCGGGTGCGGTCTCGGGATCGCCGTTTATCGATATCTGCCCTGGCGCAGACTCGAACGGCAGTTGTCAGGCCGCGGGTTCCTGGAACGCCATTTGGACGGCGGTGAAAAAGATCGCCGAAGCCAAACATAAGCCCGGCGCCATTTATTTTATCGATGAGCCGTTCGACGTTCCCGCGTTACAGACCGCGGGGAAATACGACGCTTACCAATATTCAAGCTATGTTTGCACCCTGCGGCAGGCCATGCAGCAGTATGGCGTCGCGATCCCCATCTACACCATCTTGTCCTACCGGCATGCCAACAACGCCGAATGGATCCGTGAAATACAGCAGGGCGCGCCTGCGACCGCGTGTCCGGCCAACGTAAAAAGCACGCCCGATTGGGTTGGGGTGGATAACTACAACTGGTCGGTGGCGGATATGTGGAGTACCTACAACCGCCTGGCGCCGATAAGCGCAGCCGGACAAAAGTGGGTGTTGGTACCGCCTTCCACGGCATCGTTAGGAATGAACGACCAGCAACTGCATGCGCAAATTCAACTGTATTGGGATTTTATTAACCAATATCCGAATGCGCCTGTGGTTTACATCATGAACTGGCGGTTTGATCGCGAGGTTACCGAGAACCGTGCAGCCTACCCTCACTCGACCGCCTTACTGTCTTTCATGGCGAACACGCTGCTTGCCAAACCTTAGGCATGCAAAAAGGAGGTTCGAATCAGGAACCTCCTTTTAATAGTGCCGCTTACCGATAGGCTTCATTGCGCGCGATCGCGTATTTCCCGCTGCCCAGCAGCAGGATGACGACCCCACCCATAAAGAACACCAGTTCGTTTTCAATGCCCCAGGCGCCGACGTCGGTGACGGTAAACACCTTGCCGGTGCCCACCATCAGAAACGCCACCACCAGCGTGAGGGCGTAAACCAGCGCGGCGGGGCGGGTGAACAGCCCCAAAACGATCAGTATCGGCGCCAGGATCTCCCCAACATACACGCCATAGGCAATGAAGGCGGGCAGCCCCTGTTGTTGTAACGCATCGGCGATCCAGCCGACGCCATGCTGAATTTTCGCCACGCCGTGAAACAGCATCAGCCCGCCGAAGGTCAGTCTGAGCGCCAACTTACCGGCGTCCGGGCGATCAAAAAGGCGCGTGAATGCCGCATTCAGTGACTTAACCATGACCCTTCCTCCTGAATAGGAATGATTTTCAATCAATATATCAGCAAGGTGAATGCGAAAGATGTTCTGGATCAGTAAAACGGCGGGCTTTACGCCGAATCAGCGGGCGAGGTTCGGCGGGCATTGCGCACGGCAACGCAGGCTGTCCCCGCGACCCAAATCGCGGTAAAATGCAGCAGTTCACCCTATCGCATTCCATCAGGCCGTCGAACCCGCTATGAAAACGCGCAAACCGCGCCGTCCGCCCGGGCGGTGGATCTATTACATCCTGCATGAAGACATGCTGTGGCCCTGCCCGGTCAAATGGGAGTGGGAGAGCGGCTATAACGCCTGGCTGCCGTTTTACTATTCCCCCACGCTGGAGTTCGTCGCCGGCAACCCCGCCCGCGCCACCAAGGTCAGCAGCGGCCGGCGCTAAGCGTGTAGCCCGCCTTGCCGCCCGGCATTCGCTCACCTAAGATCATTGCATCACCCACAGGTTTCCGGGAGCGCCCATGTCTACTCTGTTTCGCACTTCTCTTTGCGGCGCGGTGGCGTTGCTGCTGCTTGCGGGGTGTCAGCAGACGGCGCATAAACCGGCGCCGCCGCTGCAGGCGCAGTTGGATCACATCGCTCTGATGCTGGCCGGCGGGCATTTCCTGCGCGTGGCGTGCGGGCGCAGCGAAGTGCCGGACGATGTGAAATTGCAGCGCACCGCGATGCGTACGGCGCAGCACCGCGGCTGGGACACGCATGCGGCAGGGTATCGGCAGCTGCCGGCGCTCACCCAGGCGCGCTATCTGGCTCTGCAACAGGATAATCAGCTGCTGACGGATAAATGCGCCACGCTCAGCCGCAGCACCGCGCGCTTTATCGCGGCGGCGCAGGCCGATCAGGAAGACTACATGGAGTAACGTTGCGGCAAGCCTGTCGGGCGCTCGTCACGGGCGCCCAAAAATTCTTTGCAGGATAACGATTTATCGATCATCATTTGAAATGATGTTTCACTTTTATCCACCGAGCCCACCTTGAACCTGTATGCCGCCCTGCGTCAGCGCGTGGAAAATACGCCCTGGTACGCCAAACGGAAAAGCTACCGCGTGCTGTTCTGGCGCGAGATCACGCCGCTGGCGGTGCCGATCTTCCTGGAGAACGCCTGCGTGCTGCTGATGGGGGTGCTGAGCACCTTTCTGGTGAGCTGGCTCGGCAAAGAGGCGATGGCCGGGGTGGGGCTGGCGGACAGCTTCAACATGGTGATCATCGCCTTTTTTGCCGCGGTGGATCTCGGCACCACCGTGGTGGTGGCCTTCAGCCTCGGCAAGCGGGATCGCAGGCGCGCGCGGGCGGCGGCGCGTCAGTCGCTGGTCTTGATGACCGGCGTGGCGCTGCTGTTGGCGGCGGGCATTCATCTGGCGGGCGAACCGATCATCGATGTGATCGCCGGCGCGGCCTCGCCGGAAGTGAAAGCGCTGGCGCTCTCTTACCTGCAGACCACGGTGTGGAGCTACCCGGCGGCGGCGATTGCGCTGATCGGCAGCGGCGCCCTGCGCGGCGCGGGCAACACCAAGATCCCGCTGCTGATCAATGGCGGCATGAATATCCTCAATATCATCATCAGCAGCATCCTGATTTACGGCATGCTGGGTTGGCACGGGCTGGGCTTCGTCGGCGCCGGGCTGGGGCTGACGATTTCCCGCTATATCGGCGCCATCGCCATTCTCTATGTGCTGGCGATCGGTTTTAACCCGGCGCTGCACATCACGCTGAAAAGCTATTTCACGCCGCTGAAGATGAGCATCCTGTGGGAAGTGCTGGGGATCGGCATTCCCGCCAGCGTTGAATCGGTATTGTTCAACGGCGGCAAGCTGTTGACGCAGATGTTCGTCGCCGGCATGGGCACCAACGTGATCGCCGGTAACTTCATCGCCTTCTCCATCGCTTCGTTGATCAACTTGCCGGGCAACGCGTTGGGATCGGCCTCGACCATCATCGTCGGCCGGCGGCTCGGCAAAGGCGAGATCGGCCAGGCGGAGCGGCAGCTGCGTCATATTTTCTGGCTGTCTACCCTTGGGCTAACCGCCATCGCCTGGGGCACGGCGCCGCTGGCCGGGGTATTCGCCGCGTTTTATACCTCGCAGGATGACGTGAAATCGGTGGTGAAAACCCTGATTTGGCTCAACGCCGCCTTTATGCCGATCTGGGCCGCTTCCTGGGTGTTGCCCGCTGGGCTGAAAGGCGCGCGCGATGCCCGCTTTGCCATGTGGGTGACGATGCTGGGCATGTGGGGCTGCCGCGTGGTGGCGGGCTACGCGCTGGGCATTGAACTGGGCATGGGCGTGGTGGGCGTCTGGTTGGGGATGTTCCTCGATTGGGCGGTGCGCGGCGCCTTGTTCTATTGGCGCATGGTCAGCGGGCGCTGGCTGTGGAAATATCCGCGGATGAGGCGCTCGGACGCCGGGTGACGAGCCGCCGCCGACAGCCGCGGCAACGTCAATACAGCAGCGTCATCGCGCTGAAGAACAGTAGCGTCAACACGATGATGATGACGTTTTGTGTGGCTTTGCGCACCAGTTTGCTGGCGCTCAGCCGGCTGTCGATGATGTAGAGCAGCGGCACCATCAACAGCACGTAGGCGAACATCAGCATGGCGGTAAAGGGCTGCAGGTTCATTCATGCTCCTCTTGTGCGTCATCATGGCCGACCAGGTGCACCAGCACGGCCTCCGTCTGATGGGGCAAACCAATAAAATGCGCAGTGGCTGGGGAGTTCGCCGCGAGCGGCAGAGCGGCGCGCCGCGTCTTCACCGCCGCTTGCAGAATTTTCTTTCGATGCTTCCGAGTATGGTCGACCATGCGCCTCCGAATAAAGCCGCCCGCAGGCGGCCGATCGTTGTATTGCCCATTAAGCTGGAGAAGGATTTCGGGCCGCTGCCGGGGCCACGCACTCATAATATTGCGAATGATAACCATTATCAATAATGAGAGTGAAAAAATTAAGGGTATTACGAGGGGCAGTCGGCGGGGCGGGAAAAGAAAAAGCACGCCTTGCGGCGTGCTTTGCGCGGTATTAACTGCAGCGGTTACTTCTGGTCGGGCAGGGCGTAAGCGACCAGATAGTCACCCAGCTTGGTGCCGAAGGAACCGTGGCCGCCGGCGAAGATCAGCACGTACTGCTTGCCGTTGACCTCATAGGTCATCGGCGTCGCCTGGCCGCCGGCCGGCAAGCGCGCTTCCCACAGTTTTTCACCGTTGGTCACGCTGAAGGCGCGCAGGTAGTTGTCTGCGGTGGCGCCGATGAAGAACACGTTACCGGCGGTGGTCACCGGGCCGCCCAGCATCGGCATGCCCATTTTGAACGGCAGCGGCAGCGGGGAGCTGTCGCGCACGGTGCCGATGCGTTTTTTCCACACGATGTCGTTGGTTTTCAGATCCACGGCGGAAATGTAACCCCAGGCCGGCTGTTTGCACGGCAGACCGAACGGTGACAGGAACGGGTTCAGGGTCACGCCGAACGGTACGCCATACTGCGGCTGCACGCCGGACTCGGTGCCGCTGCCGCCCTTGTCGCCTTCCGGCGGCTCAATCGGGTTGCCTGGGCCGCGTGGGATCAGCTTGGACACGAACGGCAGCGCGATCGGGTTGGCGATGGCGATTTCGCGATCGGTATCGACGGCCAGGCCGCCCCACTCGAACATGCCGAGGTTACCCGGGAACACCAGCGTGCCCTGCTCGGACGGCGGGGTGAAGGTGCCTTCGTAACGCAGGCTGTGGAACATCACGCGGCAGACCAGCTGGTCATAGATGGTCGCGCCCCACATGTCCGCACCGGTCAGTTTCTTCTCAGGACGGAAGGTCAGCTCGGAGAACGGCTGGGTCGGCGACAGGCGGTCGCCTTTGGCCGGGCCCTGCGGTACCGGTTTCTCCGGGGCCGGCACCACCAGCTCGCCGTTGGTGCGGTTCAGCACGAAGATGTTGCCGGTTTTGGTCGGCACGTAGATGACCGGCACTTTTTTACCGCTCTTGTCGGTAATGTCCGCCAGGGTCGGCTGCGCCGGCACGTCCATATCCCACAGGTCGTGGTGTACCGTCTGATAGAACCAGGCCAGCTTGCCGGTGGAGGCGTTCAGCGCCAGCAGGCCGCTGGCGTAGCGCTCCATTTCCGGGGTGCGATCGCCGCCCCAGATGTCCGGCGTGGAAACGCCCATCGGCAGATAGACGATATCCAGCTTGGCGTCATAGGCGGCCGGCGCCCAGGAGTTCGGCGAGTTCGGCACGAAGTGATGCTCGTCCGCCGGGATGGCGTTCGGATCTTTCGCGCCCGGATCGAAGGCCCACAGCAGCTTGCCGCTGTTGACGTCGAAGCCGCGAATGACGCCGGAAGGCTCGCGGTTGGAGTAGTTGTCGGTCACGGCGCCGGCGATGACGATCACTTTATCGGTGATCACCGGCGGCGAAGTCGGCTCGTAGTGGCCCGGCGTCGCATACGGCATGTTGCTCTGCAGGTTCAACTCGCCGTTGTTGGCGAAGTCCGGGCAGGGTTTGCCGGTGTCGGCGTCCAGCGCGAACAGGCGGCCGTCGTTGACCGGCAGAATGATGCGGCGTGCGCACATCGCCGGTGCAGCATCGCCGGCGGCGCCAGCGGCTGCAGCGGTTTCGTGGTAAGACACGCCGCGGCAGGTGATGTGCTGGAAGGTCGGGTTGTACTTCAGCTGCGGATCAAATTTCCACTTTTCTTTACCGGTGGCGGCATCCAGCGCGAACAGCTTCTGGTGCGGCGTACACATGTAAAGGGTATCGCGGATCTTGATCGGCGTGACTTCGTTGGTGATCTCACCCGGATCGTTGGCGGTCTTCAGATCGCCGGTCTGGAAACGCCAAACCTCTTGCAGCTGGCCAACGTTTTTGTCGTTGATCTGGCTCAGCGGCGAGTAACGGGTGCCTTCCTGGGTGCGGCCATAGGCCGGCCAGTCGGCGCCGGTGGCGTCTTTCGGCTGCGCCTGCGCGGCGTCGAGAGTGCCGTTGATCTCTTGCGGATCGTTGAATACGGCATAGGCCAGCGCGATGACGGTGATGACCAGCGCCGCGCTCAGCGCACCGTAGGCGAACTTGCCGTTGGCGACCAGCTTACGGTAGATAAACGGCAGCACCAGCCACAGGCCGAAGAAGAAGGTGACGTCCAGGCGCGGCGTCAGCGCCCAGAAGTCCGGGCCGACTTCCCACAGGGCCCAAACGGTGGTGCCCAGCAGGAATACCGCGTACAGCAGCAGCGCGGTGGCGCGGCGGCGGAACAGCAGCCAAGAGGTCGCCAGCAGCACCAGCCCGGCGATGATGTAATACAGCGAACCGCCCAACTTGGCCAGCCAAATGCCGCCGCCGAGCAGATAAAGCCCGCTCAGGGCGGCAAATAGCGCCGTTATGACGATAAGCGGCGATAGTGACGCTTTATTTTGCATAGCAATACCCTTACCAAAAATGAAAGTCCCCGATTTAGAGATTAAGCCAAATCGGAAAAAACACGCGGTTTCTCCCTAATATTTCAGTGGGAAGCCGCTAGGGTGACGTAAAACCCATCCCGTCTTTTAACCTTAAGGTGCTTTGCCTTATTCAAAGCGGTAAGACAAGGTGGCGCCGCCACCCCAGTTGCGACCCGGCGCCGGCTCGAAATAGCGGCCGTTGCCTTCGTTGACGATCACCGAACCGACGTAACGGCGATCGAACACATTGTCTACCCGGCTGAACACGTCCAGCGCCCAGCGGTTCCAGGTAAAGCGATAACCGGCGTTTACGCCGGCCACGGTGTAAGAGGGCGCCTGCGCGCTGTTGGCATCGTTAGCCTGAATGTCGCTCATGTAGCGCAGCTCCGCGCCGGCGTGCCAGCCTTCCGGCGGCGCCCAGGCCAGCGAGGCGTAGCCCATGTTGCGCGCGATGCCCGGCAGGCGATTGCCGGCGGGGGTACAGCCGGATTTACCGCACATATCGCTGCGGTAGGTGGCGTCCAGCAGCGTCCAGGCCATATTCAGGCGCCAGTCCAGCGCAAACTCCTGATCCAGCGCCAGCTCGAAGCCGCGCCGCCGGGTTTTGCCGGCGTTGGCATAGCTGGTGCGCCCGCCGCTGCTTTCCGCCACCACCAGTTCGTTGTCGGTCTCGGTCTGGAACAGGGCGGCGCTCACCAGGCCGTTGCCGAGGCGCAGCTTGCTGCCCAGCTCGACGGTGTCGCTGGTAGACGGCTGCAGGCCGATATTGAGGCCCGCCTGGCCGTCGGGGCGGTATGAGAGCTCGTTGATGGTGGGGGTTTCAAAGCCGCGGCCGGCGGAGAGATAAACGTTCCACGCCGGATTGATCTTGTAGTTGAGCGAGCCCATCGGCAGCCACTGGTGGTAGCGCTTGTTGCCGCTGTCGTCGCCGTTGCGCGGCGTGATGTAATAGTCGGTCGAGTCGAAGCTGACCGTGCTGTAGCGCAGGCCGGCATCCAGCGTCCAGTGCGGCGTCAGTTGCCAGGAGGTTTGCAGGTAAGGATCCAGGTTCCAGATGCGGTTCTTCTCGTTGCGCCGCTGGTCGCCTTTCTCGCCGTAGTCCACTGTGCCGTCTCGCAGAATAAAGTTTTCGAACCCCTGCCGGCGTTCGGTCATGGTTTCATAATCCAGACCGCCGATCAGTGTTACCGGTAACGATGCGAGAGTATCCTCATGCTTCCAGCGAGTGTCAATGCCCTGATATTTTCTTTCCAGCACGATCACCCCGCCGGCGTGGGTGGGGTTGAGCTGCGGCCCCATCGGGATCGATTGGTACTGCGTGGTGTGGCGCTCGCCGTGGTAGGCGGTCAGGGTCAGTTCGTCGCGTTCACTCATCTGGCGCTGATAGCGCAGGCCGGCCTGGGTCTGGTCGAGCGATTTGCGGGTGTTGTATTGATCCGCGCGCGGCGCCTGGCGCGGGTTTTCCTTCCATTCCGCCTCGGTCAGGCCGCCCGGATCGCCGGCATCGATTGAGACGCTGTTGAACATCAGCGTCAGGGTGCTGACGTCGTCCAGCCGCACGCCGAGCTTGCCGTTGCCGAGGTTTTTCCGCGCGGCGCTGTGATCGCGGTATCCCTGGGTGGTAAAGCGGGTGCCGGAGATGGCGTAGTTGACGTCGCCGGCCTGGGTGCCGTCGCCGGTGGCGCCGGTCGCTTTCACCCCGTAGCGCCAGGTGTTGTCGCTGCCGAAATAGCCGCCGGCTTCCAGCGTCGGCGGCTGGGTGCCGGTAATAGTGTCAACATTGATGACCCCGCCCGAGGCGTTGCCGTACAGCGCGGAATAGGGGCCGCGCAGCACCTCGATGCGTTCGACGGAATTGATGTCGATATTGGAGGTTTGCCCCTGGCCGTCGGGCATGGTGGCGGGAATGCCGTCGACGTACATGCGCACCCCGCGCACGCCGAACATCGAGCGGCTACCGAACCCGCGTATCGACAGCTGCAGATCCTGCGCATAGTTTTGCCGGTTTTGGATCTGCAGGCCCGGCACGCTGCCGAGGTTTTCCGACAGGTTAATCTGCGGCGCGGCGTTGCGCAGGTCTTCGCCGTCGATCACGCTGACGGAGACCGGCGACCCCAGCTCCGTCAATCCGGTGGGTTGCGCCATCACCACCAGGGTGTCGCTGTCTTTTTGCTCCGCCGCCAGGGCCGAGCCGATACAGATCGGCTGTAGCAATAACAGGGTTGCCGGGGTCAAGGCGGGACGTTTTTTATTCATCAGATAATTCTGCCAATAATGCTGAAAGAGTTGCCCGCAAGGGGGCGAAAATAGCCATTTTTGACTCCCTGTACCGGCATTCAAGGGGAAGGAAAATGCATCCTGCAAAGAGTATAGGATATTCCGATATCGTATGCTTTGGAATAGCGCAGCCGAAAGAGGCGTATTTTCAATTAAGAAAATTCTCTATTCAATAGCGATGTGCCGGGCGTTTTTAAATTATCCAGGCTTATCTTAAACATAATCCTATTCGTTTTTTTAATTTGTTTAT
>NZ_JBJNLG010000012.1:0-160081 GCF_052169175.1 Serratia sp. CY31944
GGATAAGAAGGACCAAGAGATCGAACAGCAGATGGAGCTGTTGCAGGATTAACTCGAAAATGGCCCCCTTTTAGGGGGCGTCGTGTAAAACCACCTCCTCAGGAGGTGGTCTTTTACATTTTCAGCGAACGTGGTACAAATAATCGTCAAACATGTACATGTACAGGTAAAGAAAATGACTACGATTAGCTACACGGCGGCGAGAAACAATTTGGCCGAGGTGCTTTTGGAAGCGCAAAAACAGCCGGTGGAAGTGACGCGCCGCGGACACGATGAGGTTTACATCATCAGTAAGGCCGACTATGAGGTTTTGGTCAAAGCCAAGGTGAAAGCGCGTATTCAGGCTAAACACGCGGATACGATTAAGGCGCTGGCGAATAGATGATCTTTTTGACCGCAGAGGATATTGCGGAATTCAATGCTGAAATTGTGCCTCACGGCCGCCAGGATGGCAGCAAAGTTGAGGCTGTAGCCAACCGCGTGCTTAGGGGAGAGTGTCAATATTGATAGTTATTGTACGTTAAACTCATATTTTGCCTGTTAAACTTCAGCTCATTGACTTCGCTTAATTCCTTCGCGTAATGCCTAGCCGCCCCATCTTATCTGCATTGTTCGTCCTTATGACGACAACTTATTTAGTTTTAAAAATGCTTGATGTTCATATCATAAAAATAAATATCATACTTATAGTATCCGTTTTCATGACGAAGAACTTACTCACGCAAATCCCCTCTCTGTTTTGTCTGATATACAGCACAACAGCTTGCTGGGTTAATGAATTGCACCTCCTCTTAAATCCTTCTAAATTACTGTGCATGCATACAGTGTTTGTGTGCAATTTCAACAGGAGATGAGTTATGAGTGGTGGTGATGGTAAAAACAGCCGCGGTCCTAGCGGTGGTGTAAATGGTGGGCCAACCGGCATCGGTGGCAATGGCAGCAAAGGGGGCGGGGTTGATGCTTCCGATCACTCCGGCTGGAGTTCGGAGAATAATCCATGGGGAGGCAAGGATAAGGACACTGGCGGGCATACTGGCGGTGGCAACAATGGAGGGGACAGGGATCCCGCCAACAGTGGCGGCAATGTTAACCTGAGTCTGTTTCCGGAAGCACAAGCGTCCGTCGCGGTGGGGGCACAATTTAATCTTTCGCTGTTCGATGGCGCATGGGGATTCAGCCTACTGAAATCCAAAACGGTGCAATCGTTTATTACGAAATCGATAGCCAAAGTGAAAACGCTCGATATTCCCACGGTAGGCACATTGTGGCGAACTAGTCTGTGGGGATTGGTCGTGGAAGCCATTACGCCAACCAAGATTGCTCCTGATGATATGTCTATGGTGCGACATATTGTGACGACACTCCCTGCGGATTTGGTCACTCAGACGCCGCCGGGCCAACTTCCCACTCAACCGGCAACCCTGGTCAGCGCTCGTATTGCTGACCTCGTTGATGAGGGGCAGCAAAAAGTAGCCGTTGTTCGTTCACCGTCGTTACCGATGAGCGTTCCGGTTGTGGAGGCCAAGCCCACCAAGCGACCGGACGTCTATACGGTAGGAATTGTACCGGGCATGCCTGATATTCATATTCGCGTCAATGCGCCGGCGCCGCCAACCACGGCGAAACCTGTGGACGGTGTTACCGAGATAAATAATGCTGAAGCCAAACCGTTGCCTGCGACGCAACCGGGTGGCAACACGCACGATGGTATCGTGGTGTTCCCTCCAGGCAGTAATCTGCCGCCGGCTTATGTTGCCGTGGTGGAGATCATTCCGCAAAATGAAGTCAATGCCCGCGAGACCGAACGCAAAGCGCTTCTGAGTTATCAGGAAATCCGCCAGGAGCGTGAAGCAATGCAAAAGGCGCGCGAGGAAAAATCCAAGAAATTTGGTTGGCTGTTGCCAGAAGATCTGGCAATCATACAGCAGCAAATTGCGGAAACGCAGGCGCAAATTGTTCTCGGGCAAGCTACCGCGCAACGCCAGTCGGTTCAGGAATCGAATGCCAGAGCCCGTAACCAACCGGCTCAGGCTGACCAGTATCGCCGCGAGCTGACCCGGACCAATGCGTCTACGGAAGCACTGAATAATCAGCTGGCCTCGCAACGACAGGCGGAAACCGACAAACGTGCAGAAATTGCCGAATTCGAGCGCAGAGCACGAGAAAATATGAGCAAAATTCGTGCTCGGCAGCCGACTGATCCGGATATTGCTTCGTTGTCACCGCAAGCGCAAGCGGCGTTCTGGCGCAACCAGGCAAAGAAAGAGTTTGTTCTTACGGTTGGCGATAGCGATTTGCCCAAATATCCTCCGGTTATGGGCAGCAAACCCAGTCCGCTGTTTCTGGATCAACCGGCCTACTTCTGGCGAGAAAGCGGATTTGCTATCAGCAACTATAATTCGGTGGCGGCGACGGAGACACTGGAAGCCGGTATCCGTGGCGCGTTTGCCCGGGCCTCGGCGACGTTGACGAAGATACCTGCGGAAAAACTGTATGCCAACGGGCAAGTCACCACGGCCGAGTTTGCTCAGCTCTCTTTTGTCTTTTCCGAGAGTCTGGATGTGCCTGCATTGAGCGTCATGTCATCCCTGGGTGTCGGTCGGTTCGGATTGACGCGAGACGATGTGAGGAATGCACTCGGCAACTATAATTCGGTGCGGTTACCCTATCGGCTGGTTTCTCGTGAGACGGGGGATGTCGGGGAAGAGAAAATCCACATCAACATCGTTTGCCCTGATGAGCGGAACGTAAAAGGTGCGGTGCCACTAAGGCCACTATCATGGGATGCGGTGAAAAGGGAGTTACGCTTTACCACTGATGACGGTGCTATCTCTCTGACCTGGACACCGGCGAATGACAAGGGCGTATCCGGTTATATTATTACCGTCACGCCGGTTGGTGCGCCTGCAGGCAAGCTTTCGACGGGAGGCAGTGTCGATGTGTCAGGGAAAGGAACGCTGACTGCATTGCCCAATGGTGATGTTCAGCAGATCCATGACTATATTTTGGTTCCACCGGTTGAAAGTGGTCTTGATCCGATTTATGTCATGTTCAACAAACCACGGAAAAAACCAGCTCGAGAAGACAAGCCAGAGCTTATTAAACCTCGAGAAGGAACTCCGGAGCGCGGGCACAAATATCATCCTGCCCCAAAAACTGATGAAATTAAGGGGTTGGGAGAGCTTAAAGCAGGTAGACCAAAAACTCCCAAGCAGTCAGGAGGGGGCCGCCGGGCTCGGTGGTATGGCGACAAGGGGCGTAAAATTTATGAGTGGGACTCACAGCATGGTGAGTTGGAAGGATATCGTGCCAGCGACGGTGAACATCTGGGGGCTTTTGATCCCAAAACGGGTAAGCAGTTGAAAAGTCCAGATCCAAAACGAAATATCAAAAAGTATTTATAGGGGAGATAGTGTCATGGGATTAAAATTACGTCTTACATGGTTTGACAAAAATAATGATGATTTTAAGGGCGAAGAGTATTCAAAAGATTTTGGGGACGATGACTCTCTCATCGATGCTTTAGGCCTCCCCTTGGACGATACAATGAATAATGGTGAGTTTGATGTAAAGGAGAGCTGGGTAGCTTTGATTCAACCCTATTTCACAAGTAAGATATCGACCGAGAAATTTGACTACTTCCTTTCATTCAATTATAGAGATAAATGGTAATAGAAAAATATCATTAGCATCTACTCCGCTCGACAATTTAAGTATTGTCGAGCGTTTTGTTATGCGGTTTAGACATCCAAACTGATTCGATGTTTAATTTATTGCCTGTACTTTACGACGGTCGAGGCCACCCAAGGCCGCCTCAACGTTGAACAGGTTGTGGAGCAACTGCGCCTGCTAACCGAATAACCCCGCCTTTCTCATTTCTTGCAGCGCGCAGCGATGGCGCGGACATCCTGCGGGGTGGTGCGGCAACAGCCGCCGATCAATTGTGCGCCGAGCGTGCGCCACTCCGTCGCCTGATCGGCCAGGCTGCCGTGCTCGCCGCCGCAGGCGTGCCAGGTTTTGCTTACCGCATCGTAGTGCTCGCCGGAGTTCGGGTAAACCAGCAGCGGCTTGTCGGCCAGCGCGTTCAGCTGACGCAGCGCCGGGGCGACCTTGTCCAGCGCGATGCAGTTGATGCCGATGGCCAACACCTGCGGGTTGCCGCGCAGCGCGGACAGGACCTCCGTCAGCGGCGTACCGTCGCTGAGGTGTTGGCTGTCGCGCAGGGTGAAGGCGAACCAGGCGCCGAGCATCGGGAATTCCTGCAGCAGCGTCAGCAGCGCCTGCAGTTCGGCGAACGACGGCAGCGTTTCGCAGGCCAGCAGATCGACGCCGGCGGCCGCCAGGGCGGCGATGCGCGGGCGGTGGAAGGCTATCATGTCATCCTGCGCCAGCCGGTAGTCGCCGCGGTATTCCGAGCCGTCGGCCAGATAGGCGCCGTACGGGCCTACCGAACCGGCGATCAGCAGCGGCGCCGCCTGCGGGTGTTCGGCCAGATAATCGCGGCGCGCCCGCTGCGCCAGTTGCACGCTTTTGGCGATCAACGCCAGCGATTGCTCCTGATCCAGGCCGCGGCGCAAGAAGCCCTGCGGCGTGGCCTGATAGCTGGCGGTGATGGCGCATTGGGCGCCGGCGTTGAAATAATCGAGATGCACCTGATAGATAAGCTCGGGATTTTCAATCAGCACCTTGGCCGACCACAGCGGATCGGTCAGATCGCAGCCGCGCGCTTCCAGCTCGGTGGCCAGCGCGCCGTCCAGGATCAGCGTGGGATGTTCGGCCAGCAGGCGGGCGACGGGGTTGTTAACCGACATGTTGTTCTCCCAAAGCGGTTTTTTGCCCGGCGCGCCGGGTCAGGAAATAGATGAGGTAGCACAGGGCGACGAACGGCAGCCCACAGTAGAGCGCAATGCGCTGCTCCGGATCGAACGCCAGCCCGATGCAGGCCAGCAGGCACAGCGCAAAGCCGAGGATCGGCGTCAATGGGTAGCCGGGCGCGCGGTATTTCAGGCCGCTTATCGGCTGGCCGCTGCGCAGGTAGGCGCGGCGGAAAGCAAGGTGGGCCGCGCAGATGCTCAGCCACACCGCCACCACCGCAAAACCGGAGATCGTCGACAGGGCGACAAATACCGTGTCCGGCGCGATCACGCTGGTCAGCAGCGCCAGCACGCCGCCGAGCATGCTGAAGGTCAGGGCGTTGATCGGAATGCCGCGCGCATTGACGCGCGCAAAGTAGGCCGGCAGGGTGCGCTGGTGGGCCAGCGACCACAGCATGCGCCCCGAGGCGTACAGGCCGGAGTTGGCCGCCGACAGGATGGCGGTCAGGATCACGAAGTTGAAGATATCGGCGGCGTAAGGCACGCCGATGCGTTCAAACACCAGCACGAACGGGCTTTTGACGATCCCCGCCTGATCCATCGGGATCAACGCCGCCAGCACGAAGACCGTGCCGATAAAGAACAGCATCAGGCGGATCACCGTGGTGCGGATCGCCAGCGGCACGACTTTTTCCGGGTTCTCGGTTTCGCCGGCGGCGATGCCGATCAGTTCCGTGCCGGAGAAGGCGAAGTTCACCGCCACCATGGTCATCAGGATCGGCAGCGTGCCGTGCGGCAGCCAGCCGGAAGCGGTCAGGTTATGCAGGAACGGCGCCGGGGTACCGTCTTTCATCGGCAGCAGGCCGAACATGGCGGCGCCGCCCAGAATGATAAACGCCAGAATGGTCACCACTTTGATCAGCGAAAACCAGAATTCGCTTTCGGCGAAAAAGCGGGTGGTCACCACGTTAAGCAGGAAAATGGCCACGCAGAAGATCAAACACCACAGCCACACTGGCGACTGCGGGAACCAGTACTGCATGCAGAATCCGGCGGCGGTCAGGCTGGAGCCGAGCGCCACCGTCCAGGTGAGCCAATACAGCCAGGCGACGGTATAGCCGGTTGCCGGCCCCAGATAGCGCGAAGCATAGACGTGAAAAGCGCCGGTTTCCGGCATCGCCACCGACAGCTCGCCCAGGCACAGCATCACCAGATACACCACCAGCGCGCCGATCAGGTAGGCCAGCAGCGTGCCGAGCGCCCCGGTGGTGGAGATGATGTAGCCGGTGTTGAAAAACAGCCCGGTGCCGATCACGCCGCCCAGCGACAGCATCACCAGGTGCCGGGCCTTCATGCTGCGTTTGAACTGTCCTGCGGCGGGTGCCGATGGTTGCATAATAATCTATCCGTATAGACGTCTAAATATCTGAATGGCTATTGGTTATACCCGCAATGCTTTTTCAACGCAATGCGCAGCCGGCGATCGCCGCGTAAAAAAATCGTTAAGCCGGATCTATATGCAAATGATAATTATTATCTATAATGTCGCCATTTTCGATAATGGGGCAACATGATGAGATACCTGATTTTATTGGCGGCGTTGGCGCTCGGCGCCTGCAGCCAGGCGCCGGTGAAGGCGCCGGCCAACGACGTCGCGAGTTTGGGGAGCATCACCGATCTGCACAGCGGCGCGACCCTGACGCCGGAGCAGCTGTTGACGCGATTGGCGCAGCAGCCGCGGGTGATCCTGGGTGAGAAACATGACAATCCTTACCACCATCAGATTGAGCAATGGCTGGTGCAGCAGCTGCCGCAGCGGCGGCCGCAGGGCAGCGTGCTGATGGAGATGATCAACCCGAACCAACAGGCGCAGGTCGACAAGGTCAAGCAGTGGTTGCAGAGCGATCCGACGGTGCGCGACGGCCGCGTAGCGGAGCTGATCGCCTGGCAGCCGGGCTGGAAGTGGGAGCTGTATGGCGGGGTGACGATGGCGGCGATGCGCGCGCCTTACCCGCTGTGGTCGGCCAACCTGGATCGCAGCGAGATTACGGCGTTCTATCAGCAGCCGCAATTCCCGGCGGGGCAGCTATCGGCGCAGCCGGCGGTGCGCAAGGCGCTGGAAGAGACCATCCGCACTTCGCACGGCGGCAAGATTGAGGCCGACCAGTTGCGTGCGATGCTGGCGATCCAGCAGCAGCGCGACCGGCGCATGGCTGAGCGCCTGCTGGCGGCGCCCACGCCCGCGCTGTTGATCGCCGGTGGCTATCACGCCGCCAAATCGGTGGGGGTGCCGCTGCACGTGCGGGATCTGCAACCGGCGGCGGCGCTGACGGTGCTGATGCTGGCGGAGCCGGGCGTACAGGTCGATGCGAACACCGCAGACTACCTGTGGATCACACCATCAGTGAAATGAATACGTTAAGAGAGTGAAAAGGGGTATTAATTATAGTTGCAAATGATTATCATTAGTAAATGTGATCTGCAATCATTCGCAATTAAGCAAGCTAATGCCCCTATGTTAAGTCAGTCTTACTCCCTCCCGGCCTTTGAACTGCCGCAGCCGCGCTGGGTGCGCGGCCTGCTGCTCGCTCTGGCGGCGCACGCGGCGTTGGTGCTGCTGTTTTACTGGCCGCAGACGGCGTTGGAGCCGGTGGTGTTGCCACCGCCGGCGGTGATGATGAGTTGGGCGGTGCAGATTGAAGCGCCGGAAAGCAAGCCGCTGCCGCTGGGCCTGCAGCAGGCGGAATCCGCTGCGGCGCAGCCGGCGGAGCAGCAGCAACAGCCGGATCAGCCCAAGCTGGCACGCGCCGAGAAAGCGAAAATCGTGACGGCGGAGAAGAAGCGCGCCGAACGCCGCCCCCCGCAAAAAACGCAGCCGCAGCCTAAGCCGCAGGAACAGGCCAAAGAGACACGCAACGCCGCCGCGTCCAGCGCCGCCGCACCGCAGGCGCAGACGCTCTCTCACCAGACCGCCGCACCGATCAACAGCGACGCCAACAGCAACGCGCAGGCCAAACTGTCGTGGGAGAGCCTAGTGAAAGGCAAACTGAACCGCATCAAGGATTACCCTTTGGATGCCCGCAGCCGCCGGCGCAGCGGCATGCCGCAGGTCAGCTTCAGCGTTGACGCGCAGGGACGGGTCTCGAACGTCGCGCTGCTGGTGCGCTCCGGCACTGCGTCGCTGGATCGGGAAGCGGTAGCGGTGGTGTCGCGCGCCCAGCCGTTGCCGCCGCCGCCGCCGGAGATGCTGCAGCAGGGGGCCGTCAGGGTGACGATGCCGATCGATTTCAATCTGGCGGAGCTGAGCGCCCGCCGTTAATGCCCGCAGGCGCCGTATCGCCGTCGTCCGCCTTTTCAAACTTCGTGAGGGATTATGAATCCGCTGTTATCCACTCCGCGCCGTCGCATCGTGGCCGCGCTCTGGCTTTCTTTAGGCATCGCCGGCGCCGCGCTGGCGCAACCGCAGCCGCCGTTGGCGGAGCGCGTGCCGAAAGCGCTGACCGCCCACGGCGAGACGCGCACCGACGATTACTACTGGCTGCGCGACGACAGCCGAAAAGAGCAGAAGGTGCTGGACTACCTGAAGGCGGAGAACCGCTACACCGAGCAGATGATGGCGCCGTACCAGAAGCTGCGCGCCACGCTGTATCAGGAGATGCTGGGCCGCATGAACCCTGACGATCGTTCGGTGCCGTATCAGCTCAACGGCTATCGCTATCAGGAAAGCTACGCCGCCGGTAAAGATTTCGCGCGGTATCAGCGCCAGGCGCTGACCGCCGACGCGCCGTGGCAAACCTTGCTGGACGCCAATCAGCGCGCGGCCGGCCACGCCTACTATCGCCTGGGGGCGATGGACGTCAGCCAGGACAACCGCCGGCTGGCGGTGGCCGAAGATCTGCAGGGCCGCCGCCAATACCGCATCTCCCTGCGCGAGATAGGCAGCGAACGCTGGTCGCCGGAAACGCTGGAAAACACCTCCGGCAACATGGTGTGGGCCAACGACAACCAAACCCTGTTCTACGTGCGCAACCACCCGCAAACGCTGTTGCCATACCAGGTTTATCGCCATCAGTACGGTACGCCGACGGCGGAAGATAAGCTGGTGTACCAGGAAAACGATCCGGCGTTCTACCTCAGCCTCGGCCGCTCGTCCTCGCGCGATTACCTGATTCTGACCATCAGCGGCAACACCACCTCCGAAGTGCGCCTGATCGACGCCAATCAGCCGCAGCGCGAGCCGCAGCTGTTCGCCGCCCGGCAGAACGGCCGCGAGTATTACCTCGATCACTACCGCGGCGAGTTCTATCTGCGTTCCAACCATCAGGATCCGAACTTTGGCCTGTACCGCACGGCGGCGGCGGGCAAGCCTTGGCAGACGCTGATCGCGCCGCAGGCGCAGCACGAGGTGGAGAACTTCAGCCTGTTCCGCGACTGGCTGGTGGTGCAGGAGCGCGCCAACGGGCTGGTGCAGCTGCGGCAAATCAGCTGGGACGGCAAAACCGAGCGCGCCATCCCGTTCGACGACGCCAGCTACATGGCCTGGCTGGGCTATAACCCCGAGCCGGACAGCGATCGGTTGCGCTACGGCTATTCGGCGATGACCACGCCGACCCGCACCTATGAGTGGGATCTGAACAAGGGCGAGCGCACCCTGCTGAAGCAGCAAGAGGTGAAAGGCGTCGATCCGAGCCTGTATCACAGCGAGCGCATCTGGGTAACGGCGCGCGACGGTGTGAAGGTGCCGGTCTCGCTGGTGTACCGCACATCGCTGTTCAAAAACGGGCATAACCCGCTGCTGGTGTACGGCTACGGCGCTTACGGCATGAGCATGGATCCGGCGTTCAGCGCCAACCGCATCAGCCTGCTGGATCGCGGCTTCGTCTATGCGCTGATCCACGTGCGCGGCGGCGGCGAGCTGGGGCAGAGCTGGTACAAACAGGGCAAGCTGACGCACAAACCGAACAGCTTCAACGACTTCATCGACGCCACCCAGGCGCTGATCAAAGACGGCTACGGCCAACCGGGGCGCATCTACGCCATGGGCGGCAGCGCCGGCGGCTTGCTGATGGGAGCGGTGATCAATCAGGCGCCGCAGCTGTACAACGCGGTAGTGGCGCAGGTGCCATTCGTCGACGTGGTGACCACCATGCTGGACGACAGCATTCCACTCACCACCGGCGAATACGAGGAGTGGGGCAACCCGCACCAGCCGGCCGCCTATGCGCTGATGAAGTCCTACAGTCCGTACGACAACGTGCGCAAGCAGCGTTACCCGAACCTGCTGGTTACCAGCGGCTTGTACGACTCGCAGGTGCAGTATTGGGAACCGGCCAAATGGGTGGCGAAGCTGCGGCGCTTCAAGCAGGGCGATTCGCTGCTGCTGCTCTCCACCGACATGACCGCCGGCCACGGCGGCAAATCGGGCCGCCTGGCGCGGCTGGAAAACGGCGCGCTGGAGTACGCCTTTATTTTGGCGGCGGATCGACAGGCGCAGAAATAACCTTCAGCGCCGCGGCACGCTGCGGCGCAATAAAACAATAACAATCTTTTACCGCGCTTTCGGCGGGCTTTTTGCTGGGCATTGTCGGCCATCAAACCTTATTGGCTATTTCTGGGGATATATGAAAATCAAAATGATAGCGAGCCTGATCGGCGCGGGACTGGCGCTGTACGGGCCGGCTGCGGCCGCGCAGGAACAGGCGGAAAATAATAAAGGCAGCGTGGCGTTCAGCCCGCTCAACGTCTCGGCCGCCGACAGCGGCAACAGCAGCGAAAAAGACGCGTTGGCGAGGCCAGGTGCGTTCAGCTCGCGCGACGAAAACAAGAATCTGGAGTCGGTGGACAGCATTCTGCGCAGCATGCCGGGCACCTATACCCAGATCGATCCCGGCCAGGGATCGGTCAGCGTCAATATCCGCGGCCTGAGCGGCTTTGGCCGGGTCAACACCATGGTCGACGGCATCACCCAAAACTACTACGGCAACTCGCCGAGCGACGCAGCGCACGGGGGATTGCCCACCAGCCAGTTCGGGGCGCTGATCGATCCTAACTTTATCGTCGGCGTCGACGTGGCGCGCGGCAATGCCACCGGCTCCGCTGGGGTGAACGCCCTGGCGGGCAGCGCCAACTTCCGCACTATCGGCGTGGACGACGTAGTATTTTCCGATAACCCGTTCGGCGTGCGCACCAAATTCTCGGTGGGCAATAACGGCATCGGCCGCAGCGGCATGATCGCCGTGGGTGCCAAAACCGCCGCCTTTGCCGATGGCGGCAGCCTGGGGGCGATGGCGGCCATCAGCGGCAGCTCCATCACCTCCAACTACAAAAACGGCGCCGGTTTCGACAGCGAGGTGTTCAACGTCGATAAAACCTACCGCCAGAACCCGAAATCCCAGCTGTTCAAGGTGGACATCAAGCCGGATGCCTTTAACAGCATCGAACTGTCGGCGCGCAGCTACCAGAATAAAATCACCCGCCGCCACATCGACAGCGACGATTTTTACCTTAAATATCACTACGCGCCGTTCTCGGAACTGATCGATTTCAACCTGACCGCCAGTACCAGCCGCGGCAAGCAGCAATTTATGTCCGACAACATGGCGGGATTCAGCGACAGCACGGCGAAAAACATCTCCGATGCGCTGGATATCAACAACACCAGCCGTTTCAGCCTGCAGGATGTCGATTTCGCCTTCAGCTACGGCGGCAAGCTGGTGCGCAACGAGTATAAGAAAAAGGCCTCCGGTTTGGTGACGGATGACAATCAGGCGGAAAGCATGCCGGTGGGCATTGCCGGCAAACAAGATATCTCCAGCCTGTACAGTGGGTTGCAGGCCAATTACGGCATCTGGCAGGGGAATTTCGATCTGAACTACACCGCCTATCGCCTCTCCGGCTATAAGCCGGCCTGTGACGAACGCGTAGAGTGCTTCCCGCAGGGCGCCAGCAATATCACTCGCAATGAACAGGGTTTCAATCCGTCGGTCATGCTGTCGGCGCAGGTGACGCCGTGGCTGCAGCCGTTCGTCAGCTACAGCAAGTCGATGCGCGGGCCGAATATCCAGGAGGTGTTCTTCGCCAACAGCGGCGGCCAGTCGATGAACCCGTTCCTGAAAGGCGAAAAAGCGGAGACCTGGCAGGGCGGTTTCAACGCCAATGCCCACGATCTGTTGTTCAAGCAGGACAGCTTCCAACTGAAAGCGGTCTATTTCGAAACCAGGATCAAAAACTACATATCCAGCCAAACCTACCTAGTGTGTAAAAACCGCCAGAAATGCAACCGTTCGCAGGCGACGCAGGAAGAGTGGGATAACGCGGACGTCAACGTCAGCATGACCATGTACAGCAACGCCCCAGAACCGGTCAAAATGCGCGGGGTGGAGCTCGAAGCGCTGTACGACGCCGGTTTCGCCTTTACCAAGCTGTCGTTAAGCAAGGAGCATACCTCCCAGCCGACCAACCAGGCCAGCAACGTGTTCGGCGCGGGTGATGTCAGTGAACTGCCGGAATTCTACTTCACGCTGGACAGCGGGGTGCGCCTGCTGGACGAGACATTGACGCTGGGCGGGGTGGTGAAATACACCGGCAAATCGGTGCGCCTGTCGCCTGATTCCACTCTCGATGAAAACGAACAGTTGATGAAGGAGCCGGCGCCGCATATTCCGACCATTATCGATCTGTACGGCACCTATCAGGTGAATCGCAATCTGCTGCTGAAGCTCAGCGTGCAAAACCTGATGGACAAGGACTACTCGGACGCGCTGAACAAGATGAATTCGCTGCCTTCGCAGTCACAAGATTTCACGCCGACCAACACCGCCCGTGGGCGGACTTATATCTTCGGGGGGGAGTTGCGCTTCTAAACCGCAGCAGAGCAGGGCGCAGTTCATTCATCACTGCGCCCGCTTTGCCTGCAGCAGCCATTTGTCCAGCTCGTTGGCGAACTGCTGGCGGTCGCGCTGGTTCAGGGCGTTCGGGCCGCCGGTCTGGATGCCGCTGGCGCGCAGGGTATCCATAAAATCGCGCATGTTGAGGCGCTCGCGGATGGTGTCCGGCGTGTAGCGTTCGCCGCGCGGGTTCAGCGCCACCGCGCCTTTCTCTATCACCTCCGCCGCCAGCGGAATGTCGGCGGTGATCACCAGATCGCCCGCTGCGCAGCGGCGCACGATCTCGTTGTCGGCCACGTCGAAGCCGGCCGCCACCTGCAGCGAACGGATGTACTTCGACGGCGGCGTGCGCAGCGGCTGGTTCGCCACCAGCGTTACGGTGATGGCGGTACGATCGGCGGCGCGGAACAGCACCTCTTTGATCACGTTCGGACAGGCGTCTGCATCGACCCAAATCTGCATCATTTCGGCTCCTGCAGCCAGTCGCGCACCGGCAGAAAATCGCGCGCCAGCGCCGCTTCCGGGCTATCGGCGTCCGGCTGGTAGTTATATTCCCAACGCACCAACGGCGGCATCGACATCAGAATGGACTCGGTGCGCCCGCCGGTTTGCAGCCCGAACAGCGTGCCGCGATCCCACACCAGGTTGAACTCCACGTAGCGGCCGCGGCGATACAGCTGGAACTGGCGCTCGCGCTCGCCCCAGGTCAAGGCCTTGCGTTTTTCGACGATCGGCAGATAGGCGTCGAGGAAGCCCTGGCCCACGACGCGGGTGAAGGCGAAGCAGTGGTCGAAGTCCGGGGTGTTCAGATCGTCATAGAACAGGCCGCCGATGCCGCGCGCTTCGTTGCGGTGCTTGATGAAGAAGTAATCGTCGCACCACTGTTTGTATTTGGGGTAGACCTCGTCGCCGAACGGCGCGCACAGCTCGGCCGCGGTGCGGTGCCAATGCACGGCATCCTCTGCGAAACCGTAGAACGGCGTCAGATCAAAGCCGCCGCCGAACCACCACACCGGCACCTCGCCCGGCTTTTCGGCGATGAAGAAGCGCACGTTGGCGTGGCTGGTGGGCACGTAGGGGCTGAGCGGGTGGATAACCAATGAGACGCCCATCGCCTGGAAGCTGCGCCCGGCCAGCTCCGGACGGTGCGCGGTCGCCGAGGCCGGCAGGGTGGCGCCGGAGACGTGCGAGAAGTTGACCCCCGCCTGTTCGAACACCGCGCCGTTGGTCAGCACGCGGCTGCGGCCACCGCCGCCTTCTTCACGCGTCCATTGGTCTTCGGTGAACACGGCGCCGCCGTCGGCCTGGGCGAGCTGCGCGCAGATGTGATCCTGCAGCGCCAGCAGGAAGGATTTTACTTCAGCGATGTTAGGTAAACTCATGCGGGGTCTTTATAGCGTCTGGCTGAACAAGGCGCTGAGTATACTCTTATTCGCCGCCCGCGGCATCAGCGGGGTTTGCGCTGGTGGGCGTCGAAGTAGTCGAAGAAGTTGACGATGCCGTCCGCGATGGCGCGGGCTATTTTCTCGCGAAACGCGGTGGTGCCCAGCAGCCGCTCTTCGTTCGGGTTGGTGATGAACGAGGTTTCCACCAGCACCGAGGGAATGGACGGCGATTTCAACACCGCAAACGCCGCCTGTTCGGTGCTGTCGCTGTGCAGATGGTGTACTGGGCGAATTTGGCCGAGCACGTGGCGGCCGAGCGTCAGGCTGTTGTTGATGGTGTCGGTTTGCACCAGATCGAACAGCACCTGCTGCAGGTAGTTGTCCTGATCCTTGTATTTACCGCCCGCCACATCGTCGGCGGCGTTTTCACGGTTGGACAGGTAGCGCGCCATGGCGCTGCTGGCGCCGCGGTTGGACAGGGCGAACACCGAAGCGCCGGAGGCCGACGGGCTGGTGAAGCCGTCGGCGTGAATCGAAATGAACAGGTCGGCCTGGTGCTGGTGGGCGATCTCCACCCGCTGGAACAGCGGAATGAACTCGTCTTCTTCACGCGTCAGGCGCGCCTCGACGTGATCGCGCTCATGCAGGAAACGGCGCACGTGGTTGGCAATTTCCAGCACGATGTGTTTTTCCTGCGAGCCTTCGTGGCCGACCGCGCCGGAGTCGATGCCGCCGTGGCCGGGATCGATCATCACCAGCTTCTTGGCACCGGCCGGTTTCGCCGCCGGCTTGCTGTGCTGATTGCGCAGCAGGCCTTCCGCCCTGGCGCGTTGGCTTTTCACGCCGAGCAGCGCCACCGCCAGGCCGGAAAGCAAAAGTTGGCGTCGCGTCGGGGAAACGGCAAGCGGTTTAAAATTGAGGAAGGGTTTACCCTGCTTTTTCATTACGCAACGCTCCGTCGACGTTTCTATTTTGCGACGTTATATCGTATTGATAATCATTAATCGACCCGATAACTATTTCCATTTATTACGCCTGTTACCGGCGATTTCTGGGCAAATAGCGCGGTAAATCGCAGTTTGATATTGCGTAAGTGAATAATCACGCGATAATCAGATAAACACCTTAATTAACAGCGGCCAACATCGATGGAAATTCGCGTATTTCGACAAGACGACTTTGAAGAAGTCATTACCCTGTGGGAGCGCTGCGATCTGCTGCGGCCCTGGAACGATCCGGAAATGGACATCGAGCGCAAGCTGAACCACGATCCGGAGCTGTTCCTGGTGGCGGAAGTCGGCGGCGAAGTGGTCGGTTCGGTGATGGGCGGCTATGACGGCCACCGCGGCTCGGCGTATTACCTCGGGGTGCATCCCGACTATCGCGGGCGCGGCATCGCCAATGCGTTGATCAACCGTCTGGAGAAGAAATTGATCGCCCGTGGCTGCCCGAAAATCCAGATTATGGTGCGCGAAGACAACGACACGGTGGTCGAGATGTACGAGAAACTCGGCTACGAGATCCAGGGCATCACCAGCCTGGGCAAGCGGCTGATCGAAGATCAGGAATATTGAGTGGGCGGCGGGCGGCGGCGTTGCACCGCCCGCCGCAGTGCATTACGGCAGTTTTTTGACGGTTTTCACGTCCACTTCGACGCTGCTCCAGTCTTTATCCACTTTGCCTTCCAACTGCACCTTGTCTTTCGGCGTAACGGTTTGGCCGTTCCAGCGCTTGCGATCGATTTCGACCGTCAGCGTGCCGGTGGCATCGCGGAAGGTATAGGTGTCGTCGCCGATGCGCTGCTCGATATTGCCCTGCAGCATCACCCAGGTGTCGTCGCTCAGCGATTTCACCTTGTCCACGGTGGTCAGCGCCGCGCTGGGGCCGGAGAAACCGCCCTGAGGCGCGGGTTGCGTTTGGGCCTGCGGCGCGGCCGGATCGAGGAACCCGCCTTGCTGCGCCAGTACCGGTGCGCTGCACAGCGCGATCAGGGCGGCCAGAGTCAGTTTTTTCATGTTGCGCTTCCTTATCATCGTTATCGAAAATCACATCCCGCTGATATCGGGCTGCTTGTTAAGTGCTAACGATTAAAACACACCGATCTTAAGAGCTTCTTAAGCCGACGCATTGAAATTCCCGCCGCCGGTGCCCATCTGTAGCCATAGTCTTTATTCTGTTGGCAAGGAACGATCGTTGAAGCCATTCTCACCCCGGTTTTCCCCGGACGATTACGACCAGCACGGCGCGCTGCGGCTGCCGCTGGGATTTTGGGCCGTGCTGATTTTGCAGGCGCGCACCTGGCTGCTGTTCGTGATGGCCGGCGCTTCGCGCGAGCAGGGCGAAAGCTTGCTGGCGCTATTTTATCCGGATACCCAACGTTTTTGGTACGGCATGCTGCTCGGCCTGCCGGCGGCGCTGGCGTTTTTGCTGAGCGGCCGCCGCCACCAATGGCCGCGGCTGTGGCGCGGCTGGCGCTGGGGGCTGGCTGTCTCCCTGCTGGCGTCGCTCGGCGGCTCGCTGTTCAGCCTGTGGCGCCAGGACGGCGATGCGCCGGGGCTGGAACTGGCGTTGGCGCTGCTCGATGCGCTGGCGCTAAGCTATCTGTTGCTGAATGCGCGCCTGAAAGCCTGCTTTGCGCCGGCGGAGCACGCCGACTAATTGCCGAGAAGTGCGGCACTTTTCGCATTTTCCGCACTCCAAGCTGGCAACCGTTGGCGTAGTGCGGGCCGTTGTGAGAGGCTGGCACGCAGCAAAATGCCGAGTGCGGCGGGGGCGGGTTACCGCCCCGTGCCATTGATGTTTAAGGAGCTAGAGATGAATATTCGCCCCCTGCTGTTAGGGCTTCCGCTGTTACTGACCGGCTGTTCGAGCATGTCCAATTTCTCCTGGTCCAGCCTGTCGCCGTTCAACTGGTTCGGCAGCAGCCTGGAGGTCGGCGCCAAGGGCGTCGGCAAGCTCAACGCCGGCACGCCGATGTCGGAAAGCGCCATCAACGACGGGCTGGACGGCAACTACCGCCTGCGCGGCGGCATGGCGACCAGCAACGGCCAGATCGTCTCTTATTACCAGGCGCTGTCCGGCGACGAGGTGAAGCTGGTGATCACCGGCGAACCGAAAGGGCGCCTGCAGCGGGTAGACGTGCTGGATCCGCAAGTGGCGACGGAGTGGGGCAACAAGCTCGGCACGCCGTTCGGCGACATGTACAGCAAGGCGTTCGGTTCCTGTAAACCGGGCAGCGGCGAAGACGCCGGTAAAGTGGAGTGCGTGGCGGAGCAGAGCAAGTACGTCACCTACATCTTCAGCGGCAAGTGGGCCGGGGCGCAGGACATCATCCCGCCGGACGACACCCTGAAAAGCTGGACGGTCAGCAAAATCATCTGGCACGCCAAGCCGCAGCAGTAACGCGTTCAACGGGCGTCGGTTCGCGGCGCCTGTCTTTTCAAGCCATTACCCCTATTTTCTTTGCGCTGCTGCAAGGCAATCGCCCGTGCTTGCGGTATGATAGCGCGCGTTTGTAACAGGGAACCCGCGCGTCAACCGCCATACCTTACCTGTTGCCGGATTCTGGTATTGAGGATAACAACATGACACAGGTTCAGAGCGGCATTCTGCTGGAGCACTGCCGTTTCGCCATTTTTATGGAAGCCAGCGTACAGGGCGAATTCGCCGACTTGCGCCAGGGCTGCAAGCAGTTTTGTCAAACGCTGAGCGAGCTGCAGCAGCAGTTCCCCGATGCGCGCCTCGGCGCGGTGATCGCTTTCGGCTACGACGTTTGGCACGATCTCTCCAGCGGCCAGGGCGCGCAAGAGCTGAAGCCGTTCACGCCGCTCGGCAAAGGGCTGGCGCCGGCCACCCAGCGCGACATGTTGATCCACATCCAGTCGCTGCGCCATGACGTCAACTTCACGCTGGCGCAGGCCGCGCTGGCGGCGTTTGGCAACGCCATCAAGATTGAAGAAGAAACCCACGGTTTCCGCTGGGTGGAAGAGCGCGATTTGAGCGGCTTCATCGACGGCACCGAAAATCCGCAGGGCGAGCAGCGCCCGGCAGTGGCGACGATCGCCGAAGGCGAAGAGGACGCAGGCGGCAGCTACGTGCTGGTGCAGCGCTACGAGCACAACCTGCGCCAGTGGCAGCGCTTTACCACTGAACAGCAGGAACAGATTATCGGCCGCACCAAGCACGACAGCGAAGAGCTGCCGGCCGACCAGCGCCCGGATACCTCGCACGTCAGCCGCGTCGATCTGAAAGAGGATGGCAAAGGCCTGAAAATTTTGCGCCAGAGCCTGCCTTACGGCACCGCCAGCGGCAAGCACGGCCTGTTCTTCATCGCCTATTGCGCGCGCCTGCACAATATCGAGCAGCAGCTGCTGAGCATGTTCGGCGATCTGGACGGCAAACGCGACGCGATGCTGCGTTTCAGCCGTGCGGTGACCGGCAGCTACTACTTCGCGCCATCGCTGACGCGCCTGCTGTCACTTTGACGCCGTTGCCGAAGCCGGCTCGCCCGGCTTCGGTCCGTTTTCCCGCCCCAAAACGCCTCGCATTCCCTGCCTTATAGCGTTTGATGCTTGTAAATCACTAAACGGTATATAAAAGCGTTACAGCTCCGCACCGAGTTATAAATACACTGGTCGTCAATAAGGCGAAAGCCTGAAGGAATGACTCAGTGATAAGGTGCAGAATGAAACAAAACCGGGTTAAAAATCTCGTGCTGAAAGGTTGGCTGGCGGCTGCGCTGTTGGCGAGCGGCGCCGCGTCGGCGGCGGAATTGCTGAACAGCTCTTATGACGTTTCCCGTGAATTGTTCGTCGCGCTGAATCCCGGCTTTGAACAGCAGTGGAATCAACAGCATCCGAACGACAAGCTGACCATCAAACAATCGCATGCCGGCTCGTCGAAGCAGGCGCTGGCGATCCTGCAGGGTTTGCGCGCCGACGTGGTGACGTATAACCAGGTCACCGACGTGCAAATCCTGCACGATCGCGGGCAGCTGATCCCGGCGGACTGGCAGGCGCGCCTGCCGAACAACAGTTCGCCGTTCTATTCCACCATGGCGTTTCTGGTGCGCAAGGACAACCCGAAGGGCATCCACACCTGGAACGATCTGGTGCGCGACGACGTGAAGCTGGTGTTCCCGAACCCGAAAACCTCCGGCAACGGCCGTTACACCTATCTGGCCGCCTGGGGCGCCGCCAGCCAGGCCGACGGCAACGACGCGGCCAAGACCCGCGCCTTCATGACCCGCTTCCTGAAAAACGTGCTGGTGTTCGATACCGGCGGCCGCGGCGCGACCACCACCTTCGTCGAGCGCGGCTTGGGCGACGTGCTGATCAGCTTCGAGTCCGAAGTGAACAACATCCGCAAGCAGTACGGTGAAGACAAGTACGAAGTGATTGTGCCGCCGGTCGATATTCTGGCGGAGTTCCCGGTGGCCTGGATCGACAAAAACGTCGAGCGCAACGGCACCGAACAGGCGGCCAAAGCCTATCTGAACTATCTCTACAGCCCAGCGGCGCAGCAGGTGATCACCAGTTTCTACTATCGCGTGTATGACCAGAAAGCGATGGCGGCGGCGAAGGGGCAATTCCCGGACACCCAACTGTTCCGCGTGGAAGATCAATTCGGCGGCTGGCCGCAGGTGATGAAAACCCACTTCGCCACCGGCGGCGAGCTGGATCAGCTGTTAGCGGCAGGGCGCAAGTAAATGTTGGCGTTGTCGTCCAGTAAGCGGGTGCTGCCCGGATTTGGCCTCAGCCTCGGCAGCAGCCTATTTTATACCTGTTTGATCCTGCTGCTGCCGCTCAGCGCGCTGGTGATGCAGCTGGCGCAGATGAGCCTGGCGCAATACTGGGAAGTGATTTCCAACCCGCAGGTGGTGGCGGCGTATAAAGTGACGCTGCTGGCGGCCGGCGTCGCCAGCCTGTTCAATGCGGTGTTCGGTATGCTGATGGCCTGGATCCTGACGCGCTACCGTTTTCCCGGCCGCTCGCTGCTGGATGGCCTGATCGATCTGCCGTTCGCGCTGCCGACCGCGGTGGCCGGCCTGACGCTGGCGGGGCTGTTTTCCACCACCGGCTGGTACGGTCAGTGGCTGGCGCACTTCGACATCAAGGTCACCTTTACCTGGCTTGGGATCGCGGTAGCGATGGCGTTCACCAGCCTGCCGTTTGTGGTGCGCACCGTGCAGCCGGTTCTGGAAGAGCTGGGGCCGGAATACGAAGAGGCGGCCGAGACGCTGGGCGCCACGCGCTGGCAGAGCTTCCGCCGCGTGGTATTGCCTGAGGTGGCGCCGGCGCTGCTGGCCGGCACCGCCATCTCCTTTACCCGCAGCCTGGGCGAGTTTGGCGCGGTGATTTTCATCGCCGGCAACATCGCCTGGAAGACGGAAGTGACCTCGCTGATGATTTTTGTGCGTTTGCAGGAGTTCGATTACCCGGCGGCCAGCGCCATCGCCTCGGTGATCCTGGCGGCGTCGCTGCTGCTGCTGTTCAGCATTAACGTCTTGCAAAGCCGCTTCGGCAGACGCTTGGGAGGAGGGCACTGATGGCTGATGTTTCCGCCTTCAACGGCGCCGAGCGCCCGCGCGTCAACTGGGGCAAGTGGACGCTGATCGCCATCGGCGCGCTGTTCTCGGTGCTGCTGCTGGTGGTGCCGATGATATCGATTTTCGCCGAGGCCTTTTCCAAAGGATTCGGCGCGATGTGGAGCAACTTGCTCGATCCGGACATGCTGCACGCCATTTGGCTGACGGTGTTGATCGCGCTGATCACCGTGCCGTTCAACCTGGTGTTCGGCACGTTGCTGGCGTGGCTGGTGACGCGCTTCACTTTCCCCGGCCGCCAGCTGCTGCTGACGCTGATCGATATCCCGTTCGCCGTTTCACCGGTGGTGGCGGGGCTGATTTACCTGCTGTTTTACGGCAGCAACGGCCTGCTGGGCGGCTGGCTGGATGCGCATAACATCCAGATCATGTTCTCCTGGCCGGGCATGGTGCTGGTGACCATTTTCGTCACCTGCCCCTTCGTGGTGCGCGAGCTGGTGCCGATGATGCTCAGCCAGGGTAGCCAGGAAGACGAGGCTGCCATTCTGCTGGGGGCGTCCGGCTGGCAAATGTTCCGCCGCGTGACGCTGCCCAACATTCGCTGGGCGCTGCTGTATGGCGTGGTGCTGACCAACGCGCGCGCCATCGGCGAGTTCGGCGCGGTGTCGGTGGTGTCCGGTTCGATTCGCGGCGAAACCTACAGCTTGCCGCTGCAGGTCGAGCTGTTGCAGCAGGATTACAACACCGTCGGCTCCTTTACCGCCGCCGCCCTGTTGACCCTGATGGCGATCGTTACCCTATTTTTGAAGAGCGCGCTGCAGTGGCGTCTGGAACGTCAAAATGCGCGTCTCGAGCGGGAGGAAAATCATGAGCATTGAGATTAACGGCATCAACAAGTACTTCGGTCGCACCAAGGTATTGAACGATATCTCGCTCGATATTGCTTCCGGCGAGATGGTGGCGCTGCTCGGGCCGTCCGGCTCCGGCAAGACCACGCTGCTGCGCATTATCGCCGGGCTGGAAAGCCAGAGCGGCGGCAAGCTGGGCTTCCACGGCACCGACGTCAGCCACATGCACGCGCGCGACAGGCGCGTGGGCTTCGTATTTCAGCACTATGCGCTGTTCCGCCATATGACGGTGTTCGACAACATCGCCTTCGGCCTGACCGTGCTGCCGCGTCGCGAGCGGCCGAACGCCGCGGCGATCAAACAGAAAGTCACCCAGCTGCTGGAAATGGTGCAGCTGGCCCACCTGGCCAACCGCTATCCGTCGCAGCTGTCCGGCGGCCAGAAACAGCGCGTGGCGTTGGCGCGCGCCCTGGCGGTGGAACCGCAAATTCTGCTGCTGGACGAACCGTTCGGCGCGCTGGATGCGCAGGTGCGCAAAGAGCTGCGCCGCTGGCTGCGTCAGCTGCACGAAGAGCTGAAGTTCACCAGCGTGTTCGTCACCCACGATCAGGAAGAGGCGATGGAAGTGGCCGACCGCATCGTGGTGATGAGCCAGGGCAATATCGAACAGGTAGGCTCGCCGGAAGAGATCATGCGCGAACCGGCCAGCCGCTTCGTGCTGGAGTTCATGGGGGAAGTGAACCGCCTGAACGGCGAGATCCGCGGCTCCCAGCTGTTCGTCGGCGCGCACCAGTGGCCGCTGTCGTTCCAGCCGATGCACCAGGGCAGCGTCGATCTGTTCCTGCGCCCGTGGGAAATGGAAGTGGCGACCGAAAGCAGCGAGCGCTGCCCGCTGCCGGTGCAGGTGCTGGAAGTCAGCCCGCGTGGCCACTTCTGGCAGTTGACGGTGCAGCCAATCGGCTGGCATCAGGAGCCGATCGGCGTGGTGTTGCCGGAAGGCAACCCAACCCCGGTGCGCGGCGGCCGTTATTACGTCGGCAGCCTCAATGCGCGGCTGTATGCCGGCGATCAACTGCTGCAACCTGTTGCGTTAGCCAAAAGCGCCTGATAGGTTTTAGCTGCCCTTTTATTCAAGGCAACCCCCGGGTTGCCTTTTTACTTTACGCACACCAACACACAGGCAAAGATCGTGACAACGCTCGAACAATGCATCGGGAATACCCCGCTGGTACAACTGCAACGGCTGGCCGCCCAGGCGGGCAGCGAGGTATGGGTCAAACTGGAAGGCAATAACCCGGCGGGCTCGGTGAAGGATCGCGCTGCGTTGGCGATGATCCAGCAGGCGGAGCTGCGCGGCGAGATCAAACCCGGCGACGTGCTGATCGAGGCCACCAGCGGCAACACCGGCATCGCGCTGGCGATGATCGCCGCGCTCAAAGGCTATACGCTGAAGCTGCTGATGCCGGAGAACATGAGCCTGGAGCGGCAGGCGGCGATGCGCGCCTACGGCGCCGAGCTGATCCTGGTCAGCCGTGAGCAGGGAATGGAAGGGGCGCGCGATCTGGCGCTGGAGATGCAGCGCCAGGGGCAGGGCAAGGTGCTGGACCAGTTCAACAACCTCGACAACCCCTACGCCCACTTCACCACCACCGGCCCGGAGATCTGGCGCCAGACCGAAGGGCGCATCACCCACTTTGTTTCCAGCATGGGCACCACCGGCACCATTACCGGCGTAGGCGGTTACCTGAAGAGCCAGAATCCGCAGGTGCAGATCATCGGCCTGCAGCCGGCGGAAGGCAGCAGCATCCCCGGCATTCGCCGTTGGGCGCCCGCTTACCTGCCGGGCATTTTCCGCCCGGAGCTGGTGGATCAGGTGCTGGATATCGAGCAGCGCGATGCCGAGCAGACCATGCGCCAGCTGGCGCAGCGTGAAGGCATCTTCTGCGGCGTCAGCTCCGGCGGCGCGGTGGCCGGCGCCCTGCGCGTCGCGGCGGCCCACCCCGGCAGCGTCGTGGTGGCGATCGTCTGCGATCGCGGTGACCGTTACCTCTCCACCGGCGTGTTCGACTGAGCGCTCCGTCCCGGCGGCGCGTTCCGCCGGGAAACCCCCTCTCACTTCCCTTTTGACCGACGGCATATCCGCCCCGCCAGCATGGCGGCTGGCGCCTGCCTGCATGCCAATGCCCTGACAGAAGTAGAGAAATCGCGCGACAGCAGCCACACTAACGGTGGCGAGACGCGAACGGCGATGTGTAAGGATTGAGTAAAACCGGCTGCGGGCCGGCGGAATTGGCGGGAAAATAACGAAAATCGGTGAAGGAGCAAGGCATGAAAATTTTACTGGTCGACGATGACCTGGAGCTTGGCACCATGCTGAGCGAATACCTGACGGGCGAAGGCTTCGACGCCACGCTGGTGCTGACCGGCAAGGCGGGAGTAGAGGGCGCGCTGTCGGGCGACTATACCGCGATGATCCTCGATATCATGCTGCCGGACATGAGCGGCATCGACGTGCTGCGCGACGTGCGTAAAAAGAGCCGGCTGCCGATCATCATGCTGACCGCCAAAGGCGACAACATCGATCGGGTGATTGGCCTGGAGATGGGCGCCGACGATTACATGCCCAAGCCGTGCTACCCGCGCGAACTGGTGGCGCGTCTGCGCGCGGTGCTGCGCCGGTTCGAAGAGCGGCCGCAAGAGGCGGACGACGAGGCCGCCATCAGCTTCGGCGAGCTGACGCTGAACCCTTCAACCCGCAGCAGCGAATGGCGCGGCAAGGCGTTTGATTTGACCGCTTCGGAATTCAATCTGCTGGAGCTGTTGCTGCGCGCGCCGGATCGCGTGGTGTCGAAGGACGAACTGTCCGAGAAGGGGCTGGGGCGCCCGCGCGAGGCCTATGACCGCAGCGTGGACGTGCACATCAGCAATATCCGCCAGAAGCTGAGCGCGTTGGCCGGCAGTAAGCTCATTATCGAGACGGTGCGCAGCATCGGCTATCGCATTCGGTAATCTGACATGCGCGGAAGACTGTTCTGGAAAATTTTGCTCGGCTTTTGGCTGACTTTCCTCATCATGACGCAGGCGCTGTGGGTGGCGTTTTCTCTCTATGGCGATCGCTATGTGCCGCCGGAGAACGCCATGGCGCGGCGGGTGATCGGCCTGCAGCTGGCCTCGGCCGCCACCCAGTTGCGCAGCGGTGGCATGCCGGCGCTGGAAGCCCTGATGCGCGACTGGCCCGAGGACGACAGGCGTTTGCTGTCGGTGACGCCGATGACCCAACCGCCGCCGCCCGCGCCGGAAGAACCGGCGTTTGAAGGGCGGCGGATGCCGAAAGAGATCTCTGCCTGGGTGCAGACCGGGGAAGGGCAGGGATACTGGCTGAGTTATAACGTGCGCGGGCTGCGGGAAGAGTATCGGCCGGAGCGGCGTTCCCACTTCTTCAACATTCCTGCGCCGATGCTGTGGGTCGGCGGGCTGGGCGGTTTGCTGTTCAGCGCCGTGCTGGCCTGGAACCTGACCCGGCCGATGCGTCAGCTGCGCGGCGGCCTGGATCGGGTGGCGCAGGGCGATCTCTCGGTGCGGCTGTTCCCGAAGATGCGGCGCCGCCATGACGAGCTGTCCGACGTGGCGCGCGATTTCGACACCATGGCCGAGCGGCTGGAGCTGCTGGTCAGCGCCCGCGAGCAGCTGTTGCACGACGTTTCGCATGAGCTGCGTTCGCCGCTGGCGCGCCTGCAGCTGGCGATCGGCCTGGCGCGGCAGAATGCCGGCAATGTCGAAACCTCGCTCAAGCGCATCGAACACGAGTCGGGGCGGCTGGACAAAATGATCGGCGAGCTGCTGGCGTTGTCGCGTACCGAAAACAGTAGCCTGCCGGACGAAGAGTATTTCGATCTCTATGGGTTAGTGGACGCGGTGGTGAGCGATGCACGCTACGAGGCGCAGGTGCCCGGCGTGGATATCGTACTGCAGGCCGAATCGGACGTGGAGTACACCGTCAAGGGCAATGCGGAGCTGATGCGGCGTGCGGTGGACAACATCGTGCGCAATGCGCTGCGCTTTTCCAGCCACGGCCAGCGGGTAACGGTAGCGCTGACGCGCGTCGATAACCAGTTCCAGATCGCCGTCAGCGATCAGGGGCCGGGGGTCGAGGAGGCGAAGCTGTCGAGCATCTTCGATCCGTTCGTGCGCGTGAAGTCGGCGCTGTCGGGTAAGGGCTACGGCCTGGGGCTGGCGATTACCCGCAAGGTGGTGCTGGCGCACGGCGGCCAGGTTGAGGCGCGCAACGGCGACAAAGAGGGGCTTGTCATTACCCTGCGCATCCCGCGCTGGTCGTCATAACGTAGCGAGATTGGGATACGACGAAGGGGATAAAAAAACGGCGCCGAGGGCGCCGTTTTTCTTGCTCATCCGCGCTTACTTCTTGATGCGGATAATCGGGGTTTCGCCAACGGTCACGCTGCCGGACAGTTTGATCAGCTCTTTGATCTCGTCCATGTTGGAGATAACGACCGGCGTCAGGGTAGACTTGGCTTTCTCTTCCAGCAGTGGCAGGTTGAACTCGATAACGACGTCACCTTTCTTGACGCGCTGGCCTTCTTCGGCGATGCGTTTGAAGCCTTCGCCTTTCAGTTCTACGGTATCGATGCCGAAGTGGACGAACAGCTCAATGCCGCTGTCGGATTCGATAGAGAATGCATGGTTGGTTTCGAAAATCTTGCCGATGGTGCCGTCAACCGGAGCAACCATTTTGTTGCCGGCCGGTTTGATGGCGATACCGTCGCCAACGATTTTTTCAGCGAACACTACGTCCGGCACATCTTCGATATTGACGATTTCGCCAGAAAGGGGAGCGACGATCTCGATAGTGCCCGTGTCTTTCTTGTCATCAGAAACCAGAGATTTCAGTTTATCGAACAAACCCATGATCTTCTCCTAAGCATTAAATTGGGCGGCGTTCCAGTGTCGTGGAAGTTTAGCAGAGCGTTTTTTCTTCGATGAATTTATTGACGCAATTCATCAGGTCTTGTGCCGTTGGCTGTGCCAAGGCCTGCGCTGCCAACGCCTTCACATCTTCGAAATTCGTGTTACGAATAATTTTCTTGATGCGCGGGATTGAAATCGCACTCATGCTGAACTCATCCAGCCCCATGCCCAATAACAACAGTGTAGCACGCTCATCGCCAGCCAGTTCGCCGCACATGCCGGTCCACTTGCCTTCCGCGTGAGATGCATCAATAACCTGTTTGATCAGGCCTAGCACTGATGGGGACATCGGGTTATAGAGATGAGAAATCAGCTCGTTGCCGCGATCTACCGCCAGAGTATACTGGGTTAGATCGTTTGTCCCAATACTAAAGAAGTCGACTTCTTTCGCCAGGTGGTGAGCGATGACCGCCGCAGCCGGTGTTTCCACCATCACGCCCACTTCGATGCTCTCGTCAAACGCCTTGCCTTCTTCGCGCAGCTGCGCCTTCAGCGTCTCGATTTCGCCTTTCAGATCGCGCACTTCCTCCACGGAGATGATCATCGGGAACATGATGCGCAGTTTGCCGAACGCCGAGGCGCGCAGGATGGCGCGCAGCTGGGCGTGCAGGATTTCACGGCGGTCCATCGCGATGCGGATGGCGCGCCAGCCGAGGAACGGGTTCTCTTCCTTCGGCAGATTCATGTACGGCAGGTCTTTGTCGCCGCCGATGTCCATGGTGCGGACGATCACGGCCTGCGAGCCCATGGCTTCCGCCACGGCTTTATAAGCCTGGAACTGCTCGTCTTCGGTCGGCAGCGAGTCGCGGTCCATGAACAGGAATTCGGTACGATACAGGCCGACGCCTTCCGCGCCGTTGCGCTCTGCACCCGCGACGTCGCGCACGGTGCCGATGTTGGCGCAGACTTCAACCTGATGGCCGTCCAGCGTAATCGCCGGCAGGTCCTTCAGCTTGGCCAGATCGTTTTTCTCGGTGATGTATTGGTTCTGGGCGGCTTTCAGCTGATCGATAACGTCAGCGGTCGGGTTAACGTAAATCTGGTTGTTAACCGCATCCAGAATCAGGTAGTCGTCGTTCTTCACCTGCTTGGTCACGTCGCTGGTGCCGACGATCGCCGGCAGCTCCAGGGAGCGCGCCATGATAGAGGTGTGGGAAGTCCGGCCGCCGAGATCGGTAATGAAGCCCAGCACTTTGTCCAGGTTCAGCTGCGCGGTCTCGGACGGGGTCAGATCGGTGGCCACCAGGATCACTTCGTCCTGAATGGAGCCCAGATCGACGATCGGCATGCCCAGAATGTTCTGCAGCAGGCGCTTGCCGATGTCGCGCACGTCGGCGGCGCGTTCTTTCAGATACTCGTCGTCCAGCTCTTCCAGCGCTTTCGCCTGACCTTCGATCACGGTGTAGGCGGCGGCGTCTGCGGAGGCCAGATCGTCTTTGATTAGGGCTATGATTTCCTGCTCAAGCTCTTCGTCTTCCAGCAACATGATGTGGCCTTCGAAGATAGCTTCCTTCTCTTCGCCGAAGGTTTCGCCAGCTTTGGTCTTGATCGCTTCCAGCTGTTCGGACGCTTTCGCGCGGCCGGCCAGAAAACGCGAGACTTCCTGCTCTACTTGATCAGCAGAGATTTTCTTCCGGTTGATGACGATGTCGTCTTCTTTCAGCAAGAGAGCCTTACCAAAAGCGATGCCCGGTGATACTAAAATGCCTGAAATCATAACCCTACCTTACTCTTGACTGGTGTTAACTAAAAAGACGGGCCGATTACTCAAGCTCTGCCATCAGTTTTACCAAGTGCTCAACGGCTTTCTGCTCGTCTTCACCTTCAGCGGAGATTGTCACTACGGTCCCTTGAGTCAGCCCCAGAGTTTGCAGTTTGAACAGGCTTTTAGCGCTGGCGCTTTTGCCGTTGGAGGTCACGGTGATGTCAGACGCGAAGCCTTTGGCTTCTTTAACGAACTGAGCGGCAGGGCGAGTATGCAGACCATTCGGAGCGGTAATAGTAACTTCTTGCTGGAACATTGATGTTTCCCCAACTTATTGGATTAATGTTGTGGAGCTAAAGTTTAGCCCAGGGGCCTGACTTTAGCTTGTCTGGTTATAGCGCCTGACTATGGACAGGGGCGAACGTTGATGCAACAGAAAACGACGCGTTAGGCACTTCAGATCAAAAAACTCGGCTTTAGACGTCGTTCCAATCCGCTCCCCATTATGCCCGATTCGCCGCGTCGGCGACAGATGAGTAAATCGATTCAGCCTTGACTGGGCTCAGGGGGGATTAATTTTGCGCATCGAAATAATGCACCGTTAAATACTAAAGCCGGCGGGCAAAAGCAATCTTGGACTGCTATAAAGTTTGATCCAGTCCACAAAAAAGCACCCCGCAGGGTGCTTTTTTAGCGATTTGTGCAGTGGCGGAATTACTGCTGCAATTCCTGCTCGGTGAACAGATCGGCAAACAGCGCGGTGCTCAGGTAACGTTCGCCGGAAGAGGGCAGGATCACCACGATGGTCTTGTCGGCGAACGCCGGTTCTTCGGCCAGTTTCACCGCCGCCGCGACCGCTGCGCCGGAGGAAATGCCCGCCAGGATGCCTTCTTCGTCCATCAGGCGGCGCGCCATGCTGATGGCCTCGTCGTTGGAGACTTTCTCGACGCGATCCACCAGGTCCAGATCGAGGTTGCCCGGAATGAAGCCGGCGCCGATGCCCTGGATCTTGTGCGGGCCCGGTTTCAGCTCTTCACCGGCCAGCGCCTGGCTGATGACCGGCGAGTCGGTCGGCTCGACCGCCACGGTGGTGATGGCCTTGCCTTTGGTGTTCTTGATGTAGCGGCTGACGCCGGTCAGCGTGCCGCCGGTGCCGACGCCGGAGATGAATACGTCGACGTCGCCGTCGGTGTCTTCCCAGATTTCCGGGCCGGTGGTTTTTTCATGGATCGCCGGGTTGGCCGGGTTGCTGAACTGCTGCAGGATCAGGTAACGGTTCGGATCGGTGGCGACGATCTCTTCGGCTTTGGCGATAGCGCCTTTCATGCCTTTCGCCCCTTCGGTCAGCACCAGATTGGCGCCGAGCGCCTTGAGCAGCTTGCGGCGCTCGATGCTCATGGTTTCCGGCATGGTCAGCGTCAGCTTGTAACCGCGCGCGGCGGCAACGAAGGCCAGCGCGATGCCGGTGTTGCCGCTGGTCGGCTCCACCAGCTCTTTGCCGGCGGTCAGCACGCCGCGTTGTTCCGCATCCCAAATCATATTGGCACCGATGCGGCATTTGACGCTGAAGCTCGGGTTGCGTGATTCAACCTTGGCCAGAATGCGTCCGTTGCCGATACGGTTCAGACGAACCAGCGGCGTATGGCCGATTGTTAATGAGTTGTCTTCATATATCTTGCTCATAGCCCGTCCTTTAACTCTATGAAAATGTGGGGAACATCGAAAGCATACGCTAACAGTACCGGCAGGGAAGTAAAGAATTGGTATATCTATATGTTATTAGGAAATAAGTTTTAAGCACAATGATAAGGGAGCGAAATGCGCCCCCTGTCGAAAATTCCCGCGCTATCGGCGGTAAAAAGCGGCGGTTATCGGACGAACTGTGAGCGGTAGCGATCGACCCACATGGCGGTGGCGCCGCAGACGGCGACCGGCAGGATCACAAGGTTGAGGATCGGGATCATGGTGAACAGGCTGACCAGCGCGCCGAACTGCAGGTTAGCGGGTTTGTGCTGGCGCAAGGCGCGGCGCATGTCGGCAAAGCTCACCTTGTGGTTGTCGAACGGGTAGTCGCAATACTGGATCGCCAGCATCCAGGCGCTGAACAGGAACCACAGCACCGGCGCCACCGTCTGGCCGATGCCGGGCACGAAGTACAGCGCCAGCAGCAGCAGCGCGCGCGGCAGGTAATACATCAACTTGCGCCATTCGCGCGCCATGATGCGCGGCAAATCTTTGGCGATGCCGAGCAGGCCGGTGTCCGGCAGCGGTTTGCCGGTCAGGCTGCCTTCGAGCTGCTCGGCCAGCAGGCCGCAGAACGGCGCGGCGATCAGGTTGGTGATGGTGCTGAACAGATAGCTGAACACCAACAGCACCGAAATGACCGCCAGCGGCCACAGCAGGTAGCTCAACCATTGCAGCCAGTCGGGAACGTGGCTCATCATCGCCGGGATCCAGTCGCCGAGTTGGCTGAACAGCCACCAGAAAGCGGAACCCATCAGCAGCACGTTGACCAGCAACGGCAGGACCACATAGCGTTTAATCCCCGGGCGCGAAATCAGGCGCCAACCCTCGGCGAAATAGTGAATGCCGCTGGTCGAACGGGAAGGGGGCTGCGTATAGGACATATCTTAAGTTATCTCGTTGTCTGAACAGGCATCATTATCATATAGGGATGATTTTCCACTGGCTAGGGTAGGGTTGGCTGAAAAACCAGCAGAAAAAGGCAGTATAATCATCTTTATTGGCATAAAGTTCAGCACGGACTTGCACTTGTGTGCGCGGGCAAATAGAGTTAAAGAGTGAATGTTTGCCGCGGTGGCAATGTATTGGAACAACAGAGATAGCAATGATGCAGGATTTGCGTCTGATATTAATCGTTGTTGGCGCGATCGCCATAATAGCGCTGTTATTGCACGGTCTGTGGACCAGTCGCAAAGAACGGTCAGCGCTCTTCCGCGATCGCCCAGCCAAACGTTCCCAAAAGGAACGTGAACAAACTCCGATCGACGATCTCGAAGAAGGCGTCGGTGAGGTGCGCGTACGCGCCGCTCACCCGCAAGACGAGCCGTCATTCGGCCATTTCGATGCCGCACGCGAAGAACCCGTGGCCGCGCCGAAGCCCGCTCCGGCGGCTGCGCCAGCGCCCCGCGCCGTTCAGCCGGCTGCCCATCAGACGCCGCCTCCGTTGTCTCAGCGGCCGGAGTATGATGACATCCTGCTGAACAACTACGCGCCGGACGAAGAACCGGCCGAACCGCAGCAACCGCAACCGGCCGCGCGCCGTGAGCCGCGCGTCGACGATCTGCCGCATGAACATGAGGCGCCGCAGGTGGCGGAACCGGCATTCCACGCCGAGCCGGCCCCTGTGCAGCCAGCGCCGGAAGTGAAGCCTGCGCCGGAACCTGCACCGCAGCCGGCGGCTGCGCCAATTCAGGCCAAGCTGAAAGAGACCGTGCTGGTGCTGCACGTCGCGGCCCACCAGGGCGGCGTGATCGGCGGCGAAGTGCTGCTGCAGAGCGTGTTGCAGGCCGGCTTCCAGTTTGGCGAAATGGGCATCTTCCACCGCCATATCAGCCCGGCCGGCAGCGGCCCGGTGCTGTTCAGCCTGGCGAACATGGTCAAGCCGGGATCGTTCGATCCTGACATGATGTCCGACTTCTCCACGCCGGGCGTGTCGATGTTCATGATGGTGCCGTCTTACGGCGACGCCAATCAGAACTTCAAGCTGATGCTGCAGTCGGCACAGCGCATCGCCGACGACGTGGGCGGCGTGGTGCTGGACGACGAGCGCCGCATGATGACGCCGCAGAAGCTGGAAACCTACAAAGCGCGCATCCGTGAAGTGTTGGAAAACAACGCCTGACCGGGTTGCCGCGCGCACAGAACATCCGTAACAACAAAGCCCCCGCTAGCCGGGGGTTTTTTATCTTTGATGGTGAGCCATGGAATCGATAATCCAACAAATCAATCAACTACGAGCCACACTGCGCCATCATGAATACCAGTATCATGTGCTGGATGCGCCGGAAGTGCCGGATGCGGAATATGACCGCCTGATGCGCGAACTGCGGGAACTGGAGAGCGCGCATCCTGAGTTGGTCACCGCCGATTCACCGACCCAGCGCGTGGGAGCTGCACCGCTGGCGGCGTTTGACCAGGTGCGCCACGAAGTGCCGATGCTGTCGCTGGACAACGTGTTCGACGAAGAAAGCTTCCTAGCGTTTTACAAGCGCGTGCAGGACAGGCTCAAAAGCAGCGATCCGCTGACCTTCTGCTGCGAGCTGAAGCTGGACGGCCTGGCGGTCAGCCTGCTGTACGAAGACGGTGAGCTGGTGCGCGCGGCGACGCGCGGCGACGGCACCACCGGCGAAAACATCACCTCCAACGTGCGCACCATTCGCGCCATTCCGCTGCGCCTGACCGGCGACAACATCCCGCGCCGGCTGGAAGTGCGCGGGGAAGTGTTCATGCCGCAGGCCGGTTTTGAACAGATGAACGAAGAAGCCCGGCGCAAAGACGGCAAGGTGTTCGCCAACCCGCGCAACGCCGCCGCCGGCTCGCTGCGCCAGCTCGATCCGCGCATTACCGCCAAACGCCCGCTGACCTTCTTCTGCTACGGCGTCGGCCTGCTGGAAGGCGGCGAACTGCCGCGCAGCCACTTTGAGCGCCTGATGCAGTTCAAGGCCTGGGGCCTGCCGGTCAGCGATCGCGCCCAGCGCCGCACCGGCAGCGAGGAAGTGCTGGCGTTTTATCGCCAGGTCGAGCAGGACCGCGCGCAGCTCGGTTTCGACATCGACGGCGTGGTGATCAAGATTGACGATATCGATCTGCAGGAAACGCTGGGCTTCGTGGCGCGTGCGCCGCGCTGGGCGACGGCGTTCAAATTCCCGGCGCAGGAGCAGATCACCGTAGTGCGCGAAGTGGAGTTTCAGGTTGGCCGCACCGGCGCGATTACGCCGGTGGCGCGCCTTGAGCCGGTGCTGGTGGCCGGGGTGACCGTCAGCAACGCCACCTTGCACAACGCCGATGAAATTGAGCGTTTGGGGCTGCGCATCGGCGATACGGTGATCGTGCGCCGCGCCGGCGACGTGATTCCGCAGGTGGTGGGGGTGCTGGAAGACCGGCGGCCACAGGATGCGCGCGAAGTGGTGTTCCCGCTGCACTGCCCGGTGTGCGGCTCAGACGTTGAGCGCGTGGAAGGCGAGGCGGTAGCGCGCTGCACCGGTGGTCTTATCTGCGGCGCGCAGCGCAAAGAGGCGTTGAAGCACTTCGTTTCCCGCCGCGCGCTGGACGTTGAAGGCATGGGCGACAAGATCATCGAGCAGCTGGTGGACAAAGAGTACGTGAAGAACCCGGCCGATCTGTTCCGCTTGTCCGCCGGCATTCTGACCGGCCTGGATCGCATGGGGCCGAAATCGGCGCAGAATCTGGTCAATGCGCTGGAGAAATCCAAGCAGACCACCTTCGCCCGTTTCCTGTATGCGCTGGGCATTCGCGAGGTCGGCGAAGCGACCGCCGCCAATCTGGCGGCGCATTTCGGATCGCTCGAGAAGCTGTTCGCCGCCGATATCGAGGCGCTGAAAGAGGTGCCGGACGTCGGCGAAGTGGTGGCCAAACACACCCGCAATTTCCTTGATGAAGCGCTCAATCAGCAGGTGATCAACGAGCTGGTGGGCGCCGAGATCGGCATTCACTGGCCGGCACCGGTGGTGGTGGTCGCCGAAGAGATAGACAGCCCGTTCGCCGGCAAAACCGTGGTGCTGACCGGCTCGCTGAGCCAGCTGTCGCGCGACGAGGCCAAAGATCGCCTGACGGCGCTGGGCGCCAAGGTCAGCGGCAGCGTGTCGAAGAAAACCGATTTGGTGATCGCCGGCGAAGCGGCCGGCTCCAAGCTGGCGAAGGCGCAGGAGCTGGGTATCGCCGTGATCGACGAAGCGGAAATGATCCGCCTGCTGAGTGACTGATGGAAAAGGAAAACCTGCTGGAGATCGCCAATACCGTGATGCCGTTCGGCAAGTACCAGGGGCGGGTACTGATCGACCTGCCCGAAGAGTACCTGCTGTGGTTCGCCCGCAAGGGCGAATTCCCCAAAGGCAAGCTCGGCATGCTGATGGAGATGACGCTGGCGATTAAAATCGAAGGGCTTGACCACCTGGTCAAGCCGCTGAAGAAAAGTTGAACTGACGGGCCCCGGCCCGTCTTTTTTTACCCGCGCGACGCCTGCGCGTTGGCGTTGGGTACCGCCTGTTGCGCCCGCTGCTTGCGCTGATACCTTTTCGCCAGCACCGCACAGGTCATCAGCTGCACCTGATGGAACACCATCAGCGGCAGCACCATGATCCCCACCGTCGCCGCCGGGAACAGGATATTGGCCATCGGAATGCCGTTCGCCAGGCTCTTCTTCGAGCCGCAGAACACGATGGTGATCTCGTCCGCCTTGCTGAACCCCAGCCAGCGCGCCATGTAGGTGTTCACCACCAGCACGATCGTCAGCAGCACGATGCTGCCGCCGACGATAAACGCCAGCGAACCGATCCCCACCTGATGCCAGATGCCGTGCGTCACCGCCTCGCTGAAGGCGGCGTACACCACCAGCAGAATCGAGGTCTGGTCGGTTTTGCCGATCAGCGGGCGATGACGCTCGATCCAGCCGCCGATCAGCGGCCGCAGCAGGTGGCCGGCGACGAACGGCACCAGCAGCTGCAGCACGATCGAGCCCACCTGCCGCAGGCTGCCGGTATCGCCGTGCACGTTCATCAGCAGGCCGACCAACAGCGGCGACACGAAGATCCCCAGCAGGCTGGAGGCGGAGGCGCTGCACACCGCCGCCGCCACGTTGCCGCCCGCCAGCGAGGTGAAGGCGATGGCCGACTGCACGGTGGCGGGCAGGATGCACAGGTAGATGAAACCGGCGTACAGCTCGGGGCTGACGTCGATCGGCGCCCACCAGGCGAACAGCATCCCCAGCGCCGGAAAAATGATGAAGGTGCTGAACATCACCCACAGATGCAGCCGCCAGTTATTGCTGCCGGCCAGGATGGCCTCGCGCGACAGCTTGGCGCCGTGCATGAAGAACAGCAGGGCGATGGCGGCGATGGTCAGGGCGTTGAGCCAGCCGACGAACTCGCCGCGCGCCGGCAGGAAAGAAGCCAGCAGCACGGTGGCGATCAGCGTCAGGGTAAAACGATCGGGCAGGAATCTCATGGCGATGCGCTCGGGTAGAAAATCGTTGGGGCTATTCTCCCGCGTGGGCATATAATAATTAAATTGATTTATTTAATTCATCTATGAATAAAACACATGAATTACTCACTCAAACAGCTGCGGGTGTTCGTCGCTGTCGCCCGCCACGGCAGCTTCAGCCGCGCCGGCGAGGCGATCGGCCTGACGCAATCGGCGGTCAGCCACAGCGTGAAAGAGCTGGAGGCGGAGGTCGGCGTGCGCCTGCTGGATCGCACCACGCGTGAAGTGGTGTTGACCGACGCCGGCCTGCGGCTGGCCAACCGGGTCGAACGGCTGCTGGACGAACTGCAGGCCGCGTTGCTGGATGCGCGCAGCTTTGGCGTACAGCGCAGCGGCACGGTGCGGGTGGCGACCAGCCAGACCATTTCCGCCCACCTGATGCCGCAGTGCATCGCCGCCGGCGAGCGTGAATACCCGGAGATCCGCATCATGCTGCGCGATCAGGCGCAGCAGCAGGTGCTGCACAGCGTGCGCAACGCCGAGGTGGATTTCGGCATCGTGGTCGATCCGGTGCAGGCGGTGGATCTGGAGTGCGAAGCGGTGCTGCATGAACCGTTCCTGCTGCTGTGCCGCGACGACCACCCGTTTGCTGCGCAGCAAGAGGTGCGTTGGTCGGCGTTAAACGGCTGCCGCCTGGTGTTGCAGGATTACGCATCGGGTAGCCGGCCGTTGATCGACAGCGCGCTGAGGCAGCAGGGCGTCGAGGCGCAGGTGGTGCAGGAAATCGGCCATCCGGCCACGCTGTTCCCGATGGTGGCGGAAGGGATTGGCATCAGCATTTTCCCGGCGTTGGCGCTGCCGTTGCCGGAAGGGGGGCGGCTCCGGGTGCGGCGGCTGGTGCCGGAGATCAATCGCGCGCTGATGCTGGTGCGGCGCAAGAACCGCTCGCTGACGCCGGCGGCGGAGGCCATCTGGCAGGTCGCGCGTCAGCAGGCGGCGCTGCTGCACCAGCGCCGGCAGGAAAACGCGGAATATTGATTCAGATATAGACGTCCACCGCGTTGAGCGGCGTCGGGCGGTTTACGCCGTCGCCGGCTTGCGCCGCGGCTTTCTTCATTTGCTCCTGCTGCTGCTTTTCCATTTCTTCTTTCTGGATGCGCGCGATCTCGGCCTGCAACATCTTGATCTGCGCTTCAATCAGCTGCTTTTGCTTCTCGATCTCTTTGGGATCGGCGCTGGAGTCCTTCAGCTCCACCAGCTTTTGCTGCAGGGCCTGAATCTGCCGGTTCAGCGCCTTGATGCGCGCCGAGGCGCGGCTTTCGTTGAGATTTGCCGGTTCGTCATTGCCGTTGGCACCTTCGCTTTTCTTCGCCTTGCCGCCTTCCGGCTGGTTGTTGACCGGTTTGGCCATCAGCAATTCGCCCTGATGGCCCGGCGCGCTGAAGACGTTGCTGACGCCGGGAACGGTATTTTTGATCGGTACGATCATGGTGATGCTGGTCGACATGGATGCTCTCCCTGAGTCGGTATATCGCTGTTCAGGGTATCGGCAGCGGCGGCTAAATCTTTACCTGCCGCAGGCGCGGCCAGCGCTGCAGCCAGCCTTTGTCGAGCACGCGCTGGGCATAGGCAGCGCGATCGCCGTTTTTCACGTTGAAGGTGATGGTGTCGCCGAACAGCGCCGCGAGCCCGAAGGGAGCCACCAGCGTGAGGCTGTCGTCGGCGTTCAGGCGCGCGCCGATCGCCGTTTCCACTTCGGTCCAGAAGCTGATGGCCTCTTCGCTGTTGCGGTAAGGCGCCCGGCCGCCGCGCAGATGCATGCGCGCCTGATTCTTGACCGACCACGGCTGCGGCAGCCATTGCTGCAGCCGCGCCTCCAGCATGCGATCGCGCTCGGCGTCCGCACGCTCCGCATCGAAGTGGATCACGTCGATATCGTTGAGCGGCGTGGGCTCCACATAGCCGTGGCGCCGATCCCAAACCAGATTGCGTACGAAGCCGGCGCCGAGGCACCAGTCATTCAGGCCGAGCCGGCGCACGGTGCGCAGGGCGGCCATGCGCGCGTCATCTTGTTGCAGCCAGTCGATAATTTGCCGTTGCGGATCCATCACCCCTCCTGTTTTCGCGGCTACTGTAACCCGAAGCGGCGGCGGGTGAAATGGCAGGAAGCGCGATGACGGCGATCGCAGGCAAATTAATTTTCTTCTCTCACTGACTACACTTGGTGCAGGGCTTTTATCTCGTCACTCGGGGCAAGGGAGGGGGCTATGTATCAGGCAACGGTGGGCCAACGCGGCTATCGCTTCGGCGATCTGCGTCAGCTGATGGCGAAGGCTTCGCCGGCGCGTTCCGGCGATTATCTGGCGGAGGTGGCGGCGCACAGCGCCGAAGAGCGCATGGCGGCGCGCATCGCGCTGGCGGACTTGCCGCTCAAGGCATTCCTGCAGCAGGCGCTGGTGCCGTACGAACAGGACGAGGTGACGCGCCTGATTATCGACGGCCACGATGCCGCCGCCTTCGAGCCCATCTCGCACCTCACGGTCGGCGATTTTCGCGACTGGCTGTTGAGCGAGCAGGCGGACAGCGCCATGCTGGCGCAGGTGGCGGCCGGCATCACGCCGGAGATGGCGGCGGCGGTGAGCAAGATCATGCGCAATCAGGATCTGATTTTGGTGGCCAAGAAGTGCCGGGTGGTGACGCGCTTTCGCAATACGATTGGCCTGCCGGGCCACCTCAGCGTGCGGCTGCAGCCCAATCACCCGACCGACAGCCTGCAGGGCATCGCCGCCAGCATGCTGGACGGCCTGTTGTACGGCAGCGGCGACGCGGTGGTCGGCATCAATCCGGCCAGCGACAGCCTGCCGCTGCTGGAAAAGCTCAACTACATGCTGGACGACGTGATCCAGCGCTTTGCCATTCCCACCCAATCCTGCGTGCTGACCCACGTGACCAACACGCTGCGGCTGATAGAGCGCGGCGCGCCGGTGGATCTGGTGTTTCAGTCGATCGCCGGTACCGAAGCGGCCAACCGCGGCTTCGGCATCAGTTTGGCGCTGCTGGCGGAGGCGCAGCAGGCGGCGCTGAGCCTCAGGCGCGGCACGCTGGGCGACAACGTGATGTATTTCGAAACCGGGCAGGGCAGCTGCCTGTCGGCCAACGCCCATCACGGCGTCGATCAGCAAACCTGCGAGGCGCGCGCCTATGCGGTGGCGCGCCATTTCTCGCCGCTGCTGATCAACACCGTGGTAGGGTTTATCGGCCCCGAATACCTGTATGACGGCAAGCAAATTATCCGCGCCGGGCTGGAGGACCACTTCTGCGGCAAGCTGCTCGGGCTGCCGCTGGGCTGCGACGTCTGCTACACCAACCATGCCGAAGCCGATCAGGACGACATGGACACGCTGCTGACGCTGTTGGCCGCCGCCGGGTTAACGTTCCTGATCGGCGTGCCGGGCGCGGACGACATCATGCTCAACTACCAAAGCACGTCGTTCCATGACGCGCTCTATATCCGCGAGCTGCTGGGGCTGAAGCACGCGCCAGAGTTCGCCGCCTGGCTGGCGGCGATGAACATCACCGACGAACGCGGGCGGCTGCGCGATGCCGCCGCCAATCATCCGCTGTTGCTGGCGCTGCAGGGAGAACGCACATGAGCAAACCGGTTCACGCCAACAGCTGGGACGCGCTGCGCGCCTTTACCGATGCGCGCATCGCGCTGGGGCGCACCGGTGCCAGCCTGCCGACCGACGAACTGCTGCGCTTCGGCCTGGCTCATGCCCAGGCGCGCGACGCGGTGCATCAGCCTTTCGACAGCGAGCGGCTGGCGGCGGATCTGCACGATGCCGGTTGGCCCACGCTGGCGGTGCACCGCCAGGCGCTGCCGCTGCTGCAGGCGCTGCGGCCCTATCTCGATACGCTGGGGCTGACCGTTGCGCCGGTGGTGCTGGCGCATCAGGCGCGGGTGGCGCTGGGGGATGAGATCGGCGAATGCCTGCAGGCCCGGGCGGTGGCGGTGCTGATCGGCGAACGGCCGGGGCTGTCGTCGCCGGACAGCCTGGGTGTCTATATGACCTGGGGGCCGAACGCGCGCAGAACGGACGCCGAGCGCAATTGCATCTCCAACGTGCGCCCCGAGGGGCTGGATTACCCGCAGGCGGCGTTCAAATTGGCCTGGCTGCTGGAGCAGGCGTTCCAGCGCCGGCTGACCGGCGTCGAACTGAAAGACGAGAGTGACAACCCGGCGCTGCGCGGCCGGGTAACGCCGCTTTACCCCCAGTTGGGCGGCTGACCGAGGGTTTGCTGCAGCAGGGCGGTGAAGGCCGCCAGCCGGGCGGACACCTTCGCCATCGGGCGCAGCAGATAGATGCCTTGCTGCTCATGGCGCGGATCTTCCAGCATCTGCACCAGTTGCCCGTGCTGCACGTCAGGCCCCACCACCCAGTTGGGCAGAAAGGCGATGCCGAGCCCGAGCAGCGCGGCCTGGCGCTGCGCGGTGAAGTCGTCGCAGCGCAGCGCCATGGTGCAGCGGTTCATCAGCGCCGCGTCGAGGATCTGCGCCCAGCAGGCCGGCTGCTGCTTGTGGTAGCGGGCGATCAGCCGATGCTGCGGCAGCGCTTCCAGATCGGCCGGCAGGCCATAGCGGGCGACGTAGGCGGGGCTGGCGCACATCACCCAGCGTTGGGTGGCGATGCGGCTGGCATACAGCGCGCTGTCCTTCTGTTCGCCGATGCGGAGGGCGGCGTCGAGCCGCTCCTGCGTCGGATCGGTCTGGCGTTCGGTCAGATCGAGGTCGACCGACAGCTGCGGGTAGCGTTCCGCCAGCGTCGGCAGCAGCGGCAGCACATAGGTTTTGCCGAAAGTTGGCAGGCAGCTGATGCGCAGCGTGCCCTGCGGCGTTTCGTTCAGCGCGCTCAGCTCGGCGCGAAGGCCGGTGATGTCCGTCATCAGCGCGGCGGCGCGCGTCAGCAGCAGTTCGCCGGCGTCGGTCAGCAGCAGGCCACGGGTGGAGCGCACGAACAGCGCGGCGCCGAGCGCGCTTTCCAGAGCGTCGATGTGGCGCACCAGCGAGGAGGGCACCATGCCCAGCCGGCGCGCGGCGGCGGAAAAGCTGCCCAGGCGGGCGACGTCGAGAAAAATTGGCAGATGTTCTACATAGCGGGCGTCATTCATTTTTGCATTATATGCAAAAGCGTTTCTTATGAATACCCGCTTCTCTGCCGACGGCGCGGCGGCTACTCTGGCTGCGGGTTGATGACGGGCTTCGGCGCCGTCCCATCCCGGCCGCATAGAGAGAAAACGCATAAAACTCGCGGCGCTTAGCACCAAATAGCAGATGTTTTTCCCAGGCCGCGTGAGCCGCCTGCGGAGTTGATTGCCGCTCCAACACCAGATTAACCGTTCAATTTGATAACCGGTTCAGTCTTAATGATTAGTAAGCCTTTACTTTATCTCATTCTGATCTGATGCCTGGTTATCGGCCGGCCAGCCGTGCCGGTTTTTTTGTCTCCTCAGGCTGAATCGTTCCAACTGATGAACGCGCCTTGGGGGGCATCTTGGCTCACCGTCGGTGGGTCTTTTGAACGCGCGGAACCGCGGTTTCGCGCTGGTGGAGGAGTCAGTCATGAACGAAAAACACGGGTGTGCCTGTGCGCGCCATTTGGCGCAGGGTTTTGCCAGGCAGTCGATCAACGCCGGGGAGGGCGAAATCTATCAAATCTCGCTGATGAGCGCGCTCATCGACGGGGTCTACGAGGGTGAAACAACTATTGCCGAGCTGCTCAAGCACGGCGATTTCGGCCTCGGCACCTTCAATCACCTGGATGGCGAACTGATCGCTTTCGACCAGGAAATACACCAGCTGCGCGCCGACGGCAGCGCCCGGCCGGCCGGCCTGCAACAGCAAACCCCCTTCGCCGTCGTCACCTTTTTCCAGCCCAGCGTCAGCCAGCAATTCGACCGGCCGATCACCAAGGCGCAACTGCACCAGTGCATCGACGAGCAGGTCGCCTCGCCGAACCTGTTTTGCGCGGTGCGGGTCGACGGCGAGTTCAGCCACGTGGAAACCCGCACCGTGCCGCGCCAGGAGCGGCCCTACCGCCCGATGCTGGAGGCGATAGAAGAGCAGCCGACCTTCTCGTTCCATCAGCGGCGCGGCACGCTGGTTGGTTTCCGCTCGCCGGATTACATGCAGGGCATCGGCGTGGCCGGCTATCACGAACACTTCGTTACCGACGACCGTAGCGGCGGCGGCCACGTGCTGGACTACCAGCTCGATCATGGCCGTCTGCAGTTCGGCGTCATCACGCGTCTCAATCTTCAGTTACCGCATGATGCGGATTTTTTGCGCGCCAATCTCTGTCCAGAGGATTTGGATCGCGCGATTCGTTCCGCCGAGGGCTAACCCCGGCGATCGTTTTCTTAGGAGGTGGAACCATGGCACAGGAAAAAACAGGCAATGACTGGCAATGCGGCGCCGATTTGGTGGTGAAAAACCTGGAAGCGCAGGGCGTCAAACACGTTTTCGGCATTCCGGGCGCCAAGATCGACCGGGTGTTCGACTCGCTGGAGGACGCGCCATCGATTGAAACGGTGGTGGTGCGGCATGAGGCCAACGCGGCCTTTATGGCGGCGGCGGTCGGCCGCTTGACCGGTAAGGCCGGGGTGGCGCTGGTCACCTCCGGGCCGGGCAGCTCCAACCTGATCACCGGGCTGGCCACCGCCACTTCGGAAGGGGACGCGGTGGTGGCCTTCGGCGGGGCGGTGAAGCGCGCCGACAGTCTGAAACAGACGCACCAGAGCATGGATACCGTCAGCATGTTCCGGCCGGTGACCAAGTATTGCGCCGAAGTGCATGCCGGTTCGGCAATTTCCGAGGTGATCGCCAACGCCTTTCGCCGCGCCGAGTTCGGCCGGCCGGGGGCGTCGTTCGTCAGCCTGCCGATGGATATCGTCAATGAACCGGTCAGCGCGCCGGTGCTGGCCGGCTGCCGCTTGCCGCGCATGGGGGCCGCCGCGGCAGACGACATTCAGGCGGCGGTGAAACTGATCCGGCAGGCCAAATGCCCGGTATTGCTGCTCGGCCTGCAGGCCAGCCGGCCGGAGAACAGCGAGGCGGTGCGCCATCTGCTGTACCGCACCCATATGCCGGTGGTCGGCACCTATCAGGCGGCGGGGGTGATCGACGTCAACCACTTCGCCCGTTTCGCCGGCCGCGTCGGCCTGTTCAACAACCAGCCGGCCGATCAGCTGTTGCAGAAGGCCGATCTGGTGGTCAGCGTCGGCTATGATCCGATCGAATACGATCCCTGCATGTGGAACAGCCACGGGCGGCTGAAACTGGTGCACATCGACGTGCTGCCGGCGGATATTGACACCTGCTATCGGCCGGACGTCGAGCTGGTGGGCAACATCAGCGCCACGCTGAACATGATGACCGAAACGTTCACTGAGGCGGTCTGCGTGCCGCCGGAGGTGGAGCTGATCCTCACCGATCTCGGCCGCCAACGCACTGAACTGGCGGAGCGCGCCGCCCGCCGCGGCGGCATGCCGATCCACCCGCTGCGCATTGTCAAGGAGCTGCAGGACATCGTCAGCGACGACGTAACCCTGTGCGTGGACATGGGCAGCTTCCACATCTGGATCGCCCGCTACCTGTACAGCTTCCGCGCCCGTCAGCTATTGATCTCCAACGGTCAGCAAACCATGGGGGTGGCGCTGCCGTGGGCCATCGGCGCGGCGCTGGTGCGCCCCGGCGATAAAGTGGTGTCTATCTCCGGCGACGGCGGGTTCATGCAGTCGAGCATGGAGCTGGAGACCGCGGTGCGGCTGAGAAACAACATCGTGCACGTCATCTGGGTCGATAACGCCTACAACATGGTGGAGATGCAGGAAGTGAACAAATACCAGCGCAAATCCGGCGTGGAGTTTGGGCCGATCGACTTCAAAGCCTACGCGGAATCCTGCGGCGCGGTCGGTTTCGCCGTGCAGTCGGTGGACGATCTGCGGCCGATGCTGCGCAAGGCTATGGCGATCCAGGGGCCGGTGGTGGTGGCCATTCCGGTCGACTACGCCGACAACTATAAGCTGATGGCGCAGATGAACTTCAGCCAGATGATTTAATTTCACCATCCTCGCGCCGTTTCACCGGGCAGGCCGCATGCGCGCCTGCCCGTTTTTATGCGCGGAATTTGTCCTTTACATCGCTAACCGCATGATTTATTGCTAACCGTTGGGCTGTTTTTTCACCACTGGGGATAGCGCAATGAAAAGAAAAGCAATAACGATCGGGCTGCTGGCGTTGGCGATTGCCGGCGGCGCGCGGGCCAATACGCTGGTCTACTGTTCCGAAGGCTCGCCGGAAGGCTTCAACCCGCAGCTGTTCACCTCCGGCACCACGGTGGACGCCAGTTCGGCGGCGATCTACAACCGGCTGGTGGACTTCAAACCCGGCACCGTCGAGCTGCAACCCAGCCTGGCGGAAAGCTGGGAGGTGAGCGAGGACGGCAAGCGCTATACCTTCCACCTGCGCAAGGGCGTGGCATTCCAGAGCAATAAATATTTCACGCCCACCCGCGATTTCAACGCCGATGACGTCATCTTCTCGTTTATGCGGCAAAAGGACGCCAACAACCCGTATCACAAGGTCTCCAACGGTGCCTACACCAACTTCGAGTCGATGGAGTTCGGCACGCTGATCGACCGGATCGTCAAGGTGGACGACAACACCGTGCGCTTTGAGCTCTCCCGCGCCGAGGCGCCGTTCGTCGCCGATCTGGGCATGTACTTCGCCACCATATTATCGGCGGAATATGCCGACGCGATGCTGAAGGCCGGCACGCCTCAGCGGGTGGACAACGATCCGATCGGCACTGGGCCGTTCCAACTGGTGCAGTATCAGAAAGACGCGAAAATCCTCTACAAGGCGTTCGATCGTTACTGGGAAGGCAAACCGAAGATCGACCGGCTGGTGTTTTCGATCACGCCGGATGCGACGGTGCGTTACGCCAAGCTGCAAAAGAACGAGTGTCAGGTGATGCCGTTCCCCAATCCGGCGGATCTGGCGCGCATGCGGCAGGACGGCAACCTTCAGGTGATGGAAAAATCCGGCTTGAATATCGGCTTCCTGGCGTTCAACACCCAGAAGAAACCGTTGGATAACGTCAAGGTGCGCCAGGCGTTGGCGCTGGCGGTCAACAAGCCGGCGATCATCGAGGCGGTGTTCCACGGCGCCGGCCAGCCTGCCAAGAACCTGCTGCCGCCGACCCAGTGGGGCAGCAACGCGCAGCTTGAAGATTACCCGTATTCGCCGGAGCGGGCGAAGCAGCTGTTGCAGGAGGCCGGGCTGGGGCAGGGGTTCGACATCGATCTGTGGGCGATGCCGGTGCAGCGGCCCTATAATCCCAACGCCAAACGCATGGCGGAGATGATCCAGGCCGACTGGGCCAAAATCGGCGTGCGCGCCAAAATCGTCACCTTCGAGTGGGGCGAATATTTGCAGCGGATTAAAAACGGCGAGCACCAGACGGCGCTAATGGGCTGGACCACCGCCAACGGCGATCCGGACAACTTCTTCGGGCCGCTGTTCACCTGCGCTTCGCTCGGTGGTTCGAACTCGGCGAAATGGTGCTATAAACCGTTCGACCAGCTGATCCTGCAGGCGCGCGAAGAGAACGATCATGCCAAGCGGGTGGCGATGTACCAGCAGGCGCAGGTGATGATGCACGATCAGATGCCGGCGCTGATGATCGCGCACTCGACCATCTTCGAACCGGTGCGCAAGGAAGTGAAAGGCTACGAGATAGACCCGTTCGGCAAACACATCTTCAAGCAGGTATCGCTGGAGAAATAAAGCAGGGCGCCGCGGCAATGCGGCGCCCAAAGGTTTTACCAGCTGTAGCTGACCGTGGCGGTGACGGTGCGGCCGCTGCCGTAGAAACAGGCGTCCATGCCGCCGCAGGACGAAACGTAATGCTTGTCGGTCAGGTTGTTGACGTTAACCTGCAGCGTGGCGCCTGCCAGGCTCGGAGCCACTTCTGCCAATTCGTAGCGCGCCATCCAGTCATACAGCGTAAAGGCCGGCACTTTGTAGGTGTTGGTCGCATCGCCTTGGCTGGCGCCGTTGTAGCGTACCCCAGCGCCGGTGGAGAAGCCTTTCAGCGGCCCTTGCAGGAAGCTGTAGGTTCCCCAGGCGGAGGCGGCGTGCGTCGGCACCATCACCAGCGTCTTGCCGCGCTGATCGTCGACATAGGTTTCTTTGGTAACGATGTCGGTATAGGTGTAGGCCGCCATGAGCGCGATGGCCGGGGTGAGCTGTGAATGCACTTCGGCTTCCAGCCCCTTGGAGCGCACTTTGCCGATCTGCTCCTTGTATTTGGTTACCGGGTTGGTGGAGCTGACGTTTTTCTGCGTCAGATCGAACAACGCCAGCGTCAGCAGCGTGTTGCTGTTCTTCGGCTGGAATTTCACGCCGATTTCGGTTTGTTCACCGGTGGTGGGCTTGAACGGATCGGTGCCCGGCGCGCCGGTATCGAGGTTGGGTTCAAACGATGTGCTGTAGCTGATGTACGGGGCAATGCCGTTGTCAAAGGCGTACAGCAGGCCGCTGCGGCCAGTCAGCTTGGTGTCGTTTTGCTGACTGTCGCTGGATCTCAACATGTCCTGAGTGCGCAGCTCGGTCCAGTCGTTGCGCAGCGACAACAACAAATTCCAACCGCCGTAGCTCATCTGATCCTGCAGATAAACGCCGAGTTGATCCAGCACCTTGCGGTTATCGGTGACCTTCGGCAATGCGCTTTCGTTGACCGGCATGCCGTAAACCGGCCGAGTCCAGTCGAGGAAATAGCCCGCGCTGTCGCCGCGCCAGTTTTGGGTATTGACCTTGCTCCACTTGTAGTCAAGGCCGGTCAACACGCTGTGCTCGACGTCGCCGGTGCTGAATTGCGCTTTCAGTTGGTTATCCAACCCCAGCTCATGGGATTTGACGATATCTTTTTGCGGACGGCGCTGCAGCAGCGTGCTGTTTTTGGCTTGCGACATGAACACCAGATATTTGTAACGTTCATCCACCGTGGTGTAACGCATGTTCTGCTGGAAAGAGAAAACGTCGTTAATATAGTGCTCGAAGATATAGCCGAACGAGGTTTGTTCGCGGCGAGCCTGATTGAAACCGGGATCGCTGACGTTGAAATCATACGGCAGATAGCCGGCGCTGCTTTTGATCGCCACGCCGGAGGTCGGCAGGAAGTTGCGGTAGCCGTTCTCCGGTTCCTTTTGATAGCTGGTCAACAGGGTGAACGTCGTGTCTTCATTGGCGATATAGGTCAGCGCCGGTGCGATGGCGAAGCGTTTTTCCTTGTGATCTTTGATACCGGTCTCTTTGGTGCCGGCGATGCCGTTAAGGCGATACAGCAGTTTTGCATCTTCGTCCAATGCGCCGCCGAAGTCGAAAGCGGCCTCTCCTTGATGCAGGTTGCCCGCGCTCAATTGCAGTTTGCGAATAGCCTGGGCGACGGGCCGCTTGCTGGTCATCGCCACCAGCCCACCCGGGTTGGCCTGGCCGTACAGCACAGAAGCCGGGCCGCGCACCACCTCAACGCGTTCAAGCAGCCAGGGGTCGATCTGGCCGCTTTGATAGCTCAGGCCGTCCAGATATTTTGGGGCGTAACGAAAGCCGCGTACGATCACTTCGTCGCTGCGGTTAGAGGTGCCGCGGTATTCCGCCACGACGCCGCTGGAGTATCGCAGCGCCTGAGCGACGGAAGCCGCATCCTGCTGATCCATTTGATCGCGCGTGACGACGGTGATGGCCTGCGGCGTTTTTACCAACGGCGCGGCGCTTTTGGTTCCCGCCGCGCTTTCTTTGGCGACGATGCCCTGCAGCGGCGCGGTGACGTTTTCCTGTGCGCCGGCGACGACGGTGATATCACGCTCAACGTTGTCGGTTCCGGCCTGTACGCCCGGCGCCAGCAGCATGGCTGAGGTCAGCAAGAGCTTGGCGACTGGGTGACGCAGAGGTTGATTGGCGGTATTTTGGGGGTGTTCTGACATTTTTCATCCCTTAAAAAACAATTTTATATCAAGCTATTGCTGTCTTTTTTCATTTGGCGCCGCCGAGAAGGGCTGCGCAGTTCCTTGCCATAAATGAACGGTGGACGAATCGCTTACCGTTTTGCAGAGCCACGCTTCGAAGTGGCCTTGTTGACCTCAGGCGCGTTGATTTATAATTGGTTACATTTTATTGAAAATACAAATGATTCTCAATACCATTTGCATTATTCAAGAAAACAAAAAACGCCGGGTGCGGTGAACAGGGGAAAAAGGAAAAATGCATTCGCTTCATGCCGATGGCCTGGTGCTCAACCTGCTGCAAAGGCCCGATCTCGGCGGAGAAGATTGGTGGCGTCAGGTCGCGGAGTTGGGAACGCCGCTCGTCGAATCGCTGCCCGCAGCGCAGGTGCGCGTTACCTTTTTCTGGCGCGACCCGTGGGGCGATGAACGGCGCTCGCCGATTAAAAAGGTGTATGTCGATATCAACTGCGTGACCGACCATCACAGCCCTTCGCCACAGAGTCTGGAACGCCGGCCGGGTAGCGATATTTGGTGGTGGCAGTTCACTGTTCGCGAAGATTGGCGAGGCAGTTACAGTTTTATACCCATTGAGACGGCGCAACTGCCGCCCGCTTTTACCGGCGATGCGGCTCAGCGTCGGCAGCAGCAGCGTCAGTGGTGGTGTTCGTTGTTTCCGTTGATGCGCCATGATCCGCTCAATCCGGTGGCGCCGCACTGCAGCAGCCGCGGCTTCCCGTTGTCTGCGATACATTTGCCGGCGGCGCCGGATCAATCAGCGTGGCGGGCGTTGGACGCCGGGCAAGCATTGCCCGCCGCGTCTGGGCGTTTGCAGCACTTCTTTTGGCACAGCGAACGATTGGCTAACCGACGCAACATCTGGCTGTACGCCACCGGCGCAGGGGAAGACCGCCCGTTAGTCGTACTGCTGGACGGGCAATTTTGGCTGCATGGCATACCGATTTTTTCCGCACTGGACGCCGAGACGCTTAACGGAAGGCTGCCGTCGGCGCTTTATCTGTTTATCGACGTGATAGACATGACGCGGCGTGCGGAAGAATTGGCCTGCAATGCGGCTTTCTGGCGGGCGGTGCAAGAGGAGCTGCTGCCGCAGGTGGCGGCGCGTGCGCCTTACAGCGACGATCCGCAGCGCACGGTGGTGGCGGGGCAGAGTTACGGCGGGTTGGCGGCGTTGTATGCCGGGTTGCATTGGCCGCAGCGTTTCGGCTGCGTATTGACCCAGTCGGGTTCTTTCTGGTGGCCGCACATTGAAGCGATGATTAACCCGGCTGAGGAGTATGACGCCGACGTCGGCTGGTTGACTGAACAAGTGCGGCAGGGCTTGTGCGCCGCGACGCCGCTGCGCGTCTTTCAGGAAGCCGGTGAAGGGGAGAGGGATATTCATCAGGTCAATCGCCAAATGCATCGGGCGCTGGTGGAGGCGGGGCATCGGGTCGATTATCGCGTATTCGCCGGCGGGCATGATGCCGTCTGCTGGCGCGGCGGTTTGCTCGACGGATTGCGGGCGCTGTTGGCTCCCTAGTCATGGATAAACGAAGGCCGGGCTAACCCGGCCTTTTTCATGCCTGCGGCGTGTCGCAGTGGTAGCGGCCGCGCGGGATCACCAGCGGCGTGTGGGACAGCGGATCGTCGATGATCATGCACGGCATGCCGAATACCCGTTCCACCAGCTCGGCGGTGATGATCTCCGCCGGTTTCCCCTCCGCCACGATCTTGCCGTCGCGCATAGCGATGATGTGATCGGCATAGCGGCAGGCGTGGTTGAGATCGTGCAGCACCGCGATGAGGGTTTGGCCGTGCTCGCGGTTGAGCTGGCGGAACAGATCCAGCAGCTCGATCTGATGCGCGATGTCCAGATAGGTGGTCGGTTCATCCAGCAGCAGCAGCGGCGTTTGCTGCGCCAACGCCATCGCCACCCAGACGCGCTGGCGCTGCCCGCCGGACAGCTCGTCGACGCTGCGGTCCGCCAGCTGGCCGACGTTGGTGGCCGCCATGGCGGCTTCCACCGCCTGTTTGTCGGCTTGCGTCCACTGTTTCAGCAGGCTCTGGTGCGGGTAGCGGCCGCGCGACACCAGATCCGCCACGGTAATGCTGTCCGGTGCGATCGAGGTTTGCGGCAGCAGCCCAAGCTCGCGCGCCAGCGCCTTGGTGGCGAAGTTGCTGATGTTCTTGCCGTCCAGCATCACCTCGCCGGCGCTGGGTTTCAGCAGGCGGCACAGGGCGCGCAGCAGCGTCGATTTGCCGCAGGCGTTCGGCCCGACGATCACCGTGAAGGCGCCGTCGGGGATCGCCACGCTCAGATCGTCAGCGATGATTTTATTGTCGTAGCCCAGCTTCAGATGCGAGGCGTGCAGGCGGTGGCTCATGGCATTGTCATTCTTCATTATCTGCGGGCCTCACGGATGAGCAGCCAAATCAGGTACAGGCCGCCGATGCAGACGGTCACGACCCCGACCGGCAGTTGGATCGGTGCGAAAAGATGTTGGGACACTACGTCGGCGCCGAGCAGCAGCGCCGCACCCATCAGCGCCGAGGACGTCAGGGTGACCGAGGATTGGCCGGCCAGGCGGCGGGCGATCTGCGGCGCCGCCAGCGCGATAAAGGAAATCGGCCCGGCGGTGGCGGTGACGGCGGCGGTGAGGGTGACGCCGAACAGCATCAGCCACAGCCGGCTGCCTTCGGCGTTCACGCCCAGCGCGCGCGCCGTATCGTCGCCCATTTCCAGCAGTTGCAGCCGTTTGCCCATCAGCAGCGCGGCCGCGGCCGCCAGCACGATGAACGCCGTGGCGGGTTGGGCTTTCTGCCAGGTCATGCCGTTGAGCGAACCGGCCTGCCACATGGCGGCGTCCATGGCGCGCTCCAGCGAGGCGGTGATGATCAGCCAGGTATTGGTGGAGACCAATACCGCGCTGATGGCGATGCCGACGATGATCAGCCGGAAGCCGGCGATGCCTTGCCGCCAGGCCAGCAGGTAGATGGCCAGCGCGGCGAGAATGCCGCCGGCCAGCGCGCCGCCGGCGATGTAGTAATAGCCGCCGTTGAACAGGGTGATGGCGATCAGCGCGCCGGTGTAAGCCCCCATGTTAAAGCCAATCACGTCCGGGCTGCCGAGCGGGTTGCGGATAATCGACTGGAAGATGGCGCCGCTCATGCCGAGCGCGGCGCCTAACAGCAGCGCCATGGCGATACGTGGCAAGCGCCATTGGGTAACCACGGTGACCAGATTTTTCGGCGCCTCGCCGCTGAGCGCGGCAAAGACCTGCTCCAGCGAGAGCTGCAGCGTGCCGTAGCACAGCGCGGCAACGGCCATCGCCAGGCACAACGCCAGCAGCGAAAGGTTGACCAGCAGCAGGCGCAGCGGCATGCGCCAGTTGATGACGCCGTCCGGGCGGCCGATATGCAACGTGTGGGGCAGACTCATCACAGCCCCCCCAGCGTTTTCTTGCGGCGCACCAGCCAGATCAGCACCGGCGCGCCGATGAAGGCCGCCACGATGGAAACCCGCAGCTCACCGGCCGCCAGCAGACGGCCGACCACGTCGGCGCACAGCAGTAAAATCGGCGCCAGCAGCATGGAGTAGGGCAGGATCCAGCGCTGGTCGGGGCCGACCCACCAGCGGGCGATGTGCGGCACCATCAGGCCGATGAAGCTGATTGGGCCGACGGTGGCGGTTGCCGCGCCGCACAGCAGCGTGATGGCGATCACCGCGATGACCTGAGTCAGCACCACGCGCGCGCCGAGCGCGATAGCCAGATCTTCCCCCATGCCGATGGTATTCAGCGGCCGGGCGATGAGCAGCGTCAGCAGGCAGCCGAGCAAAATGGCGGGGGCGGTGACCGGCAGCGTGGACAGCGTGCGGATATCCAGCGTGCCGGCCTGCCAGAAGCGCAGTTGGTCGAAGGTTTGCGGATCGATCAGCGACAGCCCGGTGGTGATGCCGAGCAGCACCGCGCCGATCGCCACGCCGGCCAGCGTCAGCCGCACCGGGTTAATGCGCCCGCCCGCCAGCGTGCCGATCAGGTAGACCAGCAGAGTGGTGAGGGCGGCGCCGACAAAGGCGTAGGCCATATAGCTTTCGGTGGTGGCGGCGCCGAAAAACATGATGCCGATGACCACGGCGAAGCTGGCGCCGGCGTTGATGCCGAGCACGCCGGGATCGGCCAGCGGATTGCGCGTCAAGGCCTGAATCAGCGCGCCGGCGGCGCCGAGCGCCATGCCGGCCAAGATGCCCGCCAGCGTACGGGGCACCCGGGCGTTGAGAATGATGGTGCTGTCGGAACCGCTCGCGGCGCCCTGCAGGCTGAGCCAGACGGTGTGGAAGGGGATGGCTTTGGAACCCAGCATCAGGCTGGCAATGATGCACAGCAGCAACAGCGCCAAGCCGATACCGAACCCGGCGATGCGTTTGAAGCCACTGGCGTAAGCTGCGTGCGGTGCGGACGAAAGCGTCCGCTCAGTCGGAGTGGGTACGTTCACACCGGTAACTCCTGTATGATTTTTATTCTCATTGTTATTTGCGTTCATGCGGGCGCTAATAGTAGCACGAGTTTACGCCCGCATGCACCCGCCGGTTGGTGGCGCAGGTGCGTTGACGATGTTAATAACTATTGATATTTCAATTGATTGAATGTGAACGGTTGCCCTGTTTATGGCAAACGTCGGCAGGATGCTGACCCGCCGACGGCGTGGTTCAGGGCTTTTTGAACAGCCGTTCGATTTGGTTCAGCATGTTGGTGGCGCTGTAGTAATCGAGGCGGAAGGTGTCGTTGCCGACGGCATAGACGTGCCGCTGTTCCACCGGCTCCAGATGTTTGAGGAACGGGTTGGTCAGCACCTCTTGCACTTTGCGCTCGTTGGTGGCGAACAGGATCAGCGTTTTGCCGTTCAGGCCCTCGGCCATTTTTTCGCCGGAGATCTGGATGATGTCATGGCGTTTACCCATGCTGGTGTTGCCTTTGGCGCTTTCCGGCGGGGTGGCCAGCTGGAAGCCGAGCTGCGTCAGCAGCTTGCCCTGGGCGGAACCCGGCGTCCACAGCATGGCCTCGCGGCCGTTGTCGGCATACACCAGCGGAGTGGTCGGCTGCGGCGGCAGCGCGATCGCCTGCTTCACTTGCTCCACGCGCTGTTCGAAACGATCCTCCGCCTGTTTGGCGCCGGCTTCATGGCCGGTGATCTCGCCGAGCTCGCTGGCCAGCTGCTGCCAGCTCTTGTCGCCATAGTCGAGCACCAGCGTCGGCGCAATGGCGGACAGCTGGTCATACAGCTTCAACGCCGAATCACCGCCGGTGGCGGCGACGACGATCAAATCCGGTGCGGCGGCGGCGACGGCTTCGGCATTGGGCTCCACCTGGTACAGCCGTTCGACGTGGCGCTGTTTGGCCACTTCGCTCCACTGGGTAAAGAAGCCTTGCTTATCGGCCACCAGGGGATTTGGGCTGGTGGCGGCGCTGGCGACGACCGGGGCGTCGATAGCCAGCAGCGTGCCGGTGATGGTGACGCTGGTGGACACGATGCGCTGCGGCGGTTTTTCCAGCGTGAATTTCCCTTTGACGCTGTCGATGGTGCGCGGCCAACTGCTGTCGGCAGCGGGGGCGGACGGTTTCTGCCCGTCGCTCTGGTCGTCCGGGCCGCAGCCGCTGAGCAGCAGGCTGGAAGTGGCGATAAATGCAATGAACAGCTGGCGTAAGGATAGGGTCATGAGCGGGCTCTTTCTTTCCTTGAACTAAGGCTTATCAATCCGGCGGCGGATTGGCTGCGTGGTGGATGCCCGCTAATTTACCATCCAAGCCGGCAAAATGATAACCATTCGTATCTCAGCGCGTGGTGAATGAAGAATAAAGGAATATCGATCGGCAGAAACGAAAAAAGCGCCAAAAGGCGCTTTTCTCTGAATTGGTGGGTCGTGCAGGATTGATTCGGCCTTTGGCCTCACCCTGCGGGCAACGCTGCGCGTTGTCGTATCGCTGCGCGATGCTCGAACCTCTACGGTTCTTCATCCTTCACGACTCGGTAAGCCATGCCTGCAAGAAGATGAAGTCAGAGTTGGGTGGCGCAGAAACGAAAAAAGCGCCAAAAGGCGCTTTTCTCTGAATTGGTGGGTCGTGCAGGATTCGAACCTGCGACCAATTGATTAAAAGTCAACTGCTCTACCAACTGAGCTAACGACCCGCAGAAGTGGTGGGTGATGACGGGCTCGAACCGCCGACCCCCTCCGTGTAAAGGAGATGCTCTACCAACTGAGCTAATCACCCACTTCAGGACTTCCAGGCACTGCTAAACGAGAGAATGATGGTGGGTGATGACGGGCTCGAACCGCCGACCCCCTCCGTGTAAAGGAGATGCTCTACCAACTGAGCTAATCACCCTCATTCGTTCTCATTTTTCTCAACAAGATGGTGGGCGATGACGGGCTCGAACCGCCGACCCCCTCCGTGTAAAGGAGATGCTCTACCAACTGAGCTAATCGCCCCGTCTTGTTGGAGTCGCATTATAGGGATAGTTCAAAGTGAGTCAACGGTTTTTAAAATGATTTCAATCGTTCGCCGCAAATTTAGGCAGGGCGCGATAATTATCGCCAACGGCGCCGATTCTTTGCGCAACGCTATGCGAAACTCACCGCAAAACGCGCGAAATCGACCGGCGCAATATCGTGTCGGCGTTGAGGAATTAGCGCGTGGTGATACAATGTCGTCCACTCTTTTTTCAATTCCGAGCAATCGTCGGCAACCGCCGACACGCGTTGCGTAATAAGGCAGTGAACCCAATGAAAATCAAAACCCGTTTTGCACCGAGCCCGACCGGCTATCTTCACGTCGGCGGCGCGCGTACCGCACTTTATTCCTGGTTGTTCAGCCGCCATGCGGGCGGTGAGTTCGTTCTGCGTATCGAAGATACCGATCTGGAACGCTCCACCCAGGACGCGATCGACGCAATTATGGATGGCATGAACTGGTTGAACCTGGATTGGGATGAAGGCCCGTATTTCCAGACCAAGCGTTTCGATCGTTACAACGCGGTCATCGACGAGATGCTGGAGCAGGGCACTGCCTATAAATGCTATTGCTCCAAGGAACGTCTGGAAGCGCTGCGCGAGAAGCAGATGGAAAACGGCGAGAAGCCGCGTTACGACGGCCACTGCCGCGACAGCCAGTGCAGCCACACCGACGACGAGCCGCACGTGGTGCGCTTTCGCAACCCGCAGGAAGGCTCGGTGATCTTCGATGACAAAATTCGCGGCCCGATCGAATTCAGCAACCAGGAGCTGGACGATCTGATCATCCGCCGTACCGACGGTTCGCCAACCTATAACTTCTGCGTCGTCGTCGATGACTGGGACATGGAAATCACCCACGTGATCCGCGGCGAAGACCATATCAACAACACCCCGCGCCAGATCAACATTCTCAAAGCGCTGGGCGCGCCGGTGCCGGAATACGCGCACGTGTCGATGATCCTCGGCGACGACGGTAAAAAACTGTCCAAGCGTCACGGCGCCGTGGGCGTTATGCAGTACCGCGACGACGGCTATCTGCCCCAGGCGCTGCTGAACTACCTGGTGCGTCTGGGCTGGTCCCACGGCGATCAGGAGATCTTCTCCATCGATGAGATGAAAGAGTTCTTCACGCTGGAAGCGATCAACAAATCCGCCAGCGCGTTCAACACCGAGAAGCTGCAGTGGCTGAACCACCACTACATCAACCATATGCCGGCGGAAGAAGTGGCGGTGCATTTGGCGTGGCACGTTGAGCAACTGGGCCTTGAAACCCGCAACGGCCCGGAACTGAAAGACATCGTCAAGCTGCTGGGCGAGCGTTGCAAAACGCTGAAAGAAATGGCGGAGTCCTGCCGCTACTTCTATGAAGACTTCAGCGAGTTCGATGCCGACGCCGCCAAGAAGCACCTGCGCCCGGTTGCGCGTCAGCCGCTGGAAGCGGTGCGCGCCAAGCTGGCCGCCATCACCGTCTGGACGCCGGAAAACGTGCACGACGCCATTCAGGGCACGGCGGATGAGCTGGGTGTCGGCATGGGTAAAGTCGGCATGCCGCTGCGCGTTGCGGTGACCGGCGCCGGTCAGTCGCCGGGCATGGACGTGACCGTGCATGCTATCGGCCAGAAGCGTTCGCTGCAGCGCATCGACATGGCGCTGGCTTACATCGCCGAGCGCGAAGCGCAAGCCTGATTCGCTGATACGCCTTAAAAAAAAGCCCCGTGGAGCGATCCCGGGGCTTTTTTCATGGCGGTGCGTCAGGCTTGCTCGCTAGCCGGCAGCCCCGGGCGGTAGGCGAGGAAATACATCAGCCCGACAAAGCCGGCGCCTCCCAGCGCGTTGCCGAGAAATACCGCGACGAAATTGGGCAGATACTGCTCCCAGCCCATGCCGCCGGCAAAGATGGCCGCCGGGATGATGAACATATTCGCCACCACGTGCTGGAAGCCGATGGCGACAAAAGCCATGACCGGGAACCACATGCCGATCACTTTGCCCGGCACATCCTTGCTGGCGAAGGCTAACCATACCGCCAGGCACACCAGCCAGTTGCAGCCGACGCCGGAAATAAAGGCGTGCAGGAAGTCCGCATCCACTTTAGCCTGCGCGATCGCCAGCGTCTTATGCAAGAACGCGCCTTCGGTCAGGCCCAGCAAATGGCCGAAGAAGTAGGCGACGGCCAGGCTGCCGGCCAGGTTGGCCAGGGTGACCCAAAACCAATTGCGCAGCACGGCGATGGCGGGGATTTCGCGGGCAAACCAGGCCATCGGCAAGGTCATCATGTTGCCGGTCAGCAGTTCGCCACCGACCAGAATGGTCAGGATCAACCCGATAGGAAAGACCGCGGCACCCAACAGGGCGCCAAAAGAGCCCCATTCGGCCGGCAGGGTGCCGATGACGTGAATATCCAGCAGAAAGCCGGTGGCGATAAAAGCGCCGGCGAGAAAGCCCAGAATCAACAGATTAGCGAGAGGGGCGCGGCTTTTATTTACCCCGGCCTGAACGGCGAGGGCGGCGATTTCTTTTGGTGAATGCAAAGACATGACGGACTCGGTTTATAGTAATGAAGTTTATGGCGCGGGCAGTCTATGCCGCTCGGGAGTCCGACTCAAGCGCATTTCACTAACATTCCGTTAATTAAAAATCAACGTGATATGCAGGGTCTTTTACCATTTTGAGATGTAGCGCGCAAAATGGATGAACTCTGCACTAAGTGATGATTTTTTAGCGCCAAACATGCTGATTTGGCGGCTTTTTCAACGCTTGATTCAGTAATTCAATTTAGCCGTTGACAGCTTTGAGCGGGTTTCATATTATGCGCCCCGTTCACAGCACAAAGTGATTGTGGAACGGGGCTATAGCTCAGCTGGGAGAGCGCTTGCATGGCATGCAAGAGGTCGACGGTTCGATCCCGTCTAGCTCCACCAACCTTCTTCTCAGAGAGGTTGGGGAATACCGTAACGCCGGTCAAAGCGTACCACTTTTGTGGGGCTATAGCTCAGCTGGGAGAGCGCTTGCATGGCATGCAAGAGGTCGACGGTTCGATCCCGTCTAGCTCCACCACCATTTAAAAAGCCGACCTCAGGGTCGGCTTTTTGCTTTGCGTCATTTCACTTTCGCCGAATGCAGGCCAACAAAAAAGGCGCCCGCAGGCGCCTTGTTATCGCAGTCGGTTCGAGGCTTAGCCCAGCACCAGACCCGCGATGGAAGCGGACAGGATACTGACCAGCGTAGAGCCGTACACCAGCTTCAGGCCAAAGCGCGACACCACGTTGCCCTGGTGTTCGTTCAGGCCCTTGATCGCACCGGCCACGATACCGATGGAAGAGAAGTTGGCGAAGGACACCAGGAACACCGACAGGATCCCCAGGCTGCGCGGCGACAGTTCGGCAGACACTTTCTGCAGCTCCATCATTGCCACGAACTCGTTGGAAACCAGCTTGGTGGCCATGATGCTGCCAACCTGCAGGGCTTCGTGCTTAGGAATGCCCATGATCCAGGCGAATGGATAGAAGAAGTAGCCGAGGATTTCCTGGAAGCTCAGGCCGAAGATAGCGCTGAACACACCGTTGAGCGCGGCGATCAGGGCGATGAAGCCGATCAGCATCGCGGCAACGATAATCGCTACTTTGAAGCCGGCCAGGATATATTCACCCAGCATTTCGAAGAAGCTCTGGCCTTCGTGCAGGTTGCCGAGGTGCAGCTCTTCTTCTTTATTGGTGTCGTACGGGTTGACCAGCGACAGCACGATAAAGGTGCTGAACATGTTCAATACCAGCGCCGCCACCACGAACTTGGCGTCCAGCATGGTCATGTAGGCGCCGACGATGGACATGGAAACCGTAGACATCGCGGTCGCCGCCATGGTGTACATGCGCTTTTCCGACATCTTGCCCAGGATATCCTTGTAGGCGATGAAGTTTTCGGATTGGCCGAGGATCAGCGAACTGACGGCGTTGAATGACTCCAGCTTGCCCATGCCGTTCACTTTCGACAGCACGGTACCGATAATGCGGATGATGAACGGCAGCACCTTGATGTACTGCAGAATACCGATCAGCGCCGAAATGAAGACGATCGGGCACAGCACCTTCAGGAAGAAGAACGCCAGGCCTTTGTCGCCCATGCCGCCGAACACGAAATCAGTCCCTTGTCCCGCAAACCCGAGCAGTTTGTCAAACAGCGCGGCGAATCCTTTTACGAAGCCCAAACCCGCTTCCGAATGCAGGAAAAAGTAGGCCAGCAGTACTTCGATAACCAGTAATTGAATAACATAGCGAATGCGGATGCTTTTGCGATCGCGGCACACCAACAGGGCCAGGATCGCCACCACCACTATCGCCAACGCAAAGTGCGCAATATGGGACATGTTTGCTCCAAATTTGAGGCAGGCTGAATTTCGGCTGTCATTTTATGTAACGCTACGTTTAAAAACGAGACTTCTATTGCAAATATGGAAAATCATAGCGGGAGTTCTCCTAAAGTGTTGCGCAAAAGCATAAAAAATCAAGACGTTAAATCGGCAATAGGAAATTCGTATTCTTGTGCTAACCTGTCTTTCAGGGGTATTGCAGCCAAAATCCCATCAGAAAAGCACGGAAATCGGCAAGCTCCGCGCTGAACCCTTCGATAAAACCGTTAATGTTGGCTATTACAGAGATAAGTTTTACCGCTCTAAATGCGCTTGATAATTATTATCATTTATATAGAGTGGAGATAAACGTAATTTCAGTAAGGGTTCAACATATGCTGAACAGTCGCGTGGTTGAAACCACCTCCGGTCGCTCCGCCAGAAAAATCAAACTCTCGCTGATGGGGCCTGCCTTCATCGCTGCTATCGGCTATATCGATCCCGGTAACTTCGCCACCAACATCCAGGCCGGCGCCTCGTTCGGCTACAGCCTGCTGTGGGTGGTGGTTTGGGCCAACGTGATGGCGATGCTGATCCAGCTGTTGTCCGCCAAGCTGGGCATCGCCACCGGGAAAAATCTGGCCGAGCACATTCGCGATCGCTTTCCGCGGCCGGCGGTGTGGGCCTATTGGGTGCAGGCGGAGATCATCGCCATGGCGACCGATCTGGCCGAGTTTATCGGCGCGGCGATCGGCTTCAAGCTGCTGCTCGGCGTTTCCCTGCTGCAGGGCGCCGTGCTGACCGGCATCGCCACATTTTTAATTCTGATGCTGCAAAAGCGCGGGCAAAAGCCGCTGGAACTGGTGATTGGCGGCCTGCTGCTGTTCGTCGCCGCCGCTTACATCGTCGAGCTGGCATTCTCCCAGCCGCAGCTCGCGCCGCTGCTGAAGGGCATGGCGCTGCCCGATCTGCCCAACGGCGATGCGGTATTTCTGGCCGCCGGGGTATTGGGCGCCACCATCATGCCGCACGTGATCTACCTGCATTCCTCGCTCACCCAAATCGGCGGCGAGCACGACAAGGCGGAACGCTATGCCGCCACCAAAGTCGACGTCGCCGTGGCCATGACCATTGCCGGTTTTGTTAACCTGGCGATGATGGCCACCGCCGCCGCCGCGTTTCATTTCAGCGGCCACAGCGGCATCGCCGATCTCGACGTGGCCTACCTGACGCTGCAACCGCTGCTCGGGCAAGCCGCCGCCACCGTGTTTGGCCTGAGCCTGGTGGCCGCCGGCCTCTCCTCTACCGTGGTGGGCACGCTGGCGGGGCAGGTGGTGATGCAGGGGTTCGTGCATTTCCATATTCCGCTGTGGCTGCGGCGTGCGGTGACCATGCTGCCGTCGTTTATCGTCATCATGCTGGGGATGGACGCCACGCGCATTCTGGTGCTGAGCCAGGTGCTGCTCAGCTTCGGCATCGCGCTGGCGCTGGTGCCGCTGCTGGCTTTCACCGGCAATCGGGCGCTGATGGGGGAGATGGTCAACGGCCCTGTGGTGCAAAACCTGGGCAAGCTGATCGTGCTGGTGGTGGTGGGATTGAACGGCTACCTGCTGATCGGCAGCGTGCTGTAGGCGAAAATAGCGCGGGCCGGCATTGCGCCGGCCCGTCGTCGTTAATCGCGGTCGTCATCGCCGTGGCGGCGCCAGCGATCGCGGTCATGATCGTGGTGGTGCTTTTTCTCTTTCTTCCAGTGGTGCTTATCGTAATGCCTGTCGTATTTACGATAGCGTCCTTCATGATAGTAATAGTGTTTGCGCCAGTAGTCGCGGTCGCGCCAGCGATAGCCGTCCCAGTAGTAACCGCGGCGGCTGCGGTCGCCGAGATAGCGCCCCTGATGGCCTTGCCACCAGTCGCGATCGCGCCAGTCGTAACCGTCCCAGTAACGGCCGCGATTGTCCCGATCGCCGATGCGCAGTGAAACGCCCGGCATCAGATCGATGCTGATCCCTTCGGCGTGCGCCTGCTGTGCGGCGGGCAGTACCGTCGCCGCCAAGATGGCGGCCAAGAGCAGAGGTTTAAACATGACTTCTCCTTTCCGCTTGCGCGGCCTGGCCGTTTGTCACTTTATGAAGCGCGTTCATCAGTTTAAAAAAGCGGCCTTATCGTTATTTTTGCTGCAATATCGGCATCATAGCGCCGGCGCATAGGGTTGAATCTTAGAGCCACTCTGAAAACGGCGACGAAGGCCAAGATTTGAGATTTTTCTGGGGTATCGCCGCTCGATTGAGCGGCGGAATTTGTAAGCGATTACAATAAGATTTTCTCGATCTGCGCGAGTTCTTTTTCACTGAAGTGGCGATTGGCCAGCATGCCCACCGCGTCTTCTATCTGCGCATTCTTGCTGGCGCCGATCAGCACCGAGGTAACGCGATCGCCGCGCAGCACCCAGGCCAGCGCCATTTGCGACAGCTTCTGCCCGCGTTGCCGCGCCAGCGCATCGAGGCGGCGCACCTTGTCCAGCCGCTCGGCGGTCAACTGCTCCGGCTGCAGGAACCGGCTGCCGCTGGCGGCGCGGGAATCTTGCGGAACGCCGTGCAGGTAGCGGTCGGTCAGCAGGCCGCCCGCCAGCGGCGAGAAGGCGATCGAGCCGACGCCATGCTCCGCCAGCGTATCCAGCAGCGCCGTCTCCGGCCCGCGTTCCAACATCGAATACTTCGGCTGGTGGATCACGCACGGCGTGCCGAGCCGCTGCAGAATGTCGAATGCCTGCCGCGCGCGCTCGGCCGGGTAGTTGGACAGGCCGACATACAGCGCTTTGCCCTGGCGCACCAACAAATCCAGCGCCGCCATGGTTTCTTCCAGCGGCGTCTCCGGATCCGGCCGATGATGATAAAAGATATCCACATACTCCAGCCCCATGCGCTTCAGGCTCTGATCGAGGCTGGCGACCAGGTACTTTTTCGAGCCCCAATCACCGTAGGGGCCGGGCCACATGGTGTAACCGGCTTTGGATGAGACGATCAGCTCATCGCGCCAGGCCCGCAGATCGGCGTTGAGTATGCGGCCAAAGTTCTCCTCGGCGGCGCCGGGCGGCGGGCCGTAGTTATTGGCCAGATCGAAATGAGTAATGCCGCGATCGAAGGCGCAGCGGATCAGGCCGCGGGCGTTGTCGTACAGCGTGGCGTCGCCGAAATTGTGCCACAGTCCGAGCGAGACGGCGGGCAGCTTCAGCCCGCTGCGGCCGCAGCGCCGGTATTCCATGTCTTGATAACGTGAGGGGGAGGCGGGGTAGGACATAGTTATCCTTGTCGGCGAGAGGTGAAGTGCTTTGAGTGTATACGCTTTCACACCGCGCTGCCGGGGGAGCGATCACAGCGCCGGCATGTAACGCCAGGTTGCCGATCGATGCAGGAATCCTTGTTCGAAATTTGAACAGCATCTTCGATACTTAAAGGTAATCGCTCCAGCTGCAGACAGGTGATGATCATGACTCAGACCTTTACGGTGGCCGATTATCTGCTCGATCGTCTGGCCCAAATCGGCATCCGTCATTTCTTCGGCGTGCCGGGGGATTACAACCTGCAATTCCTCGATCACGTCCTCGCCCATCCGCAAATCACCTGGGTAGGCTGCGCCAACGAGCTGAACGCCGCCTACGCCGCCGACGGCTATGCGCGCTGCAAACCGGCGGCCGCGCTGCTCACCACCTTTGGCGTCGGCGAGCTGAGCGCGTTAAACGGGGTGGCCGGCAGCTACGCCGAATACCTGCCGGTGATCCACGTGGTCGGCACGCCGGCGCAGCGCGCTCAGCGCGCCGGTGATTTGCTGCACCATTCGCTGGGGGATGGCGACTTCACCCACTTCGCCCGGATAGCCAAAGAGGTAACCGTCGCGCAGGCCGACCTGACCGCCGACAACGCCGCAGAGGAGATCGACCGCCTGATCTGCGCCGCCTTGCTGGAGCATCGCCCGGTTTACCTGATGTTGCCCAGCGACGTCGCGCAGGCGCCGCTGCCGAGTAAACCGGCGCCGCTGATGCTGCGCCAGGCCAAACTGTCGCGCAGCGCATTGCAGGCGTTTATCGCCGCGGCGCGCGAAAAGCTGCTGTCGGCGCGGCGGGTATCGCTGCTGGCGGACTTCCTGGCCGAGCGCTTCGGCGCCGAAGCGGCGCTGGACGAGTGGCTGCAGGAGGTCGACATTCCGCACGCTACGCTGCTGCTCGGCAAAGGCGTGCTGGATGAGAACCGCGCCGGTTTTGTCGGTACCTACTGCGGCGGTGCCAGCGATCCGGCGGTGAAACAGCTTATCGAAAACGCCGATGTGGTGATCAACGTCGGCGTGCGTTTGACCGACACCATTACCGCCGGTTTCACGCATCATCTGCCGGTGGAAAAATGCATCGACATTCAGCCGTTCGAAGCCTGGGTCGGGCGGCAGCGCTTTAGCCGCATTCCGATGCGCGAGGCGGTGCGGGCGCTGCATCGCCTGAGCCTGTCGCTGGCGTCGCGTTGGCCGTTGCCGCCGATCGTCCGCCCGGCGCTGCCGGAAGGCGATGGGGAAGGGCTGGATCAGCACGCCTTCTGGCGGCAGATGCAGGATTTCCTGCGGCCCGGGGATATCGTGTTGGCCGATCAGGGCACCGCCTGTTTTGGTGCGGCGGCGCTGACGTTGCCGCGCGGCTGCCGGTTGATCGTGCAGTCGCTCTGGGGATCGATCGGCTATACCCTGCCGGCGACGTTCGGCGTGCAGACCGCCGAACCGCAGCGTCGGGCAGTGCTGCTGATTGGCGACGGCGCCGCGCAACTGACCGTGCAAGAGCTGGGATCGATGCTGCGCGACGGGCTTAAGCCGGTGATCTTCGTGCTGAATAATCAGGGATATACCGTCGAGCGCGCCATCCACGGGCCGGAGCAACGTTATAACGACATCGCGCGCTGGAACTGGACGCAGCTGCCGCCTGCGCTGGCCGGCGAGCGGCCGGTGAAGGCGCTGCGGGTCAGCGATCCGGACGGCTTGCGCCAGGCGCTGCGCGAGGTAGCCGACGGCGATCGGCTGGTCTTCATTGAAGTGATGCTGCCGAAGATGGACATTCCCGAGCTGCTCGACACCGTTTCGCGCGCCATTCAGGCGCGCAACGCCGCCGCTTAAGGCAGGGTATCTCCCAGCAGGCGCTCCAGCATCCAGAACCCCGCCGGGCCCGGCGGGGTCAGTTTGGACCATACCGCATCCACCGAAATCAGTTTTGGCCAACCGCGCGGCCGCAGCTGGGTGAGTCTGCCGTGGCCGTATTGCTGCACCAGCCAGTGCGGCAACACCGCCCAGCCGAACCCCTGTTCCGCCATCTCCAGCAACAGCAGATAGCTGGGCGCCGACCAAACCAGGCCACCCTGTCTGGCCGCTTCGGCGCCGGTGTAGGTATTCAGGATCAGCTGACGGGTGCTGGACAACTGCTCCGGCGTCGGCGCGGCGACCTGCGCCAGCGGGTGCTGATGGGCGACGAACAGCCCCATTTCGGTCTGTTCCGGCAAGCGGGAGAAAGCGATATCCGGCGGATAACTTTTTTGCACTTCCACCATGCCCAAATGCGCGCGGCCGCTTTGCAGCAGATCGATAACGTCGCCTTCCTCGGCGATCATCCACTCCAGCTCAATCTCCGGGTAACGCAGTTCGAATTGTTGCATCAATTGATCGTGATGCTTGGGTTGATAGGTATCGGAGAACACCATGCTCAGGCGCGGTTCGACCTCGCCCGCCAGTTGAATGCTCAGGGCGTCGAGCCGCTCGCTGGCGGCGAGGATCGCCTGCACATGCCCCAGCACTTTGCGGCCGGCGGCGGTGAGCACCGGCTGGCGCGCGCTGCGATCGAACAGCGTCAGCGCCAGGTCGGCCTCCAGATTGGCGATGGCGGTGCTGATGGTGGATTGGCTTTTGCGCAGCTTGCGCGCGGCGGCGGAAAACGAGCCGAGGGCGGCGGCTTCGACAAACGCGTGCAGCGCTTCCGGGGAATAGTGCATAAACTATCTACTTTATCGATGGTATCTATTTTTAATCTACCCAAAAAAGCGATGATAATCACCTGACTTTCGCAACAACTGTCGGAAAAAAGGTGATGTATGCAACTGCAAAACAAGTCTCTCATTGAACGTATCGTCCACGCCGTCGGTTTCGAGGCCATCGCCGTGATGATTTGCGCCCCGCTGGGCGCGTGGCTGCTGAACCGCTCAATGGTGCAGGTCGGTGCGTTGGCGGTGATGCTCTCCACCGTCGCTATGCTGTGGAACATGGTTTACAACACGGTGTTCGACCGCCTGTGGCCGGTCAGCCGGGTGGTGCGTAACCTGAAAGTGCGTGCGCTGCACGCCGTCGGCTTTGAAGCTGGTTTTATCCTGATCGGCGTACCGATCGCCGCCTGGATGCTGAGCATCTCCTGGGCGCAGGCGTTTATGCTGGAAATCGGTTTCTTCCTGTTCTTCTTGCCCTACACCATGGCCTATAACTGGCTGTACGACACGCTGCGCCAGCGCTGGTTCGAAGCGCGCCAGCCGATCAATTCCGGCGCTGAATAAGGCGTCGTCAGCCCGGCGATTCTCAGGTAAGGTCAGAGGATTGTCGCAACAGGCTGAGGAAAGAAAAATGAAAGTGTTGGGCTTGCTGGGTGGCATGAGCTGGGAATCCACCATTCCGTATTACCGCACCATCAACGAGCAGATAAAGGCGCGCCTCGGCGGGCTGCATTCGGCCAAAATCGTGCTCTACAGCGTCGATTTTCAGGAGATCGAGCGATTGCAGCATCAGGGCGATTGGGACGGCGCCGGCCGATTGCTGGCCGCCGCCGCGGTGGCGTTGCGCGCCGCCGGCGCCGAAGCCATCGTGATCTGCACCAACACCATGCACAAGGTGGCGGAGGCGGTCGAGCAGGCCAGCGGCCTGCCGCTGATCCACATCGCCGACGCCACGGCGCTGCAGGTGCGGGAAAAAAACATTCGCCGCGTCGGGCTGCTGGGCACGCGCTTTACCATGGAGCAGACCTTCTACCGTGGCCGCCTGCAGGAATTGCACGGCATTGAGGTGGTGACGCCGGTCAGCGCCGATCGCGACATCGTACACCGCATCATCTATGACGAACTGTGCCTCGGTAAAGTTCGCGACGCCTCGCGCGACGAATATCGCCGGATCATCAGCGATCTGGAGCAGCAGGGCGCGCAGGGGATTATTTTCGGCTGCACCGAGATAGGGTTGTTGGTGAGCGAGCAGGATGCCTCGGTGCCGGTGTTCGACACCACCGCGATCCACGCCCGCGCCGCCGCGGCGTTCGCGCTGGCCTAATCGTCGTGCGGCGGTTGCCGGCGGTTCACCAGCATCAGCGGTTTGCCCGCCAGCGCCAGCCAGGCGGGCAGCATCACGATGCACAAGACCGGCAGCAGGTGCAGATCCGGCACCACCGCCACTGCCATGAACAGGCTGAGCCAGCCGTCGCGCGTCACCACCAGCACCAGCCCCATGATGGCGCAGGAGACGGTGATCGCCGCCGGCACCGCCGGAACGTGCTGGTGCAGCATCAGCCCCAGCGCCACGCCGACGAACACCGCCGGGAAGATGCGCCCGCCGCGAAAGCCGCTGGCGGCGGCGATCACCAGCGCCGCCAGCTTGGTCAGGGTAATGGCCAACAGCGCCGGCACCGAATAGCCGTCGTCTTGCGCGAGGCGCTTCATTTCATCCAGCCCTTTGAACAGGGTAATCTCTCCGCCCACCAGCGCCAGCAGGCCCAGCACAAAACCCCCCAGCCCTAACATCAACACCGGATTCTTCATCGAATGGAACAGGCGGTGAACGTGCGGGAAGCACCACAGCGCCACCATGCCGAGCGCGATGGCGATCAGCGCCACGATGGCGCCGCTGAAGATGTCCGGCAGCCGCGTCACGTCGTAGGCGTCGAGCTGCAGGGCGAAATTGGGCACGAAGAACATCTGGGTGGTGACCGCGCCGGCGGCGGCGGCCACCAGCGGGGCGAACAGGCGATCCCACAGCGGCGTTTCGTTATTGCCCGCCAGGGTTTGCGAGAAGATCAGCGCGGCGGCGACCGGCGTGCCGAACATCGCGCCGATGGTGCCCGCGGCCGCCAGGATGATCCAGTCCATGCGCGGCACCTTCGGCAGCAGGCGCGCACCGGCGGCCGCTACCAGCGCGATATTGATGGCGGTGATCGGGTTCTCCGGCCCCAGGCTGACGCCGCCGGCCAGGCCGACGATCAGCGCCAACCCCAGCCCCGGCAGGGCGGAGAGCGGCAGCGGCATGCCGATCAGCGATTCCGTCGCCGGGTCCGGCCCGGCGTGGCCCGGCATATAGCGCACGATAATGCCCACCGCCACGCCGGTCAGCGTCAGCATCGCGACCGGCCACCAGGGCGACTGGGCATCCAGGCTCAGCGCATCGGGCAGGGTTACCCACAGTAATTGCTGCAGCGCGGCGGCGACTTTCATCACCAGCAGCAGCACCAGACTGGAAGCGGAACCGATAATCAGCGCAGGCAAAGCAAAGGCCAACATGGCATTGGCGCGCGGATGCAGCATGGGTAATCCCTTGTCGATGCCTCCCTACAGGGCAGGGAGAGCGGGTGGTTGGGCTGTGGCCACAGCTTGCCAGACTATCGGCGCGCAGGCACGCATTGATATTGCCCGGCGGCGATGACGGTTAACAGTCGCCGGGGGGCGTTTTTTGCCGCAATTTGTTTCAAGGCGCGGCGTCGCGGGTAAGCTGAAACGTTTTTTGTGATCCGGATCGCTATTGGGGTGCAGATCCGGGGCGGGTGATTGTTGTTTTCGCAGCAGGATTTTACAGTGTGGGCAGCTTTTTATTTTTCATTTTGCGGAGACGAAATCAATGACCTATGCCCTCGTGGGTGATGTTGGCGGCACCAATGCCCGCCTGGCGTTGTGCACTGTTGCGACGGGTGAAATTACCCAGGCGAAAACCTATTCCGGCCTGGAGTTCGACAGCCTGGAGGCGGTGATCCGCCAATACCTGAAAGCGTGCGATATCGAGGTGCAGGACGCCTGTATCGCGATCGCCTGCCCGGTGACCGAAGACTGGGTGGCGATGACCAACCACAGCTGGGCGTTCTCGATCAAAGAAATGAAGGCCAGCCTGGGGCTGAGCCACCTGGAAGTGATCAACGATTTCACCGCCGTATCGATGGCGATCCCGATGCTTTCGCCAGATGACGTGCTGCAGTTTGGCGGCGGCGATGCGCAGCCGGGCAAACCGATCGCGGTGTACGGCGCCGGCACCGGGCTGGGCGTCGCCCACCTGGTGCACGTCGATCGCCGCTGGGTCAGCCTGCCGGGCGAGGGCGGCCATGTCGATTTCGCGCCGAACAGCGAAGAAGAGGACATCATTCTGGAGGTACTGCGCGGTGAAGTGGGGCACGTTTCCGCCGAGCGCGTGCTGTCCGGGCCGGGCCTGGTCAATCTGTATCGCGCCATCGTCAAGGCGGACAACCGCCTGCCGGAAAAATGGGAGCCGAAGGACATCACCGAGCGGGCGCTGGCCGACAGCTGCATCGATTGCCGCCGTGCGCTGTCGCTGTTTTGCGTGATCATGGGGCGCTTCGGCGGCAACCTGGCGCTGAATTTGGGCACCTTTGGCGGCGTGTACATCGCCGGCGGCATCGTGCCGCGCTTTATGGAATTCTTCAAGGCCTCGGGCTTTCGCGCCGCCTTCGAAGACAAGGGGCGCTTCCGCGACTATGTGCGAGACATCCCGGTGTTCATGATAACGCACGGCCAGCCGGGCCTGCTGGGTGCCGGCGCGCATCTGCGCCAGACGCTGGGCATGCATCTGTAAGCCCAGAGATGAAGTAATAAAAAAAGGGGCGCAACCCGCAGGTTGCGCCCCTTGTCGTTTTCGCGGGGGATCAGGCTTTGGCCAATTCCGCCGTCTGGGTGGTTTCTGCCGTTTCCGCTTCCACCGCCTTCGGCGCTTTGATGAACAGCGTAATCAGCAGAGAGGCGGCGGACAGGACGCCAATCACCATGAAGGTGGCGTGGAAGCCGCCGAAGTATTTGGCGACGAACGAACCGGCCAGCGCGCCCAGGCCGAAGCCCTGGTAGATGATGCCGTAGTTTTTGCTGTGGTTTTTCAGGCCGAAGAAGTCGCCGACAATCGCCGGGAACACGGTGATGTTGCCGCCGAAGCAGAAGGCCACCGCGCCGACGCAGATGAAGAACAGCGTGTGGTTCAGGGTCATGAAGCTCAGGGCGACAATCGCCAGCACGGTAACCAGCATGGTGAAGCTGATGACGCGCATGCGGCCCACTTTATCGGACAGCGTACCCAGGATGATGCGGCCGGCGGTGTTGAAGATGGCGACGGCGGACACGGTGTTGGCGGCGGTGGCCAAATCCATCCCGGCCAGTTGAACGCCCATGTCTTTCACGATGCCAATCAGGTACAGACCGCTCATGCAGGCCGCGAAGAAGATGGTGAACAGCAGGTAGGCTTCTTTGGTGGCCAGCATCTGGCGCACGCTGAAGTCGTTGCCCAGACCGTTGGCGCCTTGCTGCGCGGCGTTGGTCGCCAGCACCGGCTCTTTCAGCAGCAGGGAACCGACGACGATCAGACCCATCACGATGGCACCCCAGTAGAAGAAGGCGCCGGAAACGCCGACGTCGGCGATCAGGGCGGCGTTGACGTATTTGAACAGCAGGCTGCCGCTGCCGAAGGCGCCGACGGAGATGCCGGAAATCAGGCCTTTATTGGCCGGGAACCACTTAATCAGGTTGGACAGGGTGGAGATGTAGGCGATACCGACCGCAAAGCCCACCACCACGCCGGCCAGCAGGTAGATCATGTCGAGCGAGCTGACGTGGGCGCTGGCGATCAGGCCCAGGCCGACCAGAATGCCGGAACACAGCGTCAGGTTGCGGATGCCGAAGCGCTCTTGCAGCTTGCCGGCGAACAGCGTGGCGAAGGCCAGGAAGAAGCTGGTGATGGAGAAGGTGGTGGCGACGTCCGCCAGCCCCCAGTGGAACTTGTCGACCAGCGGCTGGTTGAACAGGCTCCAGGTGTAGATGGTGCCCAGGCCCATCTGACAGATGATGGTGCCGAGAACGATTAAGCTGCGATTTGCCGGTTTGGTGTTCATGGCCGGTCTCCTTCCTGTGTGTGCGTTGCCGGGCGTGAGCCGCTGGCTGAAATTTGCGGGGTGAAGCTGTGTTCCCGCGGTATGGGCTTATTATATGGCCGGCCCCCCCGGCGGGCGGCGGATCGGGAATGAGTTGCACGGCGGAAGGAATGAAATGCATGTTATGCGGCGTGAGTTGCCGTTTTTGCGCCGAAAAGCGCGTGAAATGCCGTGGGTGACACGTGATCTACATCAAAGATATCAACGATTTATTGTTAACTGCCGGTGAACGATTGTGGTGAGATTGTGAAGGATGCGTCTGAAAGGCGTAAATCGGCATTGCGCCTATAGAGCGGCGATGAGCGCGGGACTATGTTATCTGCGATCGGACGAGGTCCGCTCTGCAGGAGTCCATGAAATGAAAAAAACGCTGTTGTTACTGGCCGCGCTGCTGGCGCTGCCGCTGGCGAGCCAGGCCGACGTGTCCATCGGCGTGAACGTGCCGGGCCTGTCGTTGCATATCGGCGATCGCGATAATCGCGGCCACTACTGGGACGGCTATCGCTGGCGCGATCCGCGCTGGTGGGCCGATCACCACCGGCATGAACGCCCGCGCGGGTACTATTATGGCCCGCCGCCACGGGTGATTTACTACGGGCCGCCGCGGCGCGACTGGCGAGATCGGCCGCATTACCGCCTGCCGCCACCGCTCCCGCCCGGCTATTACTACCGTCCGGGCCCGCGCTGGTAAGCGCTTACAGGCGCATCAGCTGGCGAAACTCTTTCACCTTGCTGCGGCTGACCGGCACTTCAAACTCAAGATCGCTCAGCCGCAGAATGTAGGTATTGTTGAACCAGGGCACGATCTCGCGGATCTTCGCCAGGTTAACGCAGTAAGAGCGATGGCAGCGGAAGAAATGCGCTTCCGGCAGCCGGCCGTAAAACTCGGTGATGTTCATCGGCATCACGAACTCTTCCCGGCGGGTATAGACCCGCGTCACCTTTTCATCGGCGGCGGCGTAGTAGATGTCGTTGATGTCGGTAACGATGATCCGCTCGTCTTTGATCAGGTTGATGCTGTGGCTGCCGCGGCTCGGCGCGCTGGCCGGTTCCGCCCCACCGGCGGGGCGCTGGTGCAGCGCCTCCAGCTTTTGCAGCATGGTGACGATGCGCGCTTCGTGATAGGGCTTGAGGATATAGTCGAACGCCTCGATCTCGAACGCTTCCACCGCGTGCTCTTTATAGGCGGTGATGAACACGATCGACGGGCGATGCGCGAACTTGCTGATGTTTTGCGCCAGCAGCACGCCGTCCAGCGACGGGATATTGATGTCGAGGAAAATGGCGTCGACCTGGTGGGTTTGCAGGTATTTCAGGACGTCGAGCCCGTCCTCGAAGCTGGCGACGATATCGATATTGCTGTGTTTCTTGATCAGGTAGCTGAGTTCTTCCTGCGCGAGGAATTCGTCTTCCACGATGATGGCTTTCATGAGGCCTCCCCGACCGGCGGCGCGCTCGGTTCCTGATGCAGCTTGCCGCCGTTTTTGCTGATGTAGAACGCGATTTCGGTGCCCGGCTCCAGGCGGCGGATATGCAGCCCTTCACCATACAGCAGCGACACGCGGTGGTGCACGTTGAGCAGGCCGATATTGTGGCCCGGCATCTCGTTGCGCGCCACCCGGTCGATGGTTTCCTGATTGATGCCGTGGCCGGTATCCTTCACCGAAATCTTCACCCGATCGCCCTGATCTTTCACCGCGATCACCACCACCCCTTTACCCTTGCAGGGCTGGATGCCGTGCACGATGGCGTTTTCCACCAGCGGCTGGATCAGTAGGCTGGGAATGCGCACCGAGACGTCGTCGTCGATGTCGTAAATCACCGTCAGCTTGGCGCCGAAGCGCGCCTGTTCGATGGCGATATAGTCCTGAATCTGATGCAGCTCCTTGCGGATATCGATCAGTTCGTCGTTCAGTTCCAGGTTGTAGCGCAGGTAGCGCGACAGATTGATGATCAGCTGGCGCGCGGTGTCCGGATTCAGGCGAATAGAGGAAGAGATGGCGTTCAGCGCGTTGAACAGGAAGTGCGGGTTGATCTTGCTCTGCAGCGCGCGCATTTCGGCTTTGTCCGCCATCTGGCGCAGATGCTCGATGCGGGAAACCTCGATCTGCGTGGAGATGATCTGCGACAGCCCGACCGCCATCACCTTCAGCGTGTTGGTGATCTGGTGGGCGTGGCAGTAGTAAATTTTCAGCGCGCCGGTCACTTCGCCTTTTTCCCACAGCGGCACCACCAGCTGCGAATGGATCTGCGGCGCGGCCGGGTTTTCCAGGTTGTTCTTGATGATGATTTTGCCGTGGCGAATGCTTTCTCGGGTGACGCGGCTCAGCCCTTCGCGGCCGATCGGGTAGGCTTCGCGCCCTACGCCGACGTAGGCCAGCACCTGATGGGTATCGGTGATCGCCACCGCGTCGGCGCGGATGTCCTGGCGGATGATATCGCAGATGGTGGCCAGCGATTCGCTGTTGATGTTGCGAAAATAGGGCAGCGTCTTGTGGGCGATATCCAGCGCCAGCTTGGCCTGGCGCGCGGCGATCACCTCTTTTTCATCCTCGACGCTCTGCACCAGCAGCACGATCAGGCCGATGCACACCGTGCCGAGGATCATCGGCAGGGCAATCTGCGACACGATGTCCAACCCAAGCTCGGTCGGCTTGGCCCACAGCACGATCAGCAGCATGGTGAGGGATTCGCACAGCATGCCGCCGACGATGCCGGCGCGCCAGCGCTGCTCTTTTTTCACCTTGAGGTTGATGTAGCCGGCGCTGATGCCGGCGATGATGCTGGTGATAAGGCAAGGCACCGAGGTGATGCCGCCGATGTCGATCAGATAGCGGTGCACCCCGGCGACGATGCCGGTGACGATGCCCACCCAGGGGCCGAACAGGATGCCGCCGGCCATGATGGCGATGACGCGCACGTTGACCAGCGATCCTTCGACGTTGATGCCGGAGTAGGTGCTGAACAGCGCGAACAGCGAGAAGATCGCCGTGACGATGCCGAGCTCGAGCGGCGTATGGTCTTCTTTTTGCAGCAGTTGGCGGAACAGCCGGGTGCGGGTCAGGAAAAACAGACAGATCAACATCAGCGCGGCGCGATCAAACACCGCCAACAGCATTTCAAAAAAAGGGTGCACGACGGGTTCTCGCTGCGGCCTACGGATGGCGGCAGTATACCACAGCGAAAGGGGCCCGTGGCGCGCGCCACGGGCGGGGGATCAGCCCATGCCGAGCTGCGCTTTGCCCAGCGGCGTCAGCAGGTCGGCGGTGGCGCGGCCGTCGAAATCCACCTCGAAGTCGTCGGGGGCGAAGTCCGGCGGCGTTCTGCCGTTGATAAAGCTCGGCAGCTGGCGCTGCAGATAGGCGTCGTTTTTCTCGCAGCCCGGCGCGGCGGCGATGTACATCACGTTGCTGTCGAACTCGCCGTTATGCTCGTTCTCCACCGCGTGGATCACGTCGCAGTGCCAAAATACCGTGTCGCCCGGCTCCAGATCGGGAATAGGGGAAATCCCACTTAATAAAAGGGGATGCCATTTTTCCGAGATCGACAGCGCGCGGCCCGGCGCCGCATCGCACAGATCGTCGTCGGCGACGTCGTCCTGCAGCGCGCGCAGCAGCACATAGGCCATGGCATTGGCGATCGGCACCAGGTTCAGCGTGCCGGCATTGGTGCGCTGCGGCGTCAGCGCCGTCCAGCCCTGGAAGGTGCGGAACATCGAACAGACCGCCGGCGAGGCTATCTCGCGCACCTCGGTGCGGCCGTCGGCGGCGAAGGGATCGTACTGCTGCCAGTCGCCGGAGAAAACGTGGCGATACACATAGCGGAAGTTTTCGTCCAGCCAGCGCTCGATGGTGCCGCTGTCGACGTGCGGCGACAGGCCCAGCGACGAGGAGTTCGGCGGGCGGCGGCGGGTGCGATCGGCATAGGTGGCGACGCGGGTCGGATCGAAATGCTGTTTGCCGTTGCTCTCGGTGGCCCATAGGCTGTTGAGGAACACCTGCACCGCATGCATGCGCGCATCCTGCCGCGCCTCGACCTGCGGTTTCGACCAATAGATGCCGTAGATCTGCGGTTTGCTGGCGGCCAGTTTGCCGAAATAGTTGTCTTCGGCGGCGTTTTTCAACCGCTCGACGAAGTTGTTGCGCTCGAGGTAGTCGCCGATTTCCCGGTTCCAGCCCTCGGCCTTGGCGCGGGGAAACACGCCGCGAATGGCGCAGGCGCCGCGCTGTTTGATCAGCGCTATCTGCTGCTCGCTGACGCGCTGCTGCAGGATATCTTCCGCGTCGATCTGCGGCACCGGATTGTGGCCGGCGGCCAGCTCGCGCCGGATCTGTTCGACCTGGCCGCGGATGTTCTCTTCCAGCGCCAGAAATACATCGCGGTAGTTCGGCAATGCCTGGCGCAGCTGGCGCTTGACGTTAACGATCGTCTGCGGAATATCGTCGATGACTAAAGAGGCCATGGTGTTCTCCTCGTGCCGTGTGAGTGACTGCGGCGAGCGGTTGTAGGGAATCGGGCAAGACGTTATGGTTTTGTGGTTTTAACGTGAATGATTATCGGCAACCAATCGAGGAAAATAAAGAGATATCTTTCATTCGTAAGTTCCTCTTTTTCGTTTTTCGGAGATTTTATGAAGCTGGTCACTGAACGTCTGCACTTACAGTCGATAACCGCCGAGGATTGGCCGCTGTTTTTGCGCCTGTACCAAGATCCCGAGGTGATTCGTTACATCTCCGATCCGCGCAGCGAAGCGGAGATCCGCGCCCGGTTCGAGGAGCGGCTGCCGGCCTGGGACAAACACGGTGAGCAGTGGCTGTGCCTGGTGATGCGTGAGAAGCACAGCGGGGAGGCTGTGGGCGTTACCGGCTTTCGCCCGCAGTGGGTGCCGTATCGGCAGGCGGAAGTGGGATACGGGAGTTTGCCTGCCGGCCAGGGCAAGGGCTATGGCAAGGAGTCGCTGCGGGCGGTGCTGGATTTTGCGGTGAACGCCTGCGGTTTTCACAAGCTGACCGCCACCGTGACCGCGGGCAACCTCGCTTCGCGCGGCCTGCTGGAGTCGTGCGGTTTTCAGCTGGAAGGCACGCTGCGCGACAACTACCGTCTGGCGGGGCAGTGGTGCGACGACTGGCTGTTCGGGCTGCTGGCGGCGGAGTTTCAGGGCGGCAAATAAAAATATCGCGCCGGGTATCGACAAGCTCGTCGGCGCTGCGCTATGTTCGATATTCGGTCAGTTCGCTGGCCAGCGTCGCTCGGACGGTCCGGGCGCTAACGTCTATCGAGGAATCCCCTATGGCTGATAACAGTCCACAGCGCCGTTTTACGCGCATTGAACGTCTTCCCCCTTACGTATTCAACATCACCGCCGAACTGAAGATGGCCGCGCGCCGTCGCGGCGAGGATATTATCGACTTCAGCATGGGTAACCCCGACGGCCCGACGCCGCCGCACATCGTGGAAAAACTGTGCGCCGTCGCCCAGCGCGACGACACCCACGGTTATTCCACCTCGCGCGGCATTCCGCGCCTGCGCCGCGCCATTTCGCGCTGGTATGCCGACCGTTATCAGGTGGATATCGATCCGGAAAGCGAAGCCATCGTCACCATCGGTTCGAAAGAGGGGCTGGCGCACCTGATGCTGGCGACCCTCGATCACGGCGATACCGTGCTGGTGCCGAACCCCAGCTACCCGATCCACATTTACGGCGCGGTGATCGCCGGCGCCCAGGTGCGTTCTGTGCCGCTGGTGGACGGCGTGGATTTCTTCGGTGAGCTGGAGCGCGCCATTCGGGAAACCATTCCGCGCCCGAAAATGATGATCCTCGGCTTCCCGTCCAACCCGACCGCGCAGTGCGTGGAGCTGGATTTCTTCGAGCGGGTGGTGGCGCTGGCCAAGCAGTACAACGTGCTGGTGATCCACGATCTGGCCTATGCCGATATCGTCTATGACGGCTGGCAAGCGCCGTCGATCATGCAGGTGCCGGGGGCGAAAGACATTGCGGTGGAGTTTTTCACCCTGTCGAAAAGCTACAACATGGCCGGCTGGCGCATCGGGTTCATGGTCGGCAACCCCGAGCTGGTCAGCGCGCTGGCGCGCATCAAGAGCTATCACGATTACGGTACCTTTACGCCGCTACAGGTGGCGGCCATCGCCGCGCTGGAAGGCGATCAGCAGTGCGTGCGCGATATCGCCGAGCAGTATCGGCAGCGCCGCAACGTGCTGGTGAAAGGGCTGCATGAGGCCGGCTGGATGGTGGAAAATCCGAAGGCGTCGATGTACGTGTGGGCGAAAATTCCCGAGCCTTATGCCCACCTAGGTTCGCTGGAGTTCGCCAAGCGCCTGCTGGCGGAAGCCAAGGTCTGCGTCTCGCCGGGCATCGGCTTCGGCGACTACGGCGATACCCACGTGCGCTTCGCGCTGATCGAGAACCAGGACCGTATCCGCCAGGCGGTGCGCGGCATCAAGGCGATGTTCCGCGCGGACGGGCTGTTGAAGCCGGGCAAGGCGGGCAGCGCCAAATAATCCTGTCAGGCCGGGCGTTCGCCCGGCCTTATTTTTCCGTCCCAAGGTTTTCTTCATCATTTCCCCATTATGCTCGACTACGCTGAGTTTTATTTTTTGGACTGAGTGTATGAGCAACCGCTACGCGCGATCGCAAATCGTTTTACATTGGCTGACGCTGCTGCTGGTGATCCTCACCTATTCGGCGATGTTGCTGAAGGATTCGATGCCGGAGGCGTGGGGGCCGGTGGTCAAAAATCTGCACTTTAATTTCGGGGTATCGGTCTTTGCCCTGATGCTGATTCGGTTGGCGGTGCGCGCTTTCCGCGCTGCGCCGCCGACCACGCCGCCGCTGGAGGAGTGGCAGGAAGTGGGCGCCAAGATCTTCCATTGGCTGCTGTACGTGGTCTTCCTGATGTTGCCGCTGCTGGGTATGTTAACCCTGGCCTATGGCGGTAAATCGTGGTCTTTGCTGGGCTGGCCGGTGCCGCAGTGGGTGACGCCGGATCCGGTGATGCGCCGGCTGGTCAAAACGGTGCATGAGACGCTTGCAAACGTTGGCTACTTTATCATTGGCGCGCATGCGCTGGCGGCGCTGTATCATCACTATCTGCGCAAGGACGACACCCTGCGCCGCATGATGCCGGGCAAATGATCGCTAGCCGAAGCGCCAAAGGGACGCTTGCGCGTCCCTTTGTCTGTGTTCCCGGTCAGGCTGCTGTCAGGCAACCATCAACATGAAGGTGCCAACCCAGGCAACCAGCATGAATGACACGCCCATCAAAAAATATTTCACTGAACAACTCCTGTCTGGAGTCCTCGCCAGCAATGATCCCGATTGTTGTGCTGAGTATTTTATGGGCAACCTGCTTGTCGGGCGGATTCTTCCAAGCGAAAGAACAACGTCCTCGAGCGCGGGTTGTCCGGTTGTCGCGCCTCATGCTCCGTGAGGTAAAATCCGAACCGCGACAGGATCGGCGCTAATGTACTCTCAATACTGGTCTGATTTCAATACTGTGTTTTTGATCACAATTTTTGGCTGTTTTTTGCACAGTGAGGGCTGTTTTATAACGCTTTTTATGGGCAAGCGCCGGGAAGTAGCCCGCCGCAGCGGGCTATAAAATCGAGGTATTGCAATGCGGCGGCAGGCGCTCAGGCGACGGCGTTGATGCCGGTCGCCAAAATGACCCAAAAAACGAGACAAGACAGCAGAATAACGGCCCAAATATGACGGCGACTCCACTCCATTTTTAGCCTTCGTTGTTGCGACAAGTGATTAGGTAGCGATCATATCGGCGCAAAACGGGGAAAATTTAGCCCCGTTGGATAATATTTCGCTTACCTGCCGCTAACCTATTGGCAAACTTCGCTTATTGTCACGTGCACTTCGTAGCCCAGCAGATACAGCGCCTGCTCCAACGCCTCAACCTTCGAGGCGTAGCCGATATCCAGCAACCGCTCCATTTGCCCGCCGTTGAATCCCAGCTTGCGCGCCAGCGCCGCTTTGCCGGTGTTTTTGCGCAGCATGGCGTTGTGCAGCTCGATCTTCAGCGCCACCAGCGCCGGCAGATGTACTCTCAGATCATCGGTTTGCACAGGGGAAGGGGCGGGCAGGGGCAGCCCTTCGTCCATCGCGGCGGCGATGGCGGCCAGCAGGCTTTCCTGCGCTTCCAGCTCGATGTCTTCGCGTTTATAGCAGGCAGATTGCCACTCGGGGAAGTCGTGAAAACCGATCTGCCAGGCGTCGCTGTCGCGATCGAAGGTGTAATGGGCGGGGTAGTGGCTGTACATGGCAATCCCTGATTGAAGCCTGAATGAGGCGCTATTGTGACGGCATGCCCGGAAGATAGCCAGCATGAACGCAGCCGTGGGGGAATTTAAATTGAAAGTAATAATTATTAGCAGGCAAATTTAATTTCTTTGTGAGCAATATTCTTATTATTTCTTCCATGAAGACAGATTATTTAATTAGGTGTTTGGATTAATATCCCTGTTGATGGGTGATAATGAGAATTAAAATCAAATATCACGCCGGTTTTTATACAATTTCACACGGAAGGGTGAAAATAAGAATATTGATCATGATAAAAGTTCATGCATTTGATTTATGGTGGTTTAATTTTTATTATTTCACTTATTAACAATTGTGAAATTCCAGTTTCAGGCAGATATCACCTGGCTGCGGTATTCACCGGCAGCTTTATAAAATACTCTTTTTAGGCAAAGGCGCATTCGATTCTCTTTATGTCTGCGCCAGACAGAAATATTCATTACTCCATGCTTATTACCCGACGGCTCTAGCCGACTTTTCGGGTGCCTGCTCGCATTTGCACTCTGCCAGGACAGCAGCTCACGGATTAAAGGAATACCTCGTGCCTAAAGTTAACTCGCGTTCATTACGCTTTACCGAACGCCACGTCACCAAATATGCGGCGTCATTGCTGTTTATCGGTTTATCCCTGCCGGCCGCCGCGCTGGCGGATGAGCGCTATGACGCGCTGATCCGTCAGGCCAGATCGGGCGATACCGCGCCGGTGCTGGCGTATTTATCGCAGCGGCGCGCTCGGGAGGGGTTGAGCCTGCAGCAGCGAGCCGATTATATCCAGGTGGCCGGTTGGGCCGGCCATGACGAAGAGGTGGTCGCACTCTGGCGTGCCGACGGCGCCGCGCTGCAGCGGGATAGCGCCAGCCTGGCGACGGCGGCCCGCGCCTACCGCAATCTTAAGCAGTGGCAACCATCGCTGCGCCTGTGGCGGGCGGCGTTGCAGCTCGCTCCCGCCGACGGCGGCCTGCAGCGTGGCTACGTGATGACGCTGGCGGATGCCGGGCGGGATGCGCAGGCGCAAACGGAAGCGGCCAAAGCGGAGAAGTTACTGGAACCGGCGACGTGGTATCTGACGCGCGCCTATGTGGATCAGGCCGCCGGCCGCAGCTGGGCGGCGTTGGAAAACGTGACCCGCGCCCGTGCGCTGGCGCCGTCCGACGCCGGCATTCAGGCTTATTACGTGACGCTGCTGGCGGCGAACCGGGTCGCGGATCCGGCGCTGCGTGCAAGCCAGGGACTGGCATTGCCGCCCGCGCAGCAGCGGCGCCTGCAGGCGGATGAAGCCGCCGAACTGGTGCGGCTGTCGTTTATCGATGCTCGTGGCGAACAGGAACGCTTCGTCATCGCCGACCGTGCGCTGGCGCGCTATGACCAACTGCTGACGCAGTGGCGGCCGCTGCCGGAGGCGCAGGACAGCTACCAGCAGGCGCGTATCGATCGCCTGGGCGCGCTGCTGGTGCGTTATCGCATGGCCGATGTGGTGAGCGAGTATCAAACCTTGCAGGCGGAAGGGCGCACGGTGCCGGATTATGCCCAGCGCTGGGCGGCGTCCGCCTACCTCTACCTGCAGCAGCCGGATAAGGCGCAGGCCATTTTCAGCCGCTTGAACGCCGCCGCGCCGCAGGCGGTGACCGCCGAAGACGAAACCGATCTGTTTTACGCGCAGGCGGAGGACGAACGCATCGATCGGGCGGCGTTGCTGGCGCAGCGCGTCAGCCAGCGCTATCCCTACGCGACCCGCTTGTACCAGTTGCCGACGCTGGCCTACAACGATGACTGGCTGGTCGGCCAATCGCTGCTGGCGCAGTCACGGGTTTATCAACGCGATCTGGCCGAGGCCGAACGGCAGTTGACCCATCTGGCGCGCACGGCGCCGGGCAATCAGGGGCTGCGCATCTCATTGGCCAGCGTTTATTTGGCGCGCGGCTGGCCGCGCCGCGCCGAGGACGAGTTGAAGCAGGTGGAAGGGCTGGAGCCGCGCAGCCTGCCGTTGGAGATCCAGCAGGGCTATGTCGCGCAGGAATTGCAGGAGTGGCGGCAGCTGGATTTGCTGGCCGACGACGTCATCCAACGCGCGCCGGAAAGCGTCGCCGCTCAGCAGCTCGAGCGTTCGCGCCGCATTCACCACATGTCTGAACTGCGCATCAGCGGCAATCAGGGCATCGATTCCGACGGGCCGGTCAGCGGCAGCCACGATTTCGGCATTCACGCCGCGCTCTATTCACCGCCGATCGACGACAACTGGCGGCTGTTCACCGGCTGGGGATTCAACACCGGCCAGTTCGACGAGGGCAAGGGCATCAACCGCGATCTCAGCGCCGGCGCCGAGTGGCGCTCGCGCGATCTGTGGCTGGAAGCCGAGGTGGCCAACCGCAACTACGGCCACGGCAATGAGCTCGGCCTGCGCCTTTCATCCTGGTATGACCTGAATGATCAATGGCGCCTCGGCGGTTCGGTGGCGCGCCTGTCGGCCGAGACGCCGCTGCGCGCGTTGATCAACGGCATCAGCGCCAACGGCGGCAACCTGTGGCTGCGTTGGCAGCAGAACGAAAGCCGCGAGCTGCGCGCCAGCGTGGCGCCTTCGCACTTCTCGGACGGCAACAACCGGCTGGAATACGGCCTGGAAGGGCGGCAACGGCTGCTCGCCGGCGCCCGTTATCGGCTGGACATGAACCTGACGCTGTCCGGCAGCCGCAACAGCCAGGAGAACGTGCCGTATTACAACCCGAAGCGCGACTTCACGCTGCTGCCGTCGTTAACGCTCGATCACACCCTGTATCGCCATTATCAGACCGAGTGGAGCCAGCAGTTCCAGGCCGGCGCCGGCAGCTATTGGCAGCGGGACTATGCGCGCAAGCCGATCACCCAGCTGGGTTACGGCCAGCGCATCAGCTGGAACGGGGTGTTGGACGCCGGCGCGATGCTGCAGTTTGAGAAGCATCCTTACGACGGCAAGCGCGAGCGGAACATCGGCGTGACGTTTGATCTGAATTACCGTTTTTAAAGGAATAATCATGCTTATTCGATCTTCGCTTTTCGTGTTGGCCGCGTTGCTGACCACCGCCTGCAGCCAGGCGGACGTGCCGCGCTTCACGCCGCCGGCGGAGCGGCCCGTGGGGCCGATGGAACGCCCGTGGCCGGCCAACCGTTACGCGGTGCTGGCGTATCACGACGTGGAAGACGGCGCGGCGGACCAGCGCTACATGTCGGTGCGCACCAGCGCGCTCAATGAACAGTTCGCCTGGCTGAAGCAAAACGGCTACCAGCCGGTGTCGGTCGAGCAGATCCTGCAGGCGCAAAACGGCGGCCCGGCGTTGCCGAACAAGGCGGTGCTGCTGACCTTCGACGACGGCTACCGCAGCTTCCACAGCCGGGTCTTCCCGCTGCTGAAGGCCTACAACTGGCCGGCGGTGCTGGCGCCGGTCGGCGTCTGGCTGGATGCGCCGGCCGACAAGCCGGTCGATTTCGGCGGCCTGATGACGCCGCGCGATCGCTTCCTCACCTGGCAGCAGGTGCGGGAAGTGTCGGACTCCGGCTTGGTGGAGATCGGCGCGCACACCTACGCTTCGCATTACGGCGGCATCGCCAACCCGCAGGGCAATACCGAACCGGCGGTTGCCAATCGGTTGTATGACGCCAAACAGGGCCGCTACGAAAGCGAGGCGGAATATCGCCAACGCATCGAGAAGGACGTGGCGTTGATCACCCAGCGCATCACCGCCGCCACCGGCAAGGCGCCGCGCGTCTGGGTCTGGCCGTACGGCGCGGCCGGCGGCGTGGCGCTGGACATCGCGCGCAAGCACGGTTACCGCATGGCGCTGACGCTGGAGAACGGGCTGGCAGACGTCAACGCGCCTGAGAACGTGCCGCGCATGCTGGTGGCCGGCAACCCGTCGCTGACGAGCTTCGCCCAGCAGCTGACGCAGATACAGAACCGGCAGATCATGCGGGTGGCGCACGTCGATCTCGACTACCTTTACGATCCCGATCCGCAGCAGCAGGCCAAAAACCTCGACAAGCTGATCCAGCGCATCTACGACCTGCGCATCAATACCGTTTTCCTGCAGGCGTTCGCCGATCCAAAAGGCGACGGCAACGTGCGCGAGCTCTATTTCCCCAACCGCTGGCTGCCGATGAAGGCCGACCTGTTCAACCGGGTCTCCTGGCAGCTCTCTTCGCGCACCGGCGTGGCCGTGTATGCCTGGATGCCGGTGTTGGCGTTCGAGCTGGGATCTGACGTGCCGCGCGTACAGTGCCTCGATCCGCAAAACGGGCAGCTGTCGGTAGACGACAAGCAGTACCGCCGCCTGTCGCCGTTCAGCCCGGTGGCGCGCCAGCGCATCGGTGAGATCTACGAGGATCTGGCGGCTCACGCCACCTTCAAAGGGATCCTGTTCCACGACGATGCCCTGCTGTCGGACTTCGAAGACGCCGGCCCCGACGCCGCTGCGGCCTACCGCCAGGCCGGCTTCGCCGATTCGGTGGCGGCGATACGCCAGGATCCGCAGGCGATGGCGCGCTGGACGCGCTTCAAGAGCCGGGCGCTGATCGAATTTACCCAGTCGCTGACCGAGCGGGTGCGGGCGATCCGCGGCCCGCAGGTGCAAACCGCGCGCAACATCTATGCGATGCCGGTGCTCGATCCCGCCAGCGAAGCCTGGTTCGGCCAGAATCTGGCGGATTTCCTGCAGGCCTACGACTGGGTGGCGCCGATGGCGATGCCGCTGATGGAAAACGTGCCGCGCGCCGACAGCGGCCGCTGGCTGGATCAACTGGTGGGCAAAGTGGCCGCTTACCCCGGCGCGCTCGATAAAACGGTGTTTGAGTTGCAGGCCGTCGACTGGCGCAAGGAGCGCCGGATCAGCCTGGATGACGGTCAACTGCTGGCCGAATGGATGCGTCGCCTGCAGCGCAATGGCGCTCAGAGCTTTGGTTATTACCCCGACAACTTCCTCAACGATCGGCCTAAGCTGGATGCCGTTCGCCCGGTGTTGTCCTCAGCCTGGTTCCCACTGCCATGACCGATCGTTTAATTGCCTTATTCATCCTGTGTCTGGTGTTGAGCGTGCCTTTCGGCATCGTCCTGCTGTTTACCGGCGAAGTGCTGCTCAACTTTGTGTTCTTCTGGCCGCTGTTCATGTCCGGCATCTGGATCGCCGGCGGCATCTATTTCTGGCTGCACCGCGAGCGCCACTGGCGCTGGAGCCCGGACATGCCCGCGCCGGCGCTGCCGGGCAACCCGTCGATCAGCGTGCTGATCCCCTGTTTCAACGAAGGGTTGAACGCGCGTGAAACCATTTCGGCGGCGATGGCGCAGCGCTATGAAAATATCGAAGTGATCGCCATCAACGACGGCTCCAGCGATGACACCGCCGAGGTGCTGGATCAGTTGACGCTGGAGTTCCACCGGCTGCGGGTGATCCATCTGGCGCAAAATCAGGGCAAAGCGATCGCGCTGCAGGCGGGCGCGGCGGCGGCGCGCAGCGAGTATCTGGTGTGCATCGACGGCGATGCGCTGCTGGATCGCGATGCGGCGGCCTATTTGGTGGCGCCGCTGTTGGCCAATCCGCACGTCGGCGCGGTGACCGGCAACCCGCGCATCCGCACGCGCTCCACGCTGATCGGCCGCATCCAGGTCGGTGAGTTTTCGTCGATCATCGGCCTTATCAAGCGCACGCAGCGCGTTTATGGCCGCCTGTTCACCATCTCCGGCGTGGTGGCCGCGTTTCGTAAGCAAGCGCTTACCGATGTCGGTTACTGGAGCCAGGACATGATCACCGAAGACATCGACATCAGCTGGAAACTGCAGCTCAAGCACTGGGCTATCTTCTTCGAACCGCGGGCGCTGTGCTGGATCCTGATGCCGGAGACCCTGCGCGGGCTGTGGAAGCAGCGCCTGCGCTGGGCGCAGGGCGGCGCCGAGGTGTTTTTAAAGAATCTGCGCAACCTGTGGGCCTGGGAGCACCGGCATATGTGGCTGCTGTTCGCCGAGTATTGCCTCTCCACGTTGTGGGCGTTCACTTACCTGGTCAGCGTGCTGATTTTCCTGGTCGGGCTGGCGGTGCCGCTGCCGGAGGGCATCCGCATTCACTCGTTGCTGACGCCGGCGTTCACCGGCCTGGTGCTGGGCGTGGTGTGCCTGCTGCAGTTCACCGTCAGCCTGCTGCTGGAGAAGCGTTATGAGAAGGGCTTCGGCCGCTCGCTGTTCTGGATCATCTGGTATCCGCTGGTGTATTGGCTGCTCAGCCTGCTGACCACGCTGGTGGCGTTTTCCAAAGTGATGTTGAAAGCTCGGCGCGGGCGTGCGCGCTGGATCAGCCCCGACCGGGGCATTGGGAGGATCAAAGAATGACGGACGTCCTGATTTATTCCGAACGCGGCCTGTTGCCGCGCGTGGTAGACAGCCTGCTGACGCTTTTCGCCTGGTGCGGCTTCCTTTATCTGTTCAGCCGCGGCCTGATGTCGGTGATGGATCAGCACGGGGTGGGCTCCGCCCTGTCGCTGCTGGAAGTGATCTCGCTGTACATCATTGTGGCGTTGTTCAATGCCGTCACGCTGATCGCCTGGGCCAAATACAACCAGTATTTCTCCCGTCGCAGGGCGGCCGACCGCTGGCGGAAACAGCAACAGAACACCCACATCGGCTATATCACGCCCGAGCTGACCCGGCAGCTGCGGCGTTTGCCGAACGCCGTGGTGTCCCATAACAGCGGCGGCGGCATCAGCCAGGTCAGCGGCAGGCTGACGGCGGCCGAACCGGCCGCGAACAAGGTGGTGCAGCTGCGTTAATCGTCAGCGTCGCCGCCCGGCCTGCGGCGCAGCCCGCTCGGCGGCAACAGCAGAGCGCAGATCATGACGGCCAGGCTGAAAAGAGGCAGCCAGCGCGCCACCGGGCCGGGGGAGTAGTTGTTGAGCACCGAGCAAACATAGCACGCTGCGGCCAGCGCCCAGCCGGGCAGGCCGATATCGTTGAGCCGGAACGCGGTTTTGGCCATGAACCACGCCACCAGGCCGAAACAGAACAGCGCCCAGACCATAATGCACAGCAGATACAGCAGCACCGAGACGAATTCCTCGGTATCGCCGTGCGCATGGGCGCGAAAATGGTTTTTGTCCAGATAGGTCGACAGAAACGACAGCAGCACGATGCCAACGGCGAAGATCGCCAGCGAAAAAATAAAGGGTTTGCGCGAGATGCGCCCACGGTACAGGTCTTTGGCGAGTTGTCCGAGAGATTCCATCACAGTCCATTGTCGTGATCATTGCGGCGATAGCCGGGTGGCAAGCAACCGGGCATTTTATCGGGGTAAAAGGGGGCGTCAAGGTGATAACTTTTCTCATTTAGTCGCGGTTGAGATTCCGCGCGGCCGCGCCGGGCGTTCTCTCACCGTGCAAAACGTCACAATTTGGCACGTTTGGCTACCTGGCGCGGTAATTGGCGGCATAATCCTGTTTGTTCGCGTTGAACAATGCATTAACATAACTCCCACTTATCTCTTGCATGGTTATATGGATATCCGATGCGTCACCTGGTTGCGCTTTTACCGCTGATTACCTTGCTTGCTGCCTGTAGCAGCACGCCGAAACCCAGTACCACCGCTACGCCGCAGGGCACTCCGGTAAAGGGCGGCTTTTTGCTGAGCCCGGCGCACAGCGGCGCGCCGCTGGGTGGAGATTTCGCCAATAACCCGAATACCGCACGCTTTATCGATAAGATGGTGCGGGAACACGGCTTTGATCGGCAGCAGCTGCACGACGTGCTGGCGCAGGCTCGGCGCCTGGATTCGGTGCTGCGGCTGATGGACAGGCAGGCGCCGAAACCGTCTACCCAGGGGCCTACCGGCCCGAACGGTTCCTGGCTGCGCTACCGCAACAAGTTCATCACGCCGGATAACGTGCAAAACGGCGTGGTGTTCTGGAATCAATATCAGGATGCGCTGCAGCGGGCCTGGCAGGTGTACGGCGTGCCGCCGGAGATCATTGTGGGGATTATCGGCGTGGAGACCCGCTGGGGCCGCGTAATGGGTAAAACCCGCATTATCGATGCGCTGGCGACGCTGGCCTTCAACTACCCGCGCCGCGCCGATTACTTCGCCGGCGAGCTGGAAACCTTCCTGCTGATGTCGCGTACCGAGGGCGACGATCCGCTCGAACTGCGCGGCTCCTTCGCCGGCGCGATGGGCTATGGGCAGTTCATGCCGTCTTCCTTCAAGAGCTATGCGGTCGACTTCAACGGCGATGGTCATATCAACCTGTGGGATCCGGTCGATGCCATCGGCAGCGTGGCCAATTACTTCAAGGCGCACGGTTGGTCCAAAGGCGAGCCGGTCGCGATTCAGGCCAACGGCCAGGCGCCGGGGTTGGAAAACGGCTTCAAGACCCGCTACTCGGTCGCTGCGCTGGCGGAAGCCGGCCTAAGCCCGCAGGGTTCGCTCGGCGACAATCAGGAAGCCAGCCTGCTGCGGCTGGACGTCGGCACTGGCTACCAGTATTGGTACGGCCTGCCGAACTTCTACGTCATCACCCGCTATAACCACAGCACCCACTACGCCATGGCGGTATGGCAGCTGGGCGAAGCGGTAGGGCGCTCGGCGCGCGGCGGCTTCTGACGCTGCTTCAATAACGAAAAAGGCCGCTTGCGCGGCCTTTTTTACGTGCGGAACAATCAGAAATCGTAGCGTAGACGCACCACGGTCATATCGCCGAGGTTGTCGGTGCTCGATGTCAGCACGTGCTCTACGTCAACGCGGAAGCCGTAGTCAAACTGCACGGTAACCCCGAGGCCGTTGTCGATGCGCTGGTAGTTGCGGCCGCTGATGTATTCCAGGCGATCGCCCATAAAGTACGGCATCACCGATTTCACCGCGTACTGGCCCACCGGCACGGTATAACCGGCCAGGTATTCGATACCCCAGGCATCGCCGGCGAAGTAATTGTTGATGTCGGTTTTCTTGGTGGTCAGGAAGTCGTGGTAGTAACCGCCGCCGAAAGTCAGCGTCCAGTTGTCCGGTTTCCAGCTGAGGGCGGTGCCGACGATGTGCTGATCGTAGCTCTTGCTGCCGCTGGTGGACGGATTGCGCATTTCGGCGCGGGTGTAGTTCCAGGCGGTGCCCCAGGTCAGATCCTGCGTGATGTGGTAGTCCACGCCCAGTGAGCCACCGCCTTTGCGCTTATAGCGCAGGCCGTTGCCCGGCAGGTAGTCGCTGTCGCTGAACAGGTACGAGGCATAAACGTCCGCATCGCCGAAGCGGTTCTTGTACTTCAGCATCTTGCGTGAACGGTAAGAGCCGTCGTAGTCGCCGTTGATGCCGTTGCCCGGCGCCTGGGCCAGCATGTCGTAGTCCCAGATATCGGTCTTGGCGCCCACCACGTCATAGTAAACGCTGTTCTGCTGGCCGAAGGTCATCTGGCCCCAGGTGTTACTTTTCAGGCCGGTGTACAACATGCGGCGGCTGGTGTTTCTCGCGCCGTCGGCATAGTGGTGATCCCAGTCGAACAGCGCCGGAATGTTCACGCCCAGTTCGTAGTAGCTGATCCAGCTGATATCGTCGAACAGGTAGTAGTCCGCCGCGAAACGGAAGCGGGTGCCGCCGTCGAAGCCGTTACGCTTGTAGGAGCCCTTGTCGCCGTCGCCCGTCATGTTGTTGAACTGTGGACGGATGCTGCCGCCAACGGTGAAGTTCAGGCGGCTGAGCGGATCGCCGGCCTGCGGATCCTGCTTCAGCAGGGTGATTTCCGCCTGAGCGGCGAACGACGCGCTGCCGATCGCCAGACCCAGCGCCACCGCTTGAGTCAATACGCGCAATTTGATTGCCATGTGTTATCCCTGTTTTATGTATGACCGCCCCATCAGCGCCGCCATGCCGATGTTTTGCGCAGAACGCTGCGTTTTCACGCATTTTGACGGTTTTTTTGGTGTGTTAGCGGCGGGCGGCATTTGTAACATAAACAGTGACATAAAGAATTACTTTTCTTGCTAATTATCGACCGGTTTTTAACCATTTCGTGCGGTGAAAAGCGCCGTTGCGCATGTCTGGCGATTCGGATGAATTCATCTAACGCCAAGGTTTATATTTTTCATTTGTCAGTCACCGGCGCCAGCCTGTAATTTCAGCCGTGCAAGAGAGAATTAATTCGAGCCTTTCGCCGGCGTATTAACGTCAGCCTTTGTCTGCGTAATCGGCCGGCATGAATAAGCGATTGGGAGGTCGCCATGAGAAACCTGTTAATGTTGTTAGTGGGGCTGTTTTCACTGCCGGCGATGGCGGCGGAGTCGCACGTTTGCCATTCTCAAGCCTATGATTATGCAGAGGTTAGTAAGCTGAGGTTGTCTGACGACACCCTGTTTTCCTGCCGCGGCGTGGGGCGCCTGACGATCCCCGAATTAGCACGCAAAGGATGGAAGGTGATTCATTTGGCGCAGCAAACCGAATATACCGACTCCGTCGACAGCGATGGTGAGGTGATTAAGCTTTATCAGGAAATCGTGGTGTACAAAGAATAACGCGACGGTAGCCTGTTATTATTCTCGCGGCGGCGAGAACCCTATTATGAATGCGAGAATCGGAATCGACGGCAGGGCTGCCGCCGCGGCCAGCGCTTCACTTGGGATCGCGCCACGCTGTGCGCCTGTTTGCTGATCGCGCTGGTGTTAAGCGTGGTGAGTTGTTCTTATCTTATTTATTTTTACCGAAGGGTGGCACCAAAAATATAAATTATGGATGTTGATGTACAGAACTACCAAATAAGCTGCGAAAGCCAATTCATTATTCAGCTGCAAATATCCCGCTATGCCTGGGGCGTGCCGCTGATTACGCTCGGCGATAACGGTGATTTTACCGTGATACGAAGCCGAGGCTGGTCGAGGTTGGCTAATGGGATGCAATTGGAGGTTTATTATTTTGCCAATAACTCCCTGCTGGCCTGGGATAAAAACCGCAAATATATCTCTTATTCAAAGGCCGGCCGGCTCTACGCCTGCGCGCTGAATTTTTCTTATTCCCCTAAAATAATGCGCTAGCCCTCCGGCCATCAGACCAGAGGGGCGATTTTCATGATCCACTGCTTAAACGCGAGGATTTTCGGCCACTGCCGCTCGGAGATGGTCGAGGTAAAATAGCAGTGCTCGCAGGGCACGGTCATGTCGGTGAACGGAATGATCAGCTCGCCGCTTTTGATCCAGTCCTGCACCAGATTGAGCCGCCCCATGGCGACGCCAAGGTGTCGCGTGGCGGCCAGCACCGCGAGATCGGAACGGTCGAACTCCATGCTTTTGCTGTCGGTATCCAGCCCCAGCGCAAAGTGTTGCGACCAGGTTTGCCACTCGTCTTCGCCGGAGTTGTAGCGATCGTGCAGCAGCGTGCAGTGGGCCAAATTTTCCGGCGCATCGTACAGGCTATGTGCGGCGGCGTACTGCGGCGTACAGATCGGCACCATCGATTCCTGCATAAAGGCCTCGTCCAGATGCCGCCCCGAGGGCAGTTTGCCGAAGTACATCGCCAAGTCCACGCCGCGGTTGGCCAGGTTGATGATCTCTTGCCCGGTCAGAATGTTGAGGTGAATGGTGGGGTGCTGGGCGATAAAATCGCCGATGCGCGGTAGCAACAGGCATTGCACCAGAGACGGGTGCGAGTAGAGGGTCAATGTCCCCGTCAGCTCGCGATTCTTGATGTCCAGAATTTCCTGATTCAGCGTGTTGAAGGAGCTGTCCAGCGCCCATTGCATGCGCTCGCCCTCCGGCGTCAGGGTAATTCTGCGATGAAAGCGCTGGAATAGCAGAAAACCCAACTCCTTTTCGAGCAAATTAATGCGGTGGCTTACGGCGCTGGGGGTGATCGACAATTCTTGCGCCGCCAGCGCAAAAGATAAATGACGGGCGACGCATTCGAAAGTATGCAGCCGGGAAAATTGATAGCTGGTCAGCGGGGTGGCCCGCAGTGAATGTTTTTTAGTGGGGAACATGCTATTTCTCCGTGCGCGCAATACAGCGATCTTAACATTTAATGGAGAGGAGGATAAACCCAGGTTGACGAATGGAGTCGAATTTTAACCTGATGGTTTTAATGATGTTGAGGGTAAGCCGATTTATTGCACCAAGGCCGTAAATAACCGCCGAGGGGTTTGGGTTGAGAAGACGATAAAAATCAGGAATACGCGAGGAAAATAAAATGGCTGTCGTTAAGCAGTGAGTAAAGGCGGCGTGCGACGGTATGAAAAAGAATGCCGTCTATTCCATGAGGGATATCGCCGTTTCGCCATAATAACCCGATGCCGCTGAATAGCCGTTAATCATCATTGTCGGCGTAACGGATGAATAAATCGAAAAGGCCATATGCTCGCACGGCATTGCCCGTTGGCCGATAGCACCGCGCCCGGTTGTCGTTAACCGGGCGCGGCATTCAGGGAAAGACGGTTTGCTCGCCGGCGCGTATCAACGGCGGCGCAGCAGCAGGCCGGTCAACAGGCCAGCGCCGGCAATGAGGGCTAATGCGGCGAGGGGGTTTTTCTTCATCATGCTGCCGGCGCAGCTCAGGGCGTCGCCGTATTTTTCTTGCAGCGCGCCCGCTGCATAGCGCGTGGCGCCTTCGGCCTGCAAACGTGGGTTTCCGGTGACGTCGCCCGCCATTTCCTGCGCCTTGCCCGCCACTTTTTCCATCATGCCATTGGCTTTTTCGCTGTTCATTGTGATGCGCTCCTAAGGTTCGATCCGTTTGGCTTCCGCACAGGGCGAAAGCCTGCATTTGCACCTCCATGTTATGCACTTCACTTTGAGCCTATAAGGGGCGTTTGCATCGGTGCGGATAGTGCATTTGCAGGCTACTTGCCGTTCCTGGCGGCCAGCCCGCCGGTAAACAGCCCGCGTTCTCTGGCCCAGACGATGGCTTCGCTGCGGCTGTGCACGCCAAGCTTGGAATAGACCGTCGCGACATGGTTGCGAATGGTGTTGAGCGCCAGATTGAGACGCGCCGCGATTTTCTTGTCCGGCAGCCCCTCGCAAATCAATTCCAGCACATCGCGCTCGCGCGGCGTGAGATCGCTGGCGGTCAATCCGGCCTGATCGGGCCGGTTGATGCTTTTCACGTTGGCCAGTTTTTCAATCAGGGTTTGGCTGAACCAGGAGGCGTCCTGCATCACTTCTTCGATGGCGCTGACCAGCTCCAGCTCCGAGCGTTTGCGTTCGGTAATGTCCATGAGCACCAGCAGGTAGCAGGGCGCATTGTGGATGCTGACGGCATCCGCCGAGGCCACGCAGTCGATCGACTCGCTCCCTTTCTTGCGCACCCGGATGTCCAGCCCTTCGACGTTGCCGCTTTTTTCCAGCGCGGCAAACAAACGGCGGTTCGCCTCGGGATCGTCAATAAACGGGATCTCATCGATCGTCTTGCCGATCAAGGCTTCGGCGTCGTACTCGGTGGTGCGGGTGAAGGCTTCGTTGACGTCCAGCACGCGCCGCTCGTGCGCCGTACACAACAACGTCGGCACCGGGCTCAGGCGAAATGCCTTGGCGAACCGCTCTTCACTTTCCCGCAGCGCCGATTCCGCCTGGCGCCGGGGTTCGAGATCGGTAAAAGTGAACAGCATGCAGTCGTCTTCATTGATGTCCAGCGGTTGGCCGGCAACCACCACCAGCTTGCTTCCGCCACCGGGCAGTTTCAGCTCGGCCTCCATTTGTGGAATGGTGGCGCCTTCCCCCAGGCGCTGTATCGCCAGATCTTTGTGCTCCGCCTGTTCCAAAACGTCGAGTTCATAAACCGAACGGCCCATGACCTGTTCACGTTGGTAACCGGTCATATCGAGGAACCCTTGGTTGACCTTGACGTAGCGCAGGTCGCTTAGCCGACAAATGACCGCCGGCGCCGGATTGGCGTTGAAGGTTTTTTCAAAGCGCTGTTCGGCGCTGGCCCACTCCGTCGCGTCGCTCAGGATCAGCGCCAGCAGCTCCGGTTGCCCCTGCGCATCGGTGATAATCAGGCTCCGCAGGCGGTGCACCCAGAAGCTGTCCGGATCGTCGGCCTGCCGAACCTCCACCACCACATCGGTGAAGGTCTCGCCATCGGCAACCCGGTTCAGCGGATACTGTTCCAAAGCCAGCGGATGATTGTTGCGATAGCGCAGGGCAAAACGCGCCGCGTACTCGCCGGCATTGGCTCCCAGGGCTTTCTGATGACTCACGCCATGCATGGCCAACGCGGCCTCGTTGGCCCAGAGCAGCGTTCGATCGGTATCCGTCAGGATCACGCCGTCGGACAAGCCGGAGATGATTTGCTGCAGGTGGCCGCGGTGGGTTTCGCTGGCCAGGACGGATTGGCTCATGTGTTCTCCGCTAGACAGAAGGGAGCGGCCTCTGACCGGGGCCGCGGGTTACGCTACTCGCTGAGCAGCTTAGTGCATAACGTGCGTATTCGCAGGGTGTGAATGCACTAGTCATTCTGGCGCAAATGAACCGGGACGGCCGACGACGCCGCGCGGCAGACTGCATCTGTCTGCGCGGTTATCCGCCGTGCGTGCAATCACTTGTCCAGAAAATATAAGGAACAACGATGACCACTGTCTATGAATCAAATCGCTTTGCGTTTCAGGTGTCATGGGGCTCGATATTGGCCGGGAGTGCCGTGGCGCTGGTGACTTATCTGATCTTCAGCGTGCTGGGCACGGCTATCGGCGCCCAGGCCGTGGATATGATGCAAAAGGGTAACCCGCTGAGCGGCTTTGGCACCGGCACCGGGATCTGGCTGCTGGTTTCAACGCTGGCGTCGCTGGCCGCAGGCGCGTTCGTCGCCGGCCGCACCGCACCGAACCGCGGCGGCTTGCATGGCCTGCTGAGCTGGGCGATCACCACCTTGCTGACCACCTGGCTGGTGGTTTCATTGGCGAGTGGCGTGGTGGGGCTGGCGGGCAGCGCGGTGGGCAAAGGGCTTTCGCTGGCGGGCAGCGGCCTGGCGGCGGCGGCGCCAAACGTGGGCGAAGGCCTCAAGCAACAGCTGGATAAAAAGGGCATCAGCCTTGACTGGGGAAGCCTGGAAAACCAGTTGAACGCCACGCTCAAGCAGACCGGCAAGCCGGAACTGGATCCGGCTCGGTTGGAACAGAAGGCCGATAGGGCGACCGCCGACGGCAAGCAATCGGCCATGGACGCGGCTGCCGATCCGGCGCAGGCCGCCTCCGAGCTCAAGCAGTGGTTCGACCGCGTCAAGCAGTCCGGTGAGCCGACGTTGAGCGCCGCCGACAAGGATGCGCTGGTGAATATCGTTGCGGCGCGCACCGGCAAAAGCCGCGATGAAGCGAGTCAAATCGTCGATAACTATGCTCAGGCTTACCAGCAGGCGGTGCAGAAAGTGGAAAAACTCAAGGCCGAGGCCGAGCAGAAAGCGCGTGAAGCGGCCGACGAAGCGGCCAAACAGCTGTCGCGCGCCGCGTGGGGTTCGCTGTTGATGCTGCTGTTGGGCGCCGCGCTGAGCGCCGGCGTGGGGCGGATTGCCGAATCAACCCGCCGCACTGTCGCGGTAAGTTGAGATGAAAAAAAACCTGTCGTGCATCTCGCTGAATTATCGAAAAGTAGCGGGGGCCTCTGCGCCCGTGCTCGTCATCGATTTTTGCAACGAGAATAACGAGCGCTACACCCTGCGCTACAACCTGCCGCCGGATACCCCGGAACGCACCGAGCGGCGGGTATCTTTGCTGCTGTATCTGTTGCGCAAGCATAGATCCGCAGAGATCGACAACCTGGCTGATTAATCAGGCCGTTAATGAAAGGCCCGGCCTTATAGGCTGGGCTTTTTACTGGGCAATCAGGCTATTCTGGCAACAACGCACGGTGCGAGTCGGCATGAGGCTTTTACGTTGGAGGGCCGGCGGTTCACGGTGGGCAAAGTAGCGCCCCAATTGGCGTGGAGGGTAAAATAGGGCATCTAGCAAGATGTGTTAAAACATCGGTTCTTCTCAGCGCAGGAAAAAAGATAAAAGAAGCTCCCTATTACGATCTGTGATTTTCTGGCCCGATGTTCAGAAAATGAGCCTGTCCCTATCTTCTTTTCAAACGCTGTTCATGCTTTTATTTATTAGCCTCAATAAGTTTTATCAGTCAGCCTGATTATAAAATGTATTTTAATTTGCAATGATGAAATTCCTATTTGGTCATGCAATTGGGATGTAAAAAAACACTTTAAGATAAAACAATTAACATAAAGTGTGATTTGCCCTGGCGTGGCAAATGCATCTTTAATGGATGCACTTTGCGTGGCGCATTTTTTATTCACGTGTTTTTCGCAAGCATATTTATATAACATGATCATTTTCAGTTATTTATATGATGACTTTTCCCATGCCGTAAAAATGGCGTTGTCAGGGTGATTTTTTTAGGATTAATCTTAATGACTTGGTTTGGTTGGTTAACGATTTTAATGAAAAGGACACGATTTTTATAAAGGCAAGGAGCGCGCATGGACTATCGAAAAGATATTCTTTTACAGGTGTTAGAGTATATGGAGAAGAATATTATAGAGGGACTTTCCGTTGAGAAAGTGTCTATTATCTCGGGTTACTCTAAATGGCATTTACAGCGGCTGTTTAAACATTATTTTGGCATTACGTTAGGGACTTATATCAGAAACAGAAAGCTGAGCAGATCCGCAATCTTGCTTAAACAACATCAAGGGAACATATTGGATGTCGCCTTGGCATCGGGCTTTGCCTCTCAGCAATGTTACACGCGGGCGTTTAAACGTTTCTTTGGCGAAACGCCCAACAGCTTTAGGAACAGCCGGGGATGGGATTTTTCCACCCAGATCCCACCGTATGGCATTGACAAGAAACCCTATTTTTATCACACGGTCATGCCGGATGATATCGAGCTGTTAAAGCAGTACAAGGCATTGATCTTCCACTCCATAAGGAAATACAGAGATGCCGGTGACATTACGCAGACTAATGAGAAATGGTTAAGCAAGCATGGGAAGGCTTATCGTGCGGAAAACAACAGAGCGGGAAAATGGCATTCAAACGGCAAGGAGCAAGAGGTTTTTCATTCCATATTTAACTTCTATATACCCATGGGGAAATATATTGTCATCCCCTTTATGGGTGAGTTGTCTGAGTACATTGATTTTTTTGCAGATATCTATGACGCCTATCTGCCGGCTATCAATGTCAAGGTGAGAGAAAGTTTTTTTATCGAACTATATAGACATGAGCATTTACACAGTCGCGTCGTCAATGTCGATATACTTATTCCTGTAGCGTAGCGTTGAGAAAAGGAAATATCATGAGTATAGAGAAATCCCCCGATTCGATGAATAAGCGTCATTATGCGCGCCGTATGCTACCTTTGACATTGTCTGTGTCTGGCGGAGCGAGCGTGGCCGGTTTAGCCAGGCAGGCCATTCAATTCGCGTTGGCATTAACTCTTTTCATGTTTTCAGGAAATGCGATGGCAAATAATCGGGAGCATCAGCAAATAGCGTTAGTCGGCACCTGGACCCATATTCCGGATGCGCCTGCGGTGCAGAAACCGGCGCACCCCAGTGAAGGCCTCTATCGTCTGGCGGTTAATGGCGACGGCACATTAACGCTGCTCGACGTGATTAAAATGAAAAGCCCGTCATGGATCGTAAAATCTCGCGATGGCCGTTTCGCCTATGTCACCAATGAGGAGAACGCGGGAACGGTCACTGCCTTGGCGATAGACAAAGACGGCGCCGTGCGGGTGCTGAATACGGTGAGCAGCGCGGGCCGGCAGCCGACGCATGCCACCCTCAGCCCGGATGGCAAGTTTCTGTTTGTCGCCAACTACTCCGTCGCCAAAGTCGGCGCGGGGGTGACGGTATTACCGATTGGCGGCGACGGCAAACTGGGAGAACGGGTGCAGCATTTTCCGTTCACGCCCGGCTCCGGCGCCGTGCAGGGGCGCCAGGAAGGGGGCCATGCGCACTCCACCACCTTCAGCCGCGATGGCCAATACCTGTACGCGGCGGATCTCGGCGGGGACAAGCTGCGCGCCTACCGCTATCGCTCGGACAACGCGCAGCCTTTGCAGGCGGATGCTTCGCGCGATGTCGCCTTCGCACCCGGCGCCGGCCCACGGCACATGGCGTTCTCGCCAGAAGGGGAATACGCCTACGTCATCACTGAAATGGCGAGTGAAATTGAGGTGTTTGCCGTCAGCGACCATCGATTGACGCGGCAAGGGAAGGTGAAACTGAACGGCGGGCAGGATTCAGCGGAGGCGAAAAGCGGTGGGGCAATAATCCTCAGCCCGAGCGGCAGATATCTTATTGCCACCAATCGCGGTGCCGATAACCACCTGCTGGTATTAAAAATTGGCGAGGATGGGCTGCCAGATGTGCCAACGCGCTATGAGGCCGGCGGCATTGAGCCGCGTGCGCTCGCTTTCGATGCCGGCGGTAACCATCTCTATGTGACGAATGTGTTTACCAATACCGTTATGTTGTTCGATTTCGATGATGAGAAGGGCGAGTTGCAGGCCAGAGGGCAGGCGACGACGGTTTCTACTCCGACGGATATTAAGTTTTTTAATTAATGCCAATCATAACACTCGGGGGAAATCGAATCTGAACGGGGGAAAAGGGCGAATTGCGGGTGCAGATGACGGGGAATGGCTGGACAAGAAAGAATGGCGTCCCCGACTGGAATCGAACCAGTAACTAGCCCTTAGGAGGGGCTTGTTATATCCGTTTAACTACGGGGACGCTGCGGGCCGGCAACCGAAGCTGCCGGGGCATTATACCTTTTTTTACCCGCAGAATAAGCGCTTAGCGGCGCGTTTGCTCAATACCTCGCCAGTTCATGCCGAAATTTCCTCGGCTAACCGACGGCGATCACGGTTTTTCCCCGCCGTGGCGCCGTTTTTCCTCTTGCAGACGCGCCGCCCGATTTTTGGCGCTCAAATCGTTGCGGATCTGCGCGTGGCTTATCAGCGCAAAGATAAAGGTGCCGCCGATGATGTTGCCCGCCAGCGTCGGCAGGGCGAACGGGTAAATGAATTCTTGCCATTCAATCGCGCCGTTGAACGCCAGATAGAGGATCTCGACAGAGCCGACCACGATATGGGTCAGATCGCAAATCGCCACCAGGTAGGTCATCAGCACGATCACCCAGATTTTCGCCGCGCCGGCGGCCGGGAACATCCACACCATGGTGGCGATGATCCAGCCGGCCAGGATGCCGTTGGCGAACATTTCTCCCGGCGTATGGCGCATCACCTCTTCGCCCAGGCTGATGAAGGCGCCGCGCGTCTCGGCGTCGAACAGCGGCATATGGGTAAACGCCAGCGCCGCCAGCCCGGTGCCGATCAGGTTGCCGAGCAGCACCACCCCCCACAGGCGCAGCAGGATCAGCAGGTTGCGCGGCGTGGGTTTATGCATGATTGGCAATACCGCCGTGACGGTATTTTCGGTAAACAGCTGCTGGCGCGCCATGATGACAATGATGAAACCGAAGGTGTAGCCGAGGTTCTCGATAAAAAAGCGGCTGGGATCGTCCGGCAGGCGGGCGTGGAAAATGCCCTTTGCCGCCAGCGAGGCGCCCATCGACAGCCCGGCGGCGATCGCCGACCACAGCAATGCCAGCCAGTCGCGCTCCAGCTCTTTTTCGCCTTCCATCCGGATCTGTTCATGCACCGCCGCCGCGCGCGAAGGCAGATTTTCTTCCCTGACTTCGATTTCGCGCTTGCCCTGTTCCTGTTCTTCGCTCTCTACCTGCATCGTCTCATCCGGCTCGTGCTCCTGGCGTCGCTGTTCGTTCATGCTGTCGCTCCTGCTTCATAAGGGTGAGTTCACGTCATTAAGCGTAGTTAAATGCGGCGAAATACAGAAAAAGGTAACAAGAGTTAAAATCCGCCGATTTTTTCCACGCATTCTTGATCCTGCTCGCCATATTGGCCCGTCGGCGCGCCCGCCGCGGGCTGCGTGCGGGGAAAGGCTTATGCTATGATTCGCTATCCCAAAGAAAAATATGAGTTCCCCGATGCTGGAAGCCAAAAGTCTGAGTTGCGTGCGCGATGAGCGCATCCTGTTTAGCGAGCTAAGCTTTTCAGTTCAGCCGGGCGATATCATTCAGGTAGAAGGGCCGAACGGCGCGGGCAAGACCAGTTTACTGCGCATTCTCGCCGGCCTGGCGCGGCCGGACGGCGGCGAGGTGTGCTGGCGCGGGCGCAACACGCTGCGCGATCGCGCGAATTACCAGCAAGATTTGCTGTTTATCGGCCATCAGCCCGGCATCAAAGCCGTATTGACGCCCTTCGAAAATCTGCAGTTTTATCAAGCGGTGCGCGGCGCGGCCGAGCATCAGGCCATCTGGCGCGCGCTGGAGCAGGTGGGGCTGGTGGGTTACGAGGATCTGCCGGTGGCGCAGCTTTCCGCCGGGCAGCAGCGGCGCGTGGCGCTGGCGCGGCTGTGGCTCAGCGCGGCGCCGCTGTGGATCCTTGATGAACCGCTGACGGCGATCGACAAACAGGGCGTGGCCGAGTTGATTAGCCTTTTTGAACAACATGCGCAGCGGGGCGGCATGGTATTGTTGACCACCCATCAGGATTTGGCCGGCGTCGGCCAAACGGTGGGCAAAGTTCGTTTGGCGGAACACGACGCGGGGAGTTTGTGATGTTTTTGACCCTGGTGCGCCGCGAACTGAAGATCGCCTGCCGTAAAGGCTCGGAGATCGTCAACCCGCTGTGGTTTTTCCTGATAGTGATCACGCTGTTCCCGTTGGGGATTGGCCCGGAGCCGCAGCTGCTGGCGCGCATTGCGCCGGGCATCGTGTGGGTGGCGGCGCTGCTGGCCTCGCTGCTGTCGCTGGAGCGGCTGTTTCGCGATGATTTCCTCGATGGCTCGCTGGAGCAGCTGTTGCTGCTGCCGACGCCGCTGCCGATGACGGTGCTGGGCAAAGTGTGTGCTCACTGGGTCGTGACGGGTCTGCCGCTGCTGATCCTGTCGCCGCTGGTGGCGCTGCTGCTGTCACTCGATATGCAGACCTGGCTGGCGGTGGCGGGGACGCTGCTGCTCGGCACGCCGACGCTGAGCCTGATCGGCGCTATCGGCGTGGGGTTGACCGTCGGCCTGCGCAAAGGGGGCGTGCTGCTCAGCCTGCTGGTGCTGCCGCTGTATATTCCGGTGCTGATCTTCGCCACCGGGGCGATCGACGCCGCTTCGATGGGCATGCCGATCGACGGTTACCTGGCGATACTTGGCGCGATGCTGGCGGGCAGCGTGACATTGGCGCCGTTTGCCACCGCGGCGGCGCTGCGAGTGAGCGTGCACTAGCTAACGTATTGAATGAACAGACGGGCAAGGCCGACAAGAGCGTACCCCGCAGAAGATTTTCGCCGTTTCGATCGCTCGGGGCGGCCGACGCATAAAAATTACCGTGAGCACTGACGACAATGTGGAAATGGTTACATCAACTGGCGCGGCCTGAACGGCTGTATCACGTCTGCGGCCGCTTTATCCCCTGGCTGGGGCTGGCGGCGGCGGCTTGCCTGCTGCTTGGCTGGGCATGGGGCTTTGGTTTCGCGCCGAAGGATTATCAGCAGGGCGACAGCTTCCGCATCATTTATATTCACGTGCCGGCGGCCATGTGGTCGATGGGCATCTACGCCTCGATGGCGGTGGCGGCGTTTATCGGCCTGGTGTGGCAGATGAAAATGTCCGATACCGTAGTGGCGGCGATGGCGCCGATCGGCGCGGTGTTCACCTTTATCGCGCTGGTGACCGGCTCCGCCTGGGGCAAGCCGATGTGGGGCACCTGGTGGGTGTGGGATGCGCGTCTGACCTCCGAGCTGGTGCTGCTGTTCCTCTATATGGGCGTCATCGCGCTGTACAACGCTTTCGAAGACCGCCGCCTGGCGGGCCGCGCCGCCGGGATTCTGGTGCTGGTGGGTGTGGTGAATATCCCGATCATCCATTTCTCGGTCGAATGGTGGAATACGCTGCATCAGGGTTCGACCAACATGCAGCAGTCCATCGCGCCCAGTATGCGCACCCCGCTGCGCTGGGCGATCCTCGGCTACCTGCTGCTGTTCGTCACGCTGACGCTGATGCGCCTGCGCAATCTGATCCTGTTCCAGGAGCGCCAGCGCCCGTGGGTCGCCGGGCTGGTGAATAAGGAGCGTCAGTCATGAATGCCGCATTCGATTCCTGGTCGGCGTTTTTCGCCATGGGCGGTTACGCCTTCTATGTCTGGCTGGCGGTCGCCGCCACGCTGATTTCGCTGTTGGGGCTGGTGGCGCACACCGTCTGGCAACGGCGCCAGCTGCTCGCCGAGATCGGCCGCCGTCAGGCGCGCGAGCGGCGCATTCGCCATGCGCAACAATCAAAACAAAAATCCGCCGCACCGCGGGAGAAATCATTGTGAATCCACGTCGTAAAAGCCGCCTTTATCTGGCGATCGTTGTGCTGATCGGCATCGCGCTGACCGCGACCCTGATGCTGTACGCGCTGCGCTCCAATATCGATCTGTTCTATACCCCGGGTGAAATTTTGCAGGGCAAGGGCGAAAATCATGAGAAGCCCGAGGTCGGCCAGCGGCTGCGCATCGGCGGCATGGTGATGCCGGGCTCGGTGAAACGCGATCCCAATACGCTGCAGGTCAGCTTCAAGATTTACGACGCGCGCGGCGCGATCGGCGTGACCTACACCGGCATTCTGCCGGACCTGTTCCGCGAAGGGCAGGGCGTGGTGGCGCAGGGGGTGCTGGGTGAGGGCAACGTGGTCAATGCGCGCGAAGTGCTGGCCAAACACGACGAGAAATACACCCCGCCGGAAGTGGCCGACGCGATGAAAGAGAACCACAAAGGCCCGGCGGAAGCGTATAACGCGCCGCAGGCGGAGGGCGCCAAGTCATGATGCCGGAACTGGGCAGTTTTCTGCTGTGCCTGGCGCTGGCGATCGCGCTGCTGCTGAGCATTTACCCGCAGTGGGGCGCGGCGCGGCAGGACAGCCGCATGATGGCGGTGGCCCGGCCGCTGACCTACGGCATGTTCGCCGCGATAGCGCTGGCGTTTCTGTGCCTGGTGCACGCCTTCGTGGTCAACGATTTTACCGTCGCCTACGTGGCCACCAACTCCAATACCCGGCTGCCGGTGTATTACCGTATCGCCGCCACCTGGGGGGCGCATGAAGGTTCGCTGCTGCTGTGGGTGCTGTTGCTGAGCTGCTGGTCGCTGGCGGTAGCGTTGTGCAGCCGGGCGATGCCGCAGGATGCGGTGGCGCGGGTGCTGTCGGTGATGGGGATGATCACCGCCGGTTTCCTGCTGTTCATCATCATGACCTCCAATCCGTTCACCCGCACGCTGCCGAACTTCCCGATCGACGGCAGCGATCTCAACCCGCTGCTACAGGATATCGGCCTGATCTTCCACCCGCCGCTGCTGTATATGGGCTATGTCGGCTTCTCGGTCGCCTTCGCCTTCGCCATCGCCTCGCTGATGGCCGGCCGGCTCGACACCGCCTGGGCGCGCTGGTCGCGCCCGTGGACCACCGCCGCCTGGGTGTTCCTCACGCTGGGCATCGTGCTCGGATCGGCCTGGGCCTACTATGAGCTGGGCTGGGGCGGTTGGTGGTTCTGGGATCCGGTGGAAAACGCTTCCTTTATGCCGTGGTTGGCCGGCACTGCGCTGATGCATTCGCTGGCGGTGACCGAAAAACGCGGCACGTTCAAAGCCTGGACGGTGCTGCTGGCGATCACCGCCTTTTCGCTGTGCCTGCTGGGCACCTTCCTGGTGCGTTCCGGCGTGCTGGTCTCGGTGCACTCCTTCGCCTCCGATCCGGCGCGCGGCATGTTTATCCTCGCCTATCTGGTGATCGTGATCGGCGGTTCGCTGCTGCTGTACGCGGTCAAGGGCGGCCAGGTGCGCAGCCGGGTGCAGCACGAGACCTTCTCGCGCGAGACCTTCCTGCTGGGCAACAACGTGCTGCTGATCGCCGCCATGCTGGTGGTGCTGTTGGGCACGCTGCTGCCGTTGGTGCACAAACAGCTGGGGCTGGGCAGCATCTCGATCGGCGAGCCGTTCTTCAACACCATGTTCACCTGGCTGATGGCGCCGTTGGCGCTGCTGTTGGGCATCGGCCCGCTGGTGCGCTGGCGCCGCGATGAGCCGAGCAAGCTGTGGCGCCGCCTCGGCGTGGCGCTGTTGGCGACGCTGGCGCTGTCGATTCTGCTGCCGTGGCTGCTGCAGGACAGCATCGCTGGCATGACGGTGGTGGGCCTGATCATGGCGCTGTGGGTGATCATCCTGACGCTGATGGAACTGCATGAGCGTGCCACCCACCGTCACGGTTTCTGGCGCGACCTGCGGCAGCTGTCCCGCAGCCACTGGGGCATGGTGCTCGGCCACCTCGGCGTGGCGGTGACGGTGATCGGCATCGCCTTCAGCCAGAACTACAGCGTGGAGCGCGACGTGCGGATGAAGGCCGGCGACAGCGTGGATATCCACAACTATCACTTCGTGTTCCGCGACGTGCATGACATTCGCGGCCCGAACTACAGCGGCGGCGTCGGCATCATCGACGTCACGCGCAACGGCAAGCCGGAGGCGACGCTGCGCGCGGAGAAACGCTATTACAGCGTGGCGCGCAGCATGATGACCGAGGCGGCGATCGACGGCGGTTTCAGCCGCGATCTGTACGCGGCGCTGGGCGAAGAGCTGGAGGACGGTTCCTGGGCGGTGCGCCTGTATTACAAACCCTTTGTGCGCTGGATCTGGTTCGGCGGCGTCTTTATGGCGATCGGCGGCCTGCTGTGCATCCTCGACCCGCGTTACCGCATGAGCAAAAAACTCAAGCGCGAAGGCAAGCTGGAGGCGCAATCATGAAGCGCAAGCTGCTGTTTATCCCGTTGGTCCTCTTCCTGCTGCTGGTGGCGGCGCTGATGGTGCAGTTGACGCGCAACGCCGGCGGCGAAGATCCGACCATGCTGGAATCGGCGCTGATCGGCAAGCCGGTGCCGACCTTCAGGCTGGAATCGCTGGATCAGCCCGGCAAAACCTACGATCAGGCGGTGCTGCGCGACGGCAAGCCGATATTGCTCAACGTCTGGGCCACCTGGTGCCCGACCTGCCGCGCGGAACACCAGTATCTCAACACGCTGGCGGCGCGCGGCGTGCGGGTGGTCGGCCTGAACTATAAAGACGATCGCGCCAAGGCGGTGACCTGGCTGAATTCCCTCGGCAATCCCTACGCCCTCAGCCTGTACGACGGCGACGGCATGCTTGGGTTGGATCTCGGGGTGTACGGCGCGCCGGAGACCTTTCTCATCGACGGCCAGGGGATTATTCGCTATCGCCACGCCGGTGACATGAATGAGCGCGTCTGGCAGCAGGAAGTGCTGCCGCTGTATAAAAAGTACGGAGGTGAGGCATGAGGCTGATTGTCCTGCTGTGCGCCGCGCTGCTGAGCTGGAGCGCCGCCGCGGCGATCGATACCTATCGCTTCAACTCCGTCGAGCAGGAGCAGCAGTATCGCGAGTTGACCGAACAGCTGCGCTGCCCGAAATGTCAAAACAACAGCATTGCCGATTCCAACGCCATCATCGCCGCCGACATGCGCACCAAGGTGTACGAGCTGATGATGCAGGGGCAAAGCAAGCAGCAGATCATTGATTACATGGTGGCGCGCTACGGCAACTTCGTCACCTACGAGCCGCCGGTAACGCCGGCGACGCTGATCTTGTGGATCGGCCCGCTGCTGTTCGTGCTGATCGGCGGGGCGGTGGTGATCCTGCGCACCCGGCGCCGGCCCGACGCGGCGGTGGACGATGCATTCTCCGAACGGGAACGGCAGCGCCTGGCGGCGCTGTTGCAAGAGACTGACAGGAAGAAACCCTAATGGCTTTTTGGCTGATTATTTGCGTGTTGCTGGCCGGCGCCGCCGCGTTGCTGGTGGTGCCGGCAATGCGCCACGGCAAGCAGAGCGCCGCCACGCGCGATGCGTTGAACAAGGCTTTTTATCAGGATCGTCTCAGCGAGCTGGAGCAGGACGAGCAGCAGGGCGTGGTGGCCGAGCGCCCGGAGCTGGTGAAAGAGCTGCAACAGAACCTGTTGAACGACATCCCGGCCGAGCAAGCGGCGCAGGCGAAACCGATCAATCGTTGGGCGCTGGTGCCGGGCGTGCTGTTATTGCTGGCGGTGACCGTTGGCTTTTATCTGAAAACCGGCGGATTGGCGCAGGTGCTGGACTGGCGTCTGGTGCAGGCGCAAATGCCGGAATTGCGCGAGCGCGTTGCCAATGAGCGCGCCAAACCGCTGAGCATGGAAGAGATCGCCCGCCTCGGGCTGGGGCTGCGCACCGCGCTGCAGCAGGACGATCGCAACATCAACGACTGGATGATGCTGGGGCGCGTCGGCATGGCGTTGAACAACGCCACCACCGCCACGCAGGCGTTTGCCCATGCTTATCAATTGGATCCGAATAGTCTGGAAGTGCGGCTCGGCTATGCCGAGGTCTTGACGCGCTCCAACGATCCGGAGGATAACAAGCAGGCGACGCAGCTGCTGCGGCGCATGATCGCGGAAAACCACGGCGATCCGCGGGTGCTGAGCCTGTTGGCGTTCAATGCCTTCGAACAGGGCGATTTCAAGCAGGCGATCGGCGCCTGGCAGGTGATGCTGCAGCTGCTGCCGGCCAACGATCCGCGCGCGGAAGTGATAAAGCGCAGCATTGCACAAGCAAAAGCCCAGGCAGGCGGAGAAAATGTTAAACTGAATGTGACCGTTTCGCTGTCACCGCAGGCGGCGAAAGCCTTGCCGGCGCAGGGGACGCTGGTCATTTCGGTCACTGACGGCGTCAGCTCGGTGCCGGTGGCGGTAAAACAATTGCCGCTGAGCCGTTTTCCGCTGTCTTTCTCTCTGGATGACAGCAACGCCATGATGCCCGAGCGTCTGCTCTCGGCGCAGCATCAGGTGCAGGTGCGTGTGCGCCTCTCACAGGACGGATTGGCCACGCCGCAGCCGGGGGACTGGTTCGGCGAAAGCTCGCTGCAGACATTCAGCGGTAAAGAGCAGGTTAGCGTTCAGATAAACAAGCAGGTCACTGAAAAATAAGACCGAACGTGTTTTTATGGAGAAAAATATGAACTTTCGCCTGACTGGGGTGGCATTCGCAACGGTATTACTGGTGGGCTGTGCCAGCGCGCCAGACAACGATCCGCAAGGGCGTTCCGATCCTCTGGAAGGATTCAACCGGACGATGTTCGACTTCAACTACAACGTCCTGGATCCCTATATCCTGCGTCCGGTCGCGGTGGCCTGGCGTGACTACGTGCCGATGCCGGCGCGTAACGGCATCAGCAACTTCACCTCCAACCTGGAAGAGCCGGCCAGCATGGTCAACGCCTTCCTCAAGGGCGACCCTTACCGCGGGATGATTCACTTCAACCGCTTCTTCCTGAACACCCTGCTCGGGATGGGCGGCCTGATCGACGTGGCCGGCATGGCCAACCCGAAACTGGCGCGCGAAGAGCCGAACCGCTTCGGCAGCACGTTGGGGCATTACGATGTGGGTTACGGCCCGTACGTGATGCTGCCGGGCTACGGCAGCTTCACCCTGCGTGAAGACGGCGGCGACTTTGCGGATACGCTGTATCCGATGCTGAGCTACCTTACCTTCTGGATGTCGGCGGGTAAATGGGTGGTCGAGGGGATCGAAACCCGCGCCCAGCTGCTGGATTCCGACGGCCTGCTGCGCAACTCCTCCGATCCTTACATCATGGTGCGCGAAGCTTACTTCCAGCGCCACGACTTCATCGCCAACGGCGGCTCGCTCAAGCCGGAAGAGAACCCGAACGCCAAGGCGATTCAGGGCGAACTGGACGAGATCGACTCGCAGTAATCACGGGCGTCACGCCAATGAAAAACCCGCCGGCAGGCGGGTTTTTTATGCCGGCGGCACGCGGCAGGCAAAGAAAAAGCGCCCCGCGGGGCGCTTTGGCGTCCATCTCAGGCGAGATTAGAAGCGGTAGTTGAAGTTGGCGCCGTACAGCCAGGCTTTACCTTCAGAGTTGAAGGTGTAAGGGCCTTCTTTGATGGTGACTTTCTGGCCGTGCATGTAGGAAACGCCGACGTCGACCGACGCGTCTTTGTTGAACGCATAGGTGGTACCGGCACTCAGCCAGAAGCGATCCTGATCCGGAATGGAAATCGAACGGTTCTGTGCTGGCACTGGGCTGTCATCGAAGGCGATACCGGTACGGAAGGTCCAGTTGTCGTCGTAGAAGTAGGTGGTACCCAGCGCGATGCGGTAAGCGTCTTTGAAGCCTTCATGCTTCTCGAACAGCGTTTGGCCGTTGTTGCCGGTGGCTCTCAGCTCCTGGAACTGGCTCCAACTGGTGTAGGCCAGGCTGTAGTGGATGGCCCACTGCGGCGCCACTTTGTTGTAACCGGACAGCTCCCACATTTCCGGCAGGTGCAGGCTCAGAGAACCCGGAATGGTGTTGCCGTTGGTGCCCCACGGAAGGCCTTGAGAGGCCAGCAGCGGGTTGAAGGCTGAAGGCAGGCTGCTCTTGTAGTCGCCGTCGAAGTCGATTTTCACTTCAGAGCGGTAGGTGAGGCCGTAACGGTTGTTTTCATCCACTTCGTACAGAATACCGGCGTTCCAACCGAAGCCCCATTCGTCGCCTTTCAGGTGCGAAATCTGGGTATCTGCCGGGATCTGCGAAACAGGGCCGGCTAGCTGCGGCGGTAATTGGCCGGAACCGGCGATGAGCTTCGGCAGTTCACCGGCGTAACGTTCCAGTTTGGCTTTGGCGTACACCGCATCGAAGCCCAGACCGAAGCTGAAGTGTTGATTCAGACGGTATGCGCCGCTGAGGTTCAGGTTGAGGGTGGTCAGATCGGTCTTGCCGCCGTAAGCGCCGGCGGTATAGCCGTCGTTGAATTCTGTCGCCAGACCGTAGTTGCTGGTGACCGAGCCGCCTACGGCGAACTGATCGTTAATCGGGTGAACATAATGCAGGTTCGGCACCCAGGCGGTCGGCGCGATGTTTTTCGAATCCAAACTGGCGCCGGAAGGGGATTGACCGGTAATGTCAACGTCCGGGTCGATGAAGACCGCGCCGAAAGAAAGTTCCGGGCGGGTATACATCATCAGCAACGCCGGGTTGCGGCTTGCCGAGGCCGCCGTATCCGCCATGGCGCCTTCGCCAGAATACGAACGTCCTAAACCAGCTGATGAGAACTCATTCAGCTGGAATCCTGCGGCAGACACGTTTGAAGAGATAATTGCCACTGCAGCTGCGAGAGCTGATTTAGTCAATAGGTTTTTCTGGCTCATGACCAAAACCTCATTATGTGTTTATTATTTAAACTATTGTTACACGAGGTAACAAGGAGCGCGGGATTGTAGGGTCCGTTATCGTTCAGACAAATCAGACCAGTGGCTGAAGTATAGGTCTGACCTGTGAAAATGTTGCAAGTTTGTTTTTGAAATATTTCCAACCTGATATCAAAAAAGAGATCTGCTTAACAAAACGCCAGCGGTAAATAACAAAATTCTTACCATTCCTTAGCAGGCGCTCATTTTTATTTGTGATTTCCATCACTTAAAACACCCATTAAAAGTAAGTGCTAGTGATTGCCGGCGTGGAAGCGTAAAATACCTGCAGAATTTTGTAGCTTTGTGCCGGTGAGTAAAACGGCAATTTGGGCTGATAACCGAGGCCTTTGAGGAGAACCAATCATGTCAGATGCAATTAATAAATGCAGCGCCCAGGAAACCGCCGCGTGTTGCTGTGTGGATGTCGGCACCGTGATGGATAACACCGATTGCACCGCGTCCTACAGCCAGGTGTTCAGCAATCAACAAGATGCGGAGGCGATGCTGGCCGCCCTGAGCGAAAAGGCACGCGCGGTCGAATCCGACCCTTGTGACATCAGCAGTAGCATTAAACCGGTTGACGGCGGCGTGCAGTTGGAGGCCGATTTTACCTTCGCCTGCCAGGCGGAAACCCTGATCTTCCAGCTCGGCCTGCGTTAATCCCCGTTTTACCCCGGCGCCGCCTGCCGCGTGCCGGGGATTGCCTTTCCCCACACCGCCCCCGATAGAAAGTGCGCCTGCTCGCAGTTTTGATCTCTGCCGGTTTGCCAAATGTAACCGTTTGGTTAACAATGACCTCATCAGGTCAGACCTCTTTCTGCCCATTGCGCTGACGTTATTTTCTTCAGGAGCATTTATGAGTAAGGCACTGCCGTTGGTGACCCGTCATGGTGACCGCATTGCGATTGTGAATGGACTGCGTACCCCCTTTGCCAAACAGGCGACTGCCTATCACGGCATTCCGGCGGTGGATTTAGGGAAAACGGCGGTGAGCGAGCTGTTGGCGCGCAGCGGCATCGATCCGCAGCTTATCGAACAACTGGTGTTCGGCCAGGTGGTGCAAATGCCCGAGGCGCCGAACATCGCGCGTGAAATCGTGCTCGGCACCGGCATGAGCGTCCATACCGACGCCTACAGCGTGTCGCGCGCCTGCGCCACCAGCTTCCAGGCGATCGCCAACGTGGCGGAGAGCATCATGGCCGGCAGCATCAGCGTTGGCATCGCCGGCGGGGCGGATTCTTCTTCCGTCTTGCCGATCGGCGTCAGCAAGGCGCTGGCGCGCACGCTGGTGGACGTCAACAAGGCGCGCACGCTGTCGCAGCGCCTCAAACTGTTCAGCCGGCTGAAATTCCGCGATCTGATGCCGGTGCCGCCGGCGGTGGCGGAGTATTCCACCGGCCTGCGCATGGGCGATACCGCCGAGCAGATGGCGAAGAGCCACGGCATCACCCGCGAGGCGCAGGATGCGCTGGCGCACCGTTCCCACGAGCTGGCGGCCAAGGCCTGGCGGGAAGGGTGGCTGCGCGACGAGGTGATGACCGCCTATGTGCCGCCTTACCGCGCGCAGCTTTCTGAAGACAACAACATCCGTAAAGATTCCAGCCTGGCTTCCTACGCCAAGCTGAAGCCGGCGTTCGATCGCAAGCATGGCAGCGTCACCGCGGCCAACAGCACGCCGCTGACCGACGGCGCGGCGGCGGTGCTGATGATGAGCGAATCGCGTGCCAAAGAGCTGGGGCTGCAGCCGCTGGGCTATTTGCGCAGCTTCGCCTTCGCCGCCATCGACGTGTGGGAAGACATGCTGCTGGGGCCTTCCTACGCTACGCCGCTGGCGCTGGATCGCGCCGGCATCGGTCTGGCCGATCTGACGCTCATCGACATGCATGAAGCCTTCGCCGCGCAAACGCTGGCCAACCTGAAGATGTTCGCCAGCGAAGAGTTCGCCCGCGAGAAGCTTGGCCGCAGCCAGGCGATCGGCGAAGTGGACATGAACAAATTCAACGTCTTGGGCGGTTCCATCGCCTATGGCCACCCGTTCGCCGCCACCGGCGCGCGCATGATCACCCAGACGCTGCATGAGCTGAAACGCCGCGGCGGCGGGCTGGGCCTGACCACCGCCTGCGCCGCCGGCGGGTTAGGGGCCGCGATGATCGTGGAGGTGGAATGATGAGCTTCGAAAACGCATTGCATGAACAGCGCGCCAAACCGTCGGCCTTTCAGCTGACGATTCGCCCCGACAACATCGGCGTGATCACCATCGACGTGCCGGGCGACAAGGTGAACACGCTCAAGGCCGAGTTCGTCGAACAGGTCAACGACGTGCTGATCCGGGCGCAGCAGCATACCGCGCTGGAAGGGCTGGTGATCGTTTCCGGCAAGCCGGACTCGTTTATCGCCGGCGCCGACATCACTATGATTGCCGCCTGCACCAGCGCCAAAGAGGCGGAAACGCTGGCCAGGAAAGGGCAGAGCACGCTGGCGCAGATCGCCGCGTTCCCGGTGCCGGTAGTGGCGGCCATTCACGGCGCCTGCCTGGGCGGCGGCCTGGAATTGGCGCTGGCCTGCCATGGCCGCATCTGTTCGCTGGATGACAAAACCGCGCTCGGGCTGCCGGAAGTGCAGCTGGGCCTGCTGCCGGGCTCCGGCGGCACGCAGCGCTTGCCGCGCCTGATTGGCGCCGCCAAGGCGCTGGACATGATCCTGACCGGCAAGCACATTCGCGCCCGCCAGGCGCTGCGCATGGGGTTGGTGGACGACGCCGTGCCGCAGTCGATTCTGTTGCAGACCGCCATCGAGCGGGTGAAGCAGGGCTGGAAGCATCAGCGCGAGCTACCGTGGCAGGATCGCCTGCTCAACGGCCCGCTGGGCAGAAGTCTGCTGTTCAGCATCGTGCGCAAGAAAACGTTGGCGAAAACCCACGGCAACTACCCGGCGGCGGAGCGCATCATTCAGGTGGTGCGCACCGGGCTGGATCACGGCAGCGCCAGCGGCTATGAGGCTGAAGCGCGCGCCTTTGGCGAGCTGGCGATGACGCCGCAGTCGGCGGCGCTGCGCAGCCTGTTCTTCGCTTCCACCGCGCTGAAAAAGGAGCGGGGCGGCAATGCCCAGCCGCACGCCCTGCATCGCGTCGGCATTCTCGGCGGCGGCCTGATGGGCGGCGGCATCGCCTGCGTCACCGCCACCCGCGGCGGATTGCCGGTTCGCATCAAAGACATCAATGAAACCGGTATCAACCATGCGCTGAAATACAGCTGGGACGTGCTCGGCAAGCGGGTGCGCCGCAAGCGCATGCGCCCGGCGGAACGGCAAAAGCAGATGATGCTGATCTCCGGCTCTACCGATTACACTGGCTTTGAACAGGTGGATATCGTGGTCGAGGCGGTGTTCGAAGATCTGGCGCTGAAGCAGCAGATGGTGGCCGAGGTAGAAGCCAACTGCGCGCCGCATACCGTGTTCGCCTCCAATACTTCCTCGCTGCCTATCGGCCGCATCGCCGAAAAGGCCCAGCGGCCGCAGCAGGTGATCGGCCTGCACTACTTCAGCCCGGTGGACAAGATGCCGCTGGTGGAAGTGATCCCGCACGCCGGCACCAGCGAAGAGACCATCGCCACCACCGTGGCTCTGGCGCACAAGCAGGGTAAAACCGCCATCGTGGTGGGTGACAGCGCCGGTTTTTATGTCAACCGCATCCTGGCGCCGTACATCAACGAAGCGGCGCGCTGCCTGCTGGAAGGCGAGCCGATTGAGTCGCTGGACAAGGCGCTGGTGGACTTCGGTTTCCCGGTCGGCCCGATCACCCTGCTGGACGAAGTGGGCATCGACGTCGGCACCAAGATCATCCCGGTACTGGTCGAGGCGCTGGGGCCGCGCTTCGCCGCGCCTGCCGCGTTCGATGCGGTGCTGAAAGACGGGCGCAAAGGGCGCAAGAACGGCCGCGGCTTCTATCTCTACCCGAGCGAAGGGCAGCAGCGGCAGCGGCGCAAACGTGCGGATACCTCATTGTATACGCTGCTCGGCGTCACGCCGAAGGCGCACATGCTGCCGGCGACCGTCGCTCAACGCTGCGTGATGATGATGCTGAACGAAGCGGCGCGCTGCCTGGACGAAGGCGTGATCCGCAGCGCGCGCGACGGCGACATCGGCGCGGTGTTCGGCATCGGCTTCCCGCCGTTCCTCGGCGGCCCGTTCCGCTATATGGACGAGCTCGGCGCCGAGAAAGTGGTGAAGACGCTGGACTACCTGCGTCAGCAGCACGGCGAGCATTTCGCCCCGTGCGAACGCCTGCAGCGCATGGCGCAGCAGGGCGAGCGCTTTTACCCGCTGGGGAGCTGAACGCAGGGCGGCCCGATTTGCACTATAGTTGCAACAGGGTCGCGTTGTGATCGCCATCACTCCTTGCAACAGCGTCAGCCGGTGAGGCTGTACAGCGAGGCTGCGGCAGCGGTAAGTTAGCTTGACCGCCATCAATAAATTTCATGGCGGAAAGGTTAAAATTTAATCCGTTGAATTGATTGTTCTGTGAGCAATCGAGGTTTGCCCGGGGAGGATTGCTGTAAAAAACAGCGTTTTCTTTAGGCAAACTTTCAGGCAAAATGCCCGGCCGCCATAAAGAGACGGCGCGTTATCGTTTTAAAGCTTTGGCTTTGGGTTGTAAAACTCGGCGGTACAGCACGCACGGCGTTTCTGTATAGCGTTACTTTGTCAACAACAGCGGTGCAATATGCAAGTTTTGATTATGCGTCACGGAGAGGCGGCGCTCGAGGCAGCCAGCGATGCGGTAAGGCCCCTTACCCTGTGCGGCCGCGACGAGTCCCGTCAGATGGCGGCCTGGTTGAACACCAAGTCTGTGGATATTGAACGCGTGCTGGTCAGCCCCTATCTGCGGGCCGAACAGACGCTGGCGACGGTGCGTGAAGCCTTGACGCTGCCGGAGGGCGAAGAAGTGCTGCCCGAGCTGACGCCGGGCGGCAACGCCGAACAGGTCGGCAGCTATCTGCAGGCGCTGGCGATACAAGGGGTGAGCTCGGTGCTGATCGTGTCGCACCTGCCGCTGGTGGGCTATCTGGTGGCCGAACTGTGCCCGGGCGAGTGCCCGCCGATGTTCGCGACCTCGGCGATTGCCAACGTCGATCTGCCGGCGGACGGCAGCTACGGCAAGTTTGAATGGCAGGTCAGCCCGTCGCAGGTGATGGCCAAAGTGTGAACCGCGGATGCGGTGCGGAATAAACTCAGGGCGATGTCTGACATCGCCCTGAGTCGTTTCTGCGGGGCTACTCGGCCAGCTCCACCAACAGCAGGATGGCGGCGTTGCCGCCCCATTCCTTCGGCGCCTGATGAAACGCCAGCACGTCGGGATGCTGCGCCAGCCACAGCGGCGTTTGCTGTTTGAGAATGTGCTTGCCGTGCCCGTGCATCACGCAGGCGCAGTGCACGTGTTCGCGTTTGCAGGCGGCGATCAGCGCCCCCAGTTCCTGCTTGGCCTGCAGCTGGGTCAGGCCGTGCAAATCGAGAAACAGCTCCGGCGAGTAATCGCCGCGTCGCAGCTTCTTCAGTTCATACGGGCTGCTGCCGGGGCGCACGTAGCGCGTCGGGCCTTCTTCTTCCAGCTGCGGCTGGTATTCATCTGAAAAATAATAGCTGGCATCGACCTGCTCCTGCAGCAGCCGCTGCGGGGCAATCTGTTTGACCTTGGGTTTCGGCGGGCGGTGGACGATGGTGTCCTGGCGCAGCTTTTTCGCGCCCGCCACCGACTCTCTGAAGAGCTGTTGTTCGTCTTGGCTCAGAGGGGGCTTGTTCTTCATGCTTCATTCACCGGAAATCGTTTATTTCGCTAGTTTACCTTGTGAATGAGCGCTGTCGACGCAAAACTCGGGCCAGAGTGAAAAGCGCGAGGGGCAAGCGTGATTTGTCGCGGGCTTCATGGCAAACTATGCGGCTAAATCATGAAACACAGCGCCTGCCGGAGGGCAAATTGGACAAAATTTTCGTCGACGAAGCAGTGAACGAACTGCACACCATTCAAGATATGCTGCGCTGGACGGTAAGCCGCTTCAACGCCGCCAATATCTATTATGGTCACGGAACCGATAATCCGTGGGACGAAGCGGTGCAATTGGTGCTGCCAAGCCTGTTCCTGCCGTTGGACATTCCGGAGGACATGCACACCGCCCGTCTGACCTCCAGCGAGCGCCATCGCATCGTTGAGCGCGTGATCCGCCGCGTCAACGAGCGCATCCCGGTCGCCTACCTGACCAACAAGGCCTGGTTCTGCGGCATGGAATTCTACGTCGACGAGCGCGTGCTGGTGCCGCGTTCGCCGATCGGCGAGCTGATCAACGATCGCTTCAGCGCGCTGATCCCGCACCCGCCGCGCCATATCCTCGACATGTGCACCGGCAGCGGCTGTATCGCCATCGCCTGCGGCTACGCTTTCCCGGAAGCGGAAGTGGACGCGGTGGACATCTCCAGCGAGGTGCTGGCGGTGACCGAGCGCAACATTCAGGCGCACGGCGTCGAACACCAGGTGATCCCGATCCGTTCCGATCTGTTCCGCGACGTTCCCGCGATCCAGTACGATCTGATCGTCACCAACCCGCCGTACGTCGATGCGGAAGACATGTCCGATCTGCCGCAGGAGTTCCGCTTTGAGCCGGAGCTGGGCCTGGCGGCGGGCAGCGACGGCCTGAAGCTGGTGCGCCGCATCCTGGCCTGCGCGCCGGACTACCTGACCGACGACGGCGTGCTGATTTGTGAAGTGGGCAACAGCATGGTACACCTGATGGAACAATATCCGGATATTCCGTTCACCTGGCTGGAGTTCGAAAACGGCGGTGACGGCGTGTTCATGCTGACCAAGCAGCAACTGGTGGATTGCAAGGAACACTTCAGCCTCTATCGCAGCTAAGCCGCATTTTCAAGGCCCGCACGGCGGGCCTCATAACGATAAAAGACTAACGGTAAGGAGCCGTGATGGCAGGAAACAGTATTGGGCAGATTTTCCGCGTCACCACCTTCGGTGAATCTCACGGGGTGGCGCTGGGTTGTATTGTCGACGGCGTGCCGCCCGGCATCCCGCTCACCGAAGCCGATTTGCAACACGATCTGGATCGCCGTCGTCCGGGCACCTCGCGTTACACCACCCAGCGTCGCGAACCGGATCAGGTGCGCATTCTCTCCGGCGTATTCGAAGGCGTGACCACCGGCACCAGCATCGGCTTGATCATTGAGAACACCGATCAGCGTTCGCAAGACTACAGCGCTATCAAAGACGTGTTCCGTCCGGGGCATGCCGACTACACCTACGAACAGAAATACGGCCTGCGCGATTACCGCGGCGGCGGCCGCTCTTCGGCGCGTGAAACCGCCATGCGCGTTGCGGCGGGCGCTATCGCCAAGAAATACCTGCAGCAGAAGTTCGGCGTGCAGGTGCGCGGCTATCTGGCGCAGATCGGTGACGTGACCTGCGAGCTGAAAGATTGGAATCAGGTTGAGCAGAATCCGTTCTTCTGCCCGGATCCGGACAAGCTGGAAGCGCTGGACGAACTGATGCGCGCGCTGAAAAAAGAGGGCGACTCCATCGGCGCCAAGGTCAGCGTGATTGCTGAAAATGTGCCGGTTGGCCTGGGCGAGCCGGTGTTTGACCGCCTCGACGCCGATCTGGCGCACGCGCTGATGAGCATCAACGCGGTGAAAGGCGTGGAGATCGGCGACGGGTTTGCCGTGGTGACCAAGCGCGGCAGCGAAAACCGCGATGAAATCACCCCGGAAGGCTTCCAGAGCAACCATGCCGGCGGCATTCTCGGCGGTATCAGCAGCGGCCAATCGGTGGTGGCGCATCTGGCGCTGAAGCCGACCTCCAGCATCATGGTGCCGGGCCGCACCATCAATCGCCAGGGCGAAGCGGTGGAAATGGTCACCCGCGGCCGCCACGATCCGTGCGTGGGTATCCGCGCCGTGCCGATCGCCGAAGCGATGATGGCGATCGTGCTGATGGATCACCTGCTGCGCCAGCGTGCGCAAAACGGTGATGTGGTTTCCGACGTGCCGCGCTGGTAATCGCCATGAAAAACTGGATGTTGGGCCTGGTGGCCCTGACGGCCTCCGCCTCCGCCATGGCGCTGACGCCGTGGCAGAAAATCGATCATCCGGTGGCCGGCGCGCCGCAGGCGGTGGGCGGTTTCGCCAACGGCTGCGTTATCGGCGCCCAGCCGTTGCCGCTGAACTCACCGAACTACCAGGTGATGCGTACCGACCAGCGCCGTTATTTCGGCCACCCGGATCTGTTGGCGTTCATTCAGCGCCTCAGCAGCCAGGCGAATCAGAAAGCGCTGGGCACGGTGCTGATCGGCGATATGGCGATGCCGGCCGGCGGGCGCTTCAGCAGCGGCCACGCCAGCCACCAGTCGGGGCTCGACGTTGACATCTGGCTGCAGCTGCCGCGCCAACGCTGGAGCGCGCAGCAATTGCTGAAGCCGCAGCCGATCGATCTGGTGTCAAGTGACGGCAAGCAGGTAGTGGCGCGCCAATGGCAGCCGCAGATCGAGTCGCTGATCAAGCTGGCGGCGCAGGATGCGGACGTGACGCGCATCTTCGTCAATCCGGCCATCAAACAGCGTCTGTGTCTGGATGCCGGCGCCGATCGCGCCTGGTTGCACAAGGTGCGGCCGTGGTTCGGTCACCGCGCGCACATGCACGTGCGCCTGCGTTGCCCGGCGGGCAGCCTTGAATGTAAAGAGCAGGATACGCCGCCGCCGGGCGACGGCTGCGGCGCCGAACTGGCGAGCTGGTTCGTGCCGCATCAACCGAACGCCAAACCGGGTAAACCGGTGCCGCCGCCGTTACCGCCGACCTGTCAGGCATTGCTGGATCACCATTTCTCAGCGGAATAACACATGGACTGGTTTGTCATCGGCCCCGAGATGCTCGGGGTGTTGTTTGCGGTAGCGCTGCTGGCGGGGTTTATCGACTCCATCGCCGGCGGCGGCGGGCTGCTGACGGTGCCGGCCCTGCTGGCGGTGGGGGTTCCCCCGGCCCAGGCGCTGGCGACCAACAAACTGCAGTCGGTCGGCGGTTCCTTCTCCGCCAGCCTGTACTTTATTCGTCGGCGGGCGGTGAACCTCAACGACCAGAAGCTGACGATCTTTCTGACGCTGATCGGTTCGATCGCCGGCGCCATTCTGGTGCAGCATATGCGCGCCGATTTGCTGCGGCAGATGTTGCCGCTGCTGGTGATCGGCATCGGCCTCTACTTCCTGCTGATGCCGCGGCTGGGTGAGGAAGATCGTCAACGCCGTCTCGGCGCCTTGCCGTTCGGGCTGGTGGCCGGCGGCTGCGTCGGGTTTTACGACGGCTTCTTCGGCCCCGGCGCCGGATCGTTTTACGCGCTGGCCTATGTGACGCTGTGCGGTTTCAACCTTGCCAAGTCCACGGCGCACGCCAAGGTGCTTAACTTCACCTCCAACGTCGGCGGGTTGGCGCTGTTCATCATCGGCGGCAAGGTGGTGTGGAGCATCGGTCTGGTGATGCTGGTGGGGCAGGTGCTGGGGGCGCGTTTGGGCGCCCACATGGTGCTGACCCGCGGGCAGAAGCTGATTCGGCCGATGATCGTGATCGTCTCGCTGGTGATGAGCCTCAAGCTGCTGTACGACAATCACGGCGCGGAAATTCAGCAGTGGTTGACCGCCCTGATGCACGGCTAAAGATGAAAAGTGGGCGCGGCTTACGCGCCCTGTCTTATCGGGTATAATGGCCTCTTTATTTTTGTGGTTATAGAGTTTTTATGTCAGACATGCAGACCCGTCATCGCTATGAACAGCTGATCGAGATCTTCAATCAGTGCTTCAGCGATGACTACAACACCCGCCTGGTGAAGGGCGACGACGAGCCGATCTACCTGCCGGCCGACGACGAACTGCCGTATCACCGCATCGTGTTTGCCCATGGTTTCTACGCCAGCGGCCTGCACGAAATTTCGCACTGGTGCATCGCCGGCGAGGCGCGCCGCCAGCTGGTGGACTTCGGTTACTGGTATTGCCCGGACGGGCGCGACGCGCAAACCCAGAGTGAATTCGAAGCGGTAGAGATCAAACCGCAGGCGCTGGAATGGATGTTCTGCGTGGCGGCCGGTTTCCCGTTCAACGTCAGCTGCGACAACCTGAACGGCGACTGTGAGCCGGATCGCATCGCGTTCCAGCGCAAGGTGCGCGCCCGGGTATTGGCGCTGCTGGAGCAGGGAATACCCACACGGCCTGCGCGCTTTATTCAGGCGTTGCAATCGTTCTACAATACGCCACCGTTGGCGGCCGAGCATTTTCCGTACCCGGAAGATCTCAACTGACGCCACAGCCCGTTATTTAATGAGGAAATTTGATGATCGCAGAATTCGAAGCGCGCATTTTGGCGCTGATTGATGACATGGTAGAGCACGCCAGCGATGATGAACTGTTTGCCGGTGGCTACCTGCGCGGTCATCTGACGCTGGCGGTGGCCGAAGCGGAAGAGCAGGGCGAGCACACTGCCGAAGCGCTGAAAGCGCGGGTGGAAGAGAGCCTGCACAAAGCGATCGCCGCCGGGGAACTCTCGCCGCCGGATCAGATCCTGGTGCGCGGCATGTGGGAAAACCTTTATCAGGCCGCTACCCCTGCCGCCTGACCGCCATGCCGGGGCGCGCTGCCGCGCCCCTCGTTCATGAATTAAACCGCACGTCCTTTCAGCAGCTTCCGCACCCACATCCGATTTGGATTCAACGCCGCCAGCAGGCGCGCATCGCCCGGCAGCGGTTCGCCGAACAGCTGCGCCGCCAGAATTTCCGCCGCCAGCGGCGCCGAGCACAACCCGCGCGATCCCAACCCGCCGATAGCGAACAGGCCGGGATAAACCGGCGCATCGGCGACGGTTTCGCCGCGCTGGTTTCGCCGCTGCAAATCCTGATACTGCGTCACCGTGGCTTGATAGTCCGGCAGCGCGCCGACCATCGGCAGATGATCGCGGGTGGCGCTGCGCACGCCGCAGCGCGCCTGATGAGCGCTGACGTCCACCTGCTGCGGCCAGGCCTGCTCCGGCAGGCAGCGCAGCAGGCGCTCGCGGTTCTCTTGTTGCTCCTGCTCGCGGTAGTCGGTGGCAGTGTCGCCGCGCTGGTAGCTGGCGCCGATGCAGTGCTGGCCGTTGTTGGCGTTGACCGGCGTCAGGTAGCCGTCGTAGCACAACACCTGCTTCAGTTGACCGAGGGCCGGCGAGGTTGGGATGTGCGACACCTGCCCGCGCACCGCATACAGCGGCAGGGCTTGCGTCGGCGCCAGCTCGGCCAACCGGTGGCCGTTGGCCAGGATCACCGTCGCATGGCGGCGGCTTTCGCCGTGGGCGAAATCGATGCGCCAGCCGTTTTCTTCACGCGCCAGCGCCAGCGCATCGTGCCGGTAGCGGCAGACCAGACCCTGTCGCTGCGCCAGCGCGATAGCGCCGCGCGTCAGCTCGGCCGGGCAGAGCCAGCCGCCCTGCGGGTAGGTGATGCCGCCAAAGCCGGTATCGACGCCGCACAGTTCGCTGAGCGTTTCGCGGTCGGCTGCCGCCGCCAAGGCCTGCGGCCAGTCGGTTTTCAGCATATTGGCGATCTTGGCGCCGCTCTTTTCGTCGTAGGCCAGCTGGCTGACGCCGCACCACTGGTGATCAAAGGCGACGCCTTGTTGCAACAGGGCATCGTATTGGCGGTGGGCGAAAGGAAACGCGGCGCTGAAGAAACTCTCCAGCGCGTCGCCGCTGCCGTTCAGCAGGGGGTAAATCGCCCCCTGACGATTGCCGGATGCGCCCTCGGCCGGCTGCTCGTCGGCGCAGTACAGCGTGACGGTGGCGCCGCGCCGCAATAGGGCCAACGCGGTGAGCGCGCTGGCGACGCCGCCGCCGATCAGAGCGATGTCGGCGGTGTTGTCCGCCGCCGGACGCCGATACCAGGGCGCCGGGTGGGGCGTGGGCTGCGCATCGGCCGGCAGACAGCCGGCGAGCATCTCACGCTTTTGGCCGAAGCCTTTGCAACGGTTGACCTGAAAACCGGCCTGCTGCAAGCCGCGGCGCACGAAGCCGGCGGCGGTAAAGGTGGCGAAGCTGCCTTCCGGCCGGGCGAAACGTGCCATGGCGGCGAACAGTTGCTCGGTCCACATGTCGGGATTTTTGGCCGGTGCGAAGCCGTCGAGGAACCAGGCGTCGACCTGGTTATTCATGCTGGCGTCGAACTGCGGCAGCAGTTCGTTGACGTCGCCGAACCACAGATCGAGCGTAATGCGGCCTTCGGCCAACAGCAGGCGATGGCAGCCCGGCAGCGGCAGCGGCCATTGGGCGCGCAGCTCGTCGGCATAGGGAGCCAGCTCCGGCCAGCGCGCATGCGCCGCCGCCAGATCGGCCTGCTGCAGGGGGAATTTCTCGAAGCTGATAAAGTGCAGGCGTTGCAGCGCGGCGTCCGGCTCGGCCTGGCGGAAGCCCGCGAAGGCCTGCCACAGCGTAAGGAAATTGAGCCCGGTGCCGAAGCCGGTTTCCGCCACCACCAGCAGCGGGCGCGGGTGAGTGGCGAAACGCTGCGGCAGCCGGTTGCCGTGCAGAAAGACATAGCGGGTTTCTTCCAGCCCATCCTGATTGGAAAAATAGACGTCATCAAACTGTTTCGAAACAGGTGTACCCTGTTCGTTCCAGGTTAGCGTTGCGGTTTGGATGGGGGCGTGGTTCACGGTCAATAGCTCGAAATTCAAGGGATGCCGCGAATTCTAACGGCGCTGGCGCCCTGGCGCAAACTGGACAACAATAAAGCTGAAAAACGCTGATCGGACTTGTTCGGCTTACATCTGTACGCTAAAGTGCGATGCAAAATCCCGTAGGTAAATAGTGGAAGAGGTATTGAATGAAACGTGCAGTGATTACTGGCCTGGGAGTTGTCTCCAGCATTGGTAATAACCAGCAGGAGGTCCTGGCGAGCCTGCAGGAAGGACGTTCTGGGATCACTTTCTCCCAGGAGCTGAAAGATTCCGGCATGCGTAGTCACGTATGGGGGCAAGTTAAGCTCGACACGACCGGCCTGATCGACCGCAAGGTGGTGCGTTTCATGAGCGATGCTTCCATCTATGCCTTCCTGGCGATGCAAGAAGCGATCGCTTCTTCCGGCCTGAAGGAAGAAGAGTATCAAAACAACCCGCGCGTGGGCCTGATCGCCGGTTCCGGCGGTGGTTCTCCGCGCTTCCAGGTGTTCGGCGCCGATGCGATGCGCAGCCCGCGCGGCCTGAAAGCGGTTGGCCCATACGTGGTCACCAAAGCTATGGCTTCCGGCGTTTCCGCCTGCCTGGCGACGCCGTTCAAAATCCACGGCGTGAACTACTCCATCAGCTCCGCTTGCGCGACCTCCGCACACTGCATCGGTAACGCGGTTGAGCAAATCCAGCTGGGCAAACAGGACATCGTGTTCGCCGGCGGCGGCGAAGAGCTGTGCTGGGAAATGGCCTGCGAGTTCGACGCGATGGGCGCGCTGTCCACCAAGTACAACGACACGCCGGAAAAAGCCTCCCGTACTTACGACGCCGATCGTGACGGTTTCGTCATCGCCGGCGGCGGCGGTATGGTGGTGGTTGAAGAACTGGAACACGCGCTGGCGCGCGGTGCGCACATCTACGCGGAAATCGTTGGCTACGGCGCAACGTCTGACGGCGCCGACATGGTAGCGCCATCGGGCGAAGGCGCGGTGCGCTGCATGAAGATGGCGATGCAGGATCTGGATGCGCCGATCGACTACATCAACGTGCACGGCACCTCCACGCCGGTGGGCGACGTGAAAGAGCTGGGCGCGATTCGCGAAGTGTTCGGCGACAATACCCCGGCTATCTCCTCCACCAAGGCGATGACCGGTCACTCGCTGGGCGCCGCAGGCGTGCAGGAAGCGATCTACAGCCTGCTGATGCTGGAGCACGGCTTTATCGCGCCGAGCATCAACATCGAAACCCTGGATGAGCAGGCGGCCGGCATGAACATCGTGACTCAGCCGACTCAGCGCGAGCTGACCACCGTGATGTCCAACAGCTTCGGCTTCGGCGGCACCAACGCCACCCTGGTGATGCGCAAACTGGCGAAATAATCCCGCCTGAGTCTCACCTCGCTATCAAGCCCGCGTTTTCGCGGGCTTTTTACTAGCCGAAGCCCGCCGGCCGGGCGCTCGGAGTTTTCCCAAATCACATCCCCTGACACATCATTACCTCGCCATTACACGCGTTGGGCATACAATAGCCGGGTAGCGTGATTATCGCTCGGCGTAGTTTTCCAAAGTGATCGAACATTGAGGCACGAAGTATGAAAAAGTTAATTGCGGTTGGGTTACTGTCGGCCGTGTTGGCCGGATGCGCCACCGATTCTCCCTGCGTGCCGGTCTACGATGACCAGGGGCGCCTGGTGCACACCAACACCTGCATGAAGGGCACCACTCAGGATAACTGGGAAACCGCGGGTGCGATCGCCGGCGGCGCGGCGGCGGTTGCCGGCCTGACTCTCGGCATCATCGCGCTGACCAAGTGATCGGCGCAGCGCCTGCGGGCGCATGCAACCAGCCCGGCCATCGCGCGCCGGGCTTTTTTATTTCACTGCACCAAAAACGCCTTGAACTGCGGCGTCATCACGGCGCTGAAACCATCGTCGGTTTTGCTGATCAGGTAGACCGCCAGCCCTTTCTCTTCGGCAAGTTTCAAGGCTTTCTCCGTGCCCAGCACCATCAGGCCGGTATCCCAGCCGTCGGCCTCGAGCGCGGTGGGGGCGATCACCGTGGCGGAAACCAGGCGGTGGTTGATCGGCCTGCCGGTGGTCGGATCGATGACATGGGAGTAGCGCTGGCCGTTTTGTTCGAAGTAGTTGCGGTAGCTGCCGGCGGTGCTGATGCCGTAACCGTGCAGATCCACCAGCGCCTGCACCGCATTTTCACGGTCGGTCGGCTTTTGGATTGCCACCCGCCAGGGTTTGCCCTGGCCGTTGACGCCGCGTGAAGAGACCGCGCCGCCGACCGATACCAGGTAGTTGGTAATGCCGTTGCGGTTCATCAGGCGCACCAGTTCATCGGCGCCGTAGCCTTCGCCCAGCGTCGAGAGATCGACGTACATATCCGGCAGATCTTTTTGCAGCCACTCCCCGCGATTGTCGCTGATCAGCTTCAGGTGCTGCAGGCCGGTGCGCTGCTTCGCCGCGTCGATCTGCGCCTGTTCCGGCACTTTGACCGGGTGCTTGTCGGGGCCGAACCCCCACAGGTTCACCAGTGGGCCGACGGTGATGTCCATGGCGCCGCCGGTATCGCGGCCGATGCGCTGGGCCATCAGCACGATGTCTGCCATGCCGCGCGGGATCAGCTGCGGTTCGAGGCCGGCGCTGCGGTTAAACCGCGACAGCACCGATCCGGCGCGGTAGGTGGAGATATCGTCGTTGGCCCGTTCTAGCACCGCGTCGATCTGCCGCTGCAGTTCTTGCTTGCCGATCGCGACGTCACCGCTGACTTTAACGCTGTAGAAGGTGCCCATGGTCTTGCCGTCGATATCGATTTGCGGGCGGGAGGCGGCATCGTCGCAAGCGGCGAGCAGGGCGCATAAGGCGCTGAGCAACGCTCCTTTGGCGAACAGGGAAGCCATAACATGTCCTTTGAAAACGAGAAAGCCGCTACAAATAAAGTAAAGCGCGGCAAATGGAAAGCGGATAAAGGTAAAATAGCATTTTGCTGGCGTAGATGCCGCGCCTGAGCTAACGTCTCGCTCATGCTTTTCGCTGAGGTTTCAAGCTGCCACCATGAGTCCAACCGCCATTTCCCGGCTTATCCACCCCTTTGTCAAAGACCGTTTCCTGCACGTGCTGTTGCTGGCCGGCGCAGCGATGTTCGCCTTTGATCCGCAGCCGCTGGCGGCGCTGGGCGGGTTCATCGACGGCCGCACCCTCATTACTCTGCTGGGGCTGATGCTGCTGACCAAAGGCGTCGAGGTCAGCGGCTACTTCGACTTCGTTGGCCGCAAGATTATCAACCGGTTGCACAGCGAACGGCGGCTGGCACTGTTCCTGGTGTTTTCCGCCGCGCTGCTGTCGTCGTTTCTGACCAACGACGTGGCGCTGTTTATCGTCATTCCGCTCACCATCACGCTGAAAAAGCTGTCGGCGCTGCCGGTTGGCCGTTTGATCATCTTTCAGGCGCTGGCGGTGAACGCCGGTTCGCTGCTGACGCCGATCGGCAACCCGCAAAATATCCTGCTGTGGAGCCGCTCCGGCCTTTCTTTCCTCGGCTTCATCGGCCAGATGGCGCCGTTTGGCGCCGCGATGATGCTGAGCCTGCTGGCGTTGACCTGGTTCAGCTTCCCGGCGCGCGACATCGTGAAAACACCGAATACCGAGGGCTACCCCTATCAACGGCCGCTGTTGCTGAGCTGCGTGGGGCTGTATGCGATCTTCCTGCTGTGCCTGGATATCGGCCTGCCGCTGTATGGGCTGCTGGCGGTGTTCGCCGGCTTTTTGTTGCTGGCGCGCCGGGTGCTGTTGCAGATCGACTGGAGCCTGATTTTCGTGTTCGCCGCCATGTTCATCGATGTTGGCCTGTTTACCCGCCTGCCGCCGCTTCAGCCGGCGTTTGCCGCCATCGCCGGGCTGAGCGACGGTGGGGTGTATGCGTTGGGCGTTGGGCTGTCGCAGATCGTCAGCAACGTGCCGGCCACCATTTTGCTGCTCAACTATGCGCCCTCCAGCACGCAACTGGCCTATGCGGTCAATGCCGGCGGCTTCGGGTTGGCGATCGGATCGCTCGCCAACCTGATTGCGCTGCGCATGGCGGGGGAGCGCAAGATCTGGTTGCGCTTCCACTATTACTCGCTGCCGCTGCTGGCGTGGGCCGCGCTGGTCGGCTGGCTATTGAGCTAACTCTGATTACTGCTCTGCCGGGCGGCCAGCAGGCAAATGCTGCGGGTCACCTGGTAGGATTTCACGAAGGCGCTGACGGGTAAAAACTCGAAGCGCGAGTGGAAGTTATGCGCGCCGGTGAAGTAATTGGGCGTCAGGATGCCGCGGCTCGAGAGCGCCGCGCCGTCGGTGCCGCCGCGCATCGGGATCACCTTCGGCGGGATGCCGTGGGCGGCAAGGGCGCCGAAGATCAGATCGATGGCGCGCCGATCTTCGCCGATGGCGTTGCTGATGTTGCTGTAGATGTCGCTGATGCTGCAGCTGACGTTGGCGCGCGGATAGCCGGCCGCCACCTGACGCACTGTCTCCTCAAGGCGGGCTTTGCGCGCCTCGAACGCCGCGCTATCGAAGTCGCGAATCGACACCTTCAGCGTCGCCTGATTGGCATTGGCGGCCAGATCGGTGAACCAGAAATAGCCCTCGCGCCCGTCGGTGTGTTCCGGGGTATCCTGCACGTCGAAGCGGTTGATGATGTCGTTGGCGATGCGTATCGGGTTGATTAACACGTTTTTCGCCGACATCGGGTGCGCGGTCACCCCCTCGATGCGGATTTCCGCCGCCGCCGCGTTGAAATTCTCGTAAACCACTTCACCCAGTTCGCAGCAGTCGATGGTGTAGGCGAAATCGACGGGGAAACGCTGCAGATCCAGCGCCTTGGCGCCGCGCAGGCCGATCTCTTCATCCGGCACGAACGCCACCACGATATCGCCGTGGCGATCGGCGGCGGCCAGGTTGGCCAGCAGCGTCATCACCACGGTGACCGCCGCCTTGTTGTCGGCGCCCAGCACGCTGGTGCCGTCGCTGAACAGGATCTCTTCGTTGCGGTAGGGCAGGATCTCCGGGTGTTCGGCGACCCGCAGCCAGATGTCTTGCTCGGCGTTCAGGCATACATCTTCGCCGATGAAGCGCAGGCGCTGCGGGCGAATCTCGGGCGACAGGCCGACGTCCACGGTGTCGATATGGGTGATGAAGCCGATGCGCGGCGCGGCGCGCCGGGCTGGGTGCCGGGCTTGCGGGCGGTGACGGTGGCGTGGTCGTCTATCTGCACGTCGGCCAGGCCGAGCCGGCGCAGCTCTTCCGCCAGCAGCTGCGCCATTTCATGCTGCCCCGGCGTGCTGGGCAGGGCGGTTGCGGCGGCGTTGCTCTGGCTGGTGACCGCCAGGTAGCGGAAGAAACGTTCGGTAAGCTGTTCGGCAATCGGGCTGGTCATCGGAACTCCTCGCGGTTGGCAATCTACCGGTTTTAAAACGAAATCAGCCGTTTGTCCAACGGTGCAATGCGTAAACCGCCAGAATGCGAAGCATCGCGCAGAAACGAAAAATAGCGGTGCAACTAGGAAATAGTCGCAGGTTTCTGCGGCAAAATCGGTGTTAGCTGTGGGCCGGGAAGCGCCTACATAACACTTATCTGTCCCTCAAGGAGAATTCATGCACACCGGTCACGCTCTGCTTATCACCTTACTGTCCCTGGGCCTCTCTCACAGCGCCTGGGCCTCTGCCGATGCCGGCCATGCCAACAGCAACGCCAACAGCCGCGAAGTGGCCAGCGCGTTGGGTGGCCTGAAAAATAAAACCTATGAACTAGAACAGGCGCCGAAGATCCGCGTCGCCAGCTTCAATATCGCCGCCGGCAAGGTCAGCGACATGACCGCCATCGCCAAGGCAATTCGCGTGATGAACGTCGACGTGGTGGCGCTGCAAGAGGTGGATAAACTCACCGCCCGCAGCGGCCGGGTCGATCAGGCGGCGGAGCTGGCGAAGCTGACCGGCATGCAGGCGGTGTTTGGCCGGGCGATCGATCACGACGGCGGCGAATATGGCTTGGCGTTTCTCTCGAAGTATCCGCTGCACGATGCCGTGATCTATCCGCTGCCGTCCGGCCAGCGCGAACAGCGCATCGCCTTCAGCGCCAAGGTTGACGTGCCGGAGTTCCCGGCGCCGATCACGCTGTTCAACGCCCACCTCGATACCAAGGAAGATCCGACGATGCGCCTGGATCAGGTGCGGGAGCTGAACGATCGCGCCATCGAAGTACGCGGTATCAAGCTGCTGTTCGGCGATATGAACGATGTGCCGGGCAGCGTGACCTGGCTGGAGCTGAGCCGCTATTGGAACGACATCATGCCTGACGGGCAGGACGGCCGCAGTTGGCCGGCGGAAAACGCCGAGATCAAGGTGGATTACATCTTCACCGGTAACGCGCAGCGCTGGCATCTGGACAGCCTGACGGTGCCGAACGCCAGCGGCGACTGGAACGGTGTGCATTGGCCGGCGGTGAGCGACCACCTGCCGCTGGTGGCGGAGATGCGCCTGACCGAGCAATAAGCGGGTGGGCGTTCTATTGGAGCCGCGCTAAGCCACGGCGATCTGCGCCAGCCGCTCGACGGCGCTGCGGATCTCGCCCGGCGTCAGGGCCGAAAAGCCCAGCAGCCAGCCGTCGCGCTGCGCCTGCGCCGTCTGGTATTGCGCCTTCAGCCCGGGCGTGAGGATGCCGAGCCGCCGCGCCTGTCGGCTGAGCGCCGCCTCCTGGCCGGGCGGCAGCCAGACGCTGAGCTGCAGGCCGCCGGTGGCGGGAGCGGGCGTGGCGAAGTGGCCGAGTTTTTCGCGTACTTCCGCCAGCAACACATCGCGCCGGCTGCGGTAGAGCTGGCGCATGTAGCGGATATGCGCGGCGAAGTGCCCCTGGTGGATGAATTCGGCGGTGACCGCCTGCATCAGCTGCGCGCTGTGGCCGTCATACACCGTACGCGCGGTGACGAACGCTTCAACCAGCGCGGGCGGGGCGATCAGATACGCCAACCGCAGTGAAGGGAACAGCGACTTGGAGAAGGTGCCTAGGTACAGCACCCGCCCACGGCGATCCAGGCCCTGCATCGCCGGTATCGGCAGGCCGTCGTAATGAAACTCGCTGTCGTAATCGTCCTCGATGATCCAGGCCTGTTGCCGCTCTGCCAGCGCCAGCAACGCCAATCGGCGCGCCAGGCTGAGCGCGGCGCCGGTCGGGTATTGGTGTGAGGGGGTCAGATAAATCAAACGTGGGTCCGGCAAGGAGGATTCAGCACGCAGGCCGTCGCCGTCCACCGCGACCGGCGTCAGGGCGGCGCCGGCGCTGATAAAGGCGTTTCTTGCCCCGGTGTAACCCGGCTCTTCCATCCAGACGCTGTCGCCGCGGTCCAGCAGCAACGTGGCGATCAGCTGCAGCGCCTGCTGCGAACTGGTCAGCACGATAACCTGCCGTGCATCGCAGACCACGCCGCGCGTTTGGTTGACGTGGGCGGCAATCGCCTCACGCAGCGGTAAATAGCCCTGCGGGTCGCCGTAGCGCAGCAGGCTTTCTCCCTGTAGCCGCAGGCGCTGTGCGGTCAGTTGCTTCCACAAGGCCAGCGGAAACGCGCGCAGGTCCGGCGAACCGGCGGCGAACGCCTGTGGCTGCTGCGGATCGCGGCAGCCGCCGGTTTGCACGATCTGTTGGCCGCGCTGCGAAAGGCGCGGCATGCCGGAGCCGCTTGCCGGCGGCGGCGATTTGGCGATGGTAATCGCCACAAAGGTGCCCTGGCCGACGCGGCGCTGCAGATATCCCTCCGCCTCCAACTGACCGTAGGCCGCTTCGACGGTCACTCGCGAGAGGCTCAGATCGCTGGCCAGCACCCGGCTGGAAGGCAGGCGTTGCCCAACGTTCAATGCCCCTTGATGGATGGCCTGCCGCAGTGCGCCGCACAGGCGATCGCGCAGCGTGCCGGCGGTGTGGGGCGATTGCTGAAACAGCGTGACCAGCGAGTGCCGCATAATTGGCCTTATGATTTATGGAAAATGGGTATCAATCATAAGACCAAAATGAGGCACTATTGTCATCTGTCTTGATGCACGGGAGTGAGTGGTATGTCGAAAGAATCATTGGTGCTGGCTTTTCCACCGGCGGCGCCGGTAGAGAGCCTGGCTTACCTGGCGGCCAAGCTGAGCCGCTATGCGGATGCCTGGGACGTGGCGGAAGATCTGCGCAACGGTGTGGACGGGATAGTGGTGATCGACACCCGCGCAGAGGCGCTGTACGCCGCCGGGCATATCCCCGGGGCGATCAGCTTGCCGCATCGCCTGATGGATGAAGCCGGCACGGCGCAGCTGGATCGCCAAAAGGTGTATGTGACCTACTGCGACGGCATCGGCTGCAACGGTTCCACCAAAGGCGCCTACAAGCTGGCGAAGCTGGGATTCAGGGTGAAGGAGCTGATCGGCGGGCTGGATTTCTGGCTGCGCGACGGCCATCCGTTGGCCATCGGCGAACAGCCGGGATCGCTGCGCGATCGGGCGGCTGAGGACTGCGGCTGCGCCTGAGGCGTTAAAACACCAGCGCCAGTATGATCGCCAGCGCCACCAGCAGCAGGATCAGCGCCGCGGCAGGCTTGCTGAGCGCTTTTTGCAGCGGCAGCGGCAGGGCGGCGATCAGCGGGTTGAGCAGCGGCTGCGGCTCGACGGGCTGGCTGACGATCGGCTGAGCCTGGCCGGCCTTCTCCAGGCGGCGGGCAAACAGCTGATGAATGGCGTCGCTCATTTGCGGATGCGTTAGCGGCGCATTGGCGCCGCAGTTGAAGCGCGTCTGGCAATAGTCGTTCATCTGCTGCAGCTCTTGCTCGTCCGCCGGCTGCTTGAGTGCCGCCAGCAGATTGTTCAGCGTCGGCGCGCTCTGCGGGCTGAGGGCCACCTTTACTTGCAAGAATTGGTTTAACAGCTGGAAGTGGCGCGCCGGCAGCGGATCGTTGGTTTTCACGCCCGCCAGATCAAACAGCGTTTGCCAGATTTTAGCCGGCGCTTCACCGGTGGCCGCGCTAAGTTTGGTGACCTGCTGCTGCAGGCTTTGATGCTCTGCGGGCAGCAGCGGGCGATCGCTGGTGGCGGTTTGCTGCGGCTGGGGAATGGCCAGGCCGCCGGTCTGCAACAGATTCAGCACCTGCTGCAGCTGCGGTGGGCTCAGCTGGCTCAGTACCGTGTGGCCGAACTGCTGGCGAATAAAGTCGCTGACCGCCTGGCGGTTGTTGCCCTGCGGCAGCAATTCGGCCAGCTGTTGCAACAGCTGGCGCCCGGCATGGTTTTGCTGCGCCTGCGTCAGGCGCGTTTGCAGCAGCTGTTCCGCCGGTTGAAAATGACGCGCCAGCAGTTCACCGCCGTTATCGGCGCCGAGATCGTGACGCAGAGTCGCCCAGATCTCCGCCGGCTTTGCCGGGCTGAGCGTCATGATTTTCACGATCAGCTTTTCCAGCGTCGTGCGCTGCGCCGGAGAGAGGGGTTGATCGTCAGTGGCCGCCGTTTTGCCCGGGGAGGGAGGGCGTTCGCCGGCGATTGGGGTGCCCGGCCCACTCAAAGGTTGCATATCACCAGTCCTTCGCTGTGTATCCCCGCAGAATGCCTGGAGGAGAGAATCATCATCGTACCCGGCGAAAAGCGCAGGCTTACCCACTATGATACCTATAAATCGCCGCCATCAATACCGTCGCTCAGACATTTCTTTACCGACAAAACGTTGCTAATCGCGCCCGCGCCGCTAAGATAGCCCCAGACCCGAACGTGAGGATGGCATGGTTAAACGGCAGCGGATTGCAAAATGGTTTTTATGCCTGGCTTGCCTGGTGGTGCTGACGTGCATGACCCAGCGCATGGCGGGCCTGCATGCGCTGCAGCAAACGCTGGGGATCCCGGCGGCCACTGCCGTTCAGTCCGGTGATACCGCCGCCGAAGCGCAGCCGACGCCCTGTGAGCTGAGCGCCAAGTCATTGCTGGCCGCGCCGCCGGTGATGTTCGAAACCGTGCTGTTCGGGCTGGGTCTGCTGCTGGCGCTGTTGGCGCCGACCATCGCCGCGCGCCTGCGCATTCCTCCTCCCCGCGCCATTTCACCCCCCACCCTCAGGGTGCACCTTCGATTATGCGTCTTCCGTGAATGAGTTAATCGCCCGTTTTTCGCGGTGATTTAATCATTTATGGAGAATTAACATGTTGAAAATTATCAGGCTGGCCTGTGCTTGCCTGTTTATGCTGTGGCTACCTGCCTTGCAGGCGGCGGACAGCGGCTGGCTGAAAAATCCGGCCAACGATCATGCCAAGGTGCGGCTGCGCGCCGACACGTCACAGTCGGGGGAGACCCGCCTGCTGCTGTCGGTCGAGCTGCAAAAGGGCTGGAAAACCTACTGGCGTTCCCCTGGCGAAGGCGGCATCGCGCCGGCTATCGTCTGGCAGGGCAACCCGCCGCCGGCGACCTGGCACTGGCCGACGCCGCAGCGTTTCGAAGTGGCCGGCATTTCCACCCAGGGCTATCACGATCGGGTCACGCTGCCGATCGTGATGTCAGGCCCGGTATCCGGCCCGCTGGCGGGCACCCTGACGCTGTCCACCTGCAGCAACGTCTGCATTCTGACCGACTACCCGTTCAGTCTGGATCTGACGACGCCGAACGATCCGCAGTTTAACCACGACTTCGCGCAGGCGATGGGGCAGGTGCCGATCGCCGCCGGGGTGGCGGAGAGCGTCAAGGCCGGTTACCGCAACGGCGAGCTGCAGATTGCCGCCGAGCGCGCCGCCGGCTGGCAACAGCCCGCGCTGTTCTTCGATACGCTGGCGGATGCCGATCTCGGCAAGCCGCAGGTCGAGACCGACGGCGCTCAACTGTTGGCGCGGGTGCCGGTCAGCGACGGTTGGGGCGATGCGGCGCCGGATCTGCGCGGCAAAACGCTGACGCTGGTGATCGACGACGGCGGCATGGCGCAGCAGATTACGCTGCCGATTGGCGATCCGCTGGCCGCGCCCGTCGGTGCGGCGTTCCCGCTGTGGCAGGCGGTATTGATGGCGCTGGCGGGCGGGTTAATCCTCAACCTGATGCCGTGCGTGCTGCCGGTGCTGGGCATCAAGCTCGGCTCCATCCTGCAGGTGGAGCATCGCGATCGGCGCAGCGTACGCTTGCAGTTCCTGGCGTCGTCGCTGGGTATCGTCGCCTCGTTTATGGCGCTGGCCCTGTTGATGACGCTGCTGCGGCTCGGCAACCATGCGCTCGGCTGGGGCATTCAGTTCCAGAATCCGTGGTTTATCGGCTTTATGGTGCTGGTGACGCTGCTGTTCAGCGCCAACCTGTTTGGCCTGTTCCACCTGCGCCTCTCGTCCGATCTGAACACCTCGCTGGCTACCCATAACGGGCAGGGGCTGAGCGGCCATTTCTGGCAGGGCGCGTTCGCCACGCTGTTGGCGACGCCGTGCTCGGCGCCGTTTCTCGGCACGGCGGTGGCCTTCGCGCTGGCGGCGTCGCTGCCGGTGCTGTGGGGCATGTTCATCGCGCTCGGCATCGGCATGAGCCTGCCGTGGCTGCTGATCGCCGCCTGGCCGTCGCTGGCGCTGCGCTTGCCGCGCCCCGGCCGCTGGATGAATACCGTCAAGCTGGCGATGGGGCTGTTGATGCTGGCGTCGTCGCTGTGGCTGCTGAGCCTGTTGAGCAACCATATCGGCGTGCAGGCCACGCTGTGGCTGGGGGCGTTGGCGCTGCTGGCGTTGCTGCTGGCGGTGTGGCGTCAACAGGGCGCACGGTTGGCGGCCAAGCTGGCGGCGGGCACGTTGGTGCTGGCGGGCGTGGCCTTGCTGGCCGGATCGCTGACCGCCGGCCTGTGGCGCCAGCCGTTGCAGGATCGGGTGCAGTGGCAACCGCTGAGCGAACAGGCGATTACCGAAGCGCTGGCCCAGCATAAGCGGGTGTTCGTCGACGTGACCGCCGACTGGTGTGTGACCTGTAAAGCCAACAAATTCAATGTGCTGTTGCGCGATGACGTGCAGCGCGCGCTGAGCGCCGACGACGTGGTCGCGCTGCGCGGCGACTGGAGCCGCCCGTCGGCCGACATCAGCGCCTTCCTGCAAAAGCGCGGCAGCGTCGCCGTGCCTTTCAACCAAATCTATGGCCCCGGCAGCCCGGAGGGCGAGGTGTTATCCCCGCTGTTGACCCGTGACGCCGTGCTGCAAACCCTTTCCCATGCCAAAGGAACCGAACAATGAAAAAGCTACTGATTTTACTGATGATCATCGCCGCCCCGGTGTGGGCCGCCGAGCCTTTCACTCCGGCACAAGAGGCGCGTATCAAAGAGATGATCCGCGAAACGTTGGTGTCTAACCCGGACATTCTGGCGCAGGCGGTGGACGCCTGGCAGCAGCAAACCGCCGGCCAGCAGATCAGCCAGGCTATCAAGCAGAACGCCAAAACGCTGTATCAGGATCCGGCCAGCCCGCGCCTCGGCGCCGCCAACCCCAAACTGACGCTGGTGACCTTTACCGACTATAACTGCCCGTACTGCAAGCGTTTCGATCCGATGCTGGAGAAGATCGTCAAGCAATACCCGGACGTGGCGCTGGTGGTGAAACTGCTACCGTTCAAGGGCGAAAGCTCGGTCAGTTCGGCGCGCGTGGCGCTCACCACCTGGCAGCAACATCCGGATCAATTCTGGGCCCTGCACCAGCGGCTGATGGCGAAAAAGGGCTTCCACGACAACGCCAGCATCGCCGCCGCGCAAGAGAAAACCGGCGTCAAGGCGGTGGCGCCCAGCGAGCAGAGCATGACCACGCTGCGCACCAACATGGAATTGGCGGAGCAACTGGGCGTGCAGGGGACGCCGGCGACGCTGATCGGCGATCGGATGCTGCCGGGGGCAGTATCCTATGAAGAGCTGGAAGCGATGGTGAAACAGCAGTTGGCGAAGGCCAACAATGGCTAAGCTCAAGCGCTGGGGGCGCGAGTTGCTGCTGCTGGCGCTGATCGCGCTGGCGGTGGTGACGGTGATGGATTGGCTGAACGCGCCGCAGGCGCCGCCGGCCTTCGATGCCCAGACCCTGACCACGCTGGATGGCGAGAGTGTGTCGTTGGCGCAGCTCAGCCATGAGCGGCCGCTGCTGGTTTACTTCTGGGCCAGCTGGTGCGGCGTCTGCCGTTTCACCACGCCGGACGTCGCCCGTTTGCAGGCGGCGGGCGGCAACGTGCTGACCGTCGCGCTGCGCTCGGGCGACGATGCCCAGGTGAGACAATGGCTGGCGCGCAAACGGCTGGCGCTGCCGGTGGTCAACGATCCGGCTGGTACGCTCTCGGCACAGTGGCAGATTGGCGTGACGCCGACCTTCGTGGTGGTCTCGCAGGGCAAGGTGGTGCAGACCACCACCGGTTGGACCAGCTACTGGGGGATGAAGCTGCGGCTGTGGTGGGCCGCCGTCTAACCGGCGTTTTTCTCCGTTATCACCTCCTCAATCGCCCGGCATAGCCGGGCGATACCTTCTTCAATCTGCGGCGGCGAGTTGGCGGCGAAATTCAGCCGCAGGCCGTGCGCGCCCAAATGTTCCTGCGCATAAAAGCATTCGCCGCGCGCGAAGGTCACGCCGTATCGCCAGGCGACCGGCATCAGCTCGGCGGTGGTCACCGATGCCGGCAGCGTCAGCCAGATAAACAAGCCTCCCTGCGGCGTTTCAAAGCGGCATCCCGGCGGCAGCCGCCGTTGCAAGGCGTCAATCATCACCTCCAGATGGCGGCGGTAGACGCGCCCGGCGCGCCGCAGCTGCTTGTCGTAACGGCCGACGGTGACGAAAGCGTCCAGCGCCCGCTGGATCAGGCTGGAACTGGTAAAGCTGTCGACGTGCTTCAGCCTTGCGAAGCGCTGATAGTGTTCGCTGTCCGCCACCAGATAGCCGATGCGCATGCTGGGCAGCAGCATTTTGGAGAAGGTACTGACGTAGATCACCGCGCCCGGCTGCGCCAGCGCGCGCAGCGACGGCAGTTGTTTGCCCTGATAGCGCAGATCGCCGACGAAGTCGTCTTCCAGGATCACCACGCCGGCCTGTTGAGCGATCGCCAGCAGGCGTCGCCGCCGCGCCTCGCTCAGGCAGCGGCCGGTCGGGTTGTGGAAGTTGGGGATGGTGTAGATCAGTTTGGGGCGGTGGCGTTCTAACAATTCCGGCAGCAAATCCACCCGCATGCCGTGGCGGTCGCCCGGTACGGTGACGATATTGACGCGGTGCTGGCGCAGCAGGCCCAGCGCTTCGGCGTAGGTCGGCTCTTCGACGATCGCCGTATCGCCCGGCGCCAGCAGGCTTTGCACCACCAGGCTGATGGCGTGCTGCGAGCCGTTGGTGATCAGCACCTGTTCCGCCTGCGTGGGGATGCCCTGCGCGCTGAGAATGCGGCTCAGCGTATCGCGCAGCGGGTAGTAGCCGCAGTATTCGCCGTAGCTGAAGGCCTCTTCCGCGTGGCGGCTGAGCACCGACAGCAGCACTTTGCGAAACGCCTCCAGCGGAAACACCTTAGGGCTGCCGACGCCGGCGGCGAAGTTGATCAGCCCCTCCGGCAGCGGGGCGTCGGCGTAGCCGTCCAGCCGCGAGGTGAGGGTGGTGAAGCTTTCCAGCGGGAAAGGGGCATCGCTGCTCGGCCGGGCCGGGCGTGCCTGCATCTGCGGATGCGCGACATAGGCGCCGCTGCCGCGCCGCTGATGCAAAAAGCCCTTGGCCGCCAGTTCGGCGTAGGCGTTATCCACCGTTAAACGGCTGACCGCCAGTTCGGCCGCCAGCGTGCGCGTCGAGGGCAATTTGTCGCCATCGACAAACACGCCGGTGAGGATGGCGCGTCGCAGCGCTTCTTCGATCTGTAAATAGAGCGGAACGTCCTGCTCGCGATCCAACGGGATATGCATGGGAAATTGGCCCGGTTATGGAGAGAGGTTTTTACTATACCCCATGTCAACAGGGCTTCAAGCGCAGAAAAGTGGCCTGCATGACAACGCCGCAAAGTGGCTATAGTGAGAAAAAATGGCCGCGTTACACTGTGCGCCTGAGCATTTATGTCGCCATTTTTCCGAGGATCTCATGTCATTACCGTCAGGCGTTTCCGCCCGGCCGGCGCTGCCCGGCGCGCGTCTTTTTCAGGGCAGCAGCCAGGGTTACGCCATCGCCATTATCAGCGCCATGCTGCTGGCCTTTACCGCCATCATCATCCGCGCGCTGACCGAGTACTATCACCTGCCGACCTTCGTGCTGGCGTTCTGGCGCGCGGCGCTGGTGGCGCTGGTGCTGTTGCCGCTGCTGTTGCTGGTGAAACCGCAGTGGGCGCGCCTGCGCCGTAAACAGGTGGCATTCTACGCGCTTTACGGGCTGCTGCTGGCGCTGTTCAACAGCCTGTGGACGCTGTCGGTGGCGCTGAACGGCGCATCGGTGGCGACCATTCTGACCTACTGCTCGGTGGGTTTTACCGTGTTCCTCGGCTGGGTGATGTACAGCGAACGCCTGACGCTGCGCCAATTGCTGGTGATCGCCATCAGCCTGGGCGGTTGCTTCCTGGTCAGCAACGGCGACAGCATGGGGAACAGCCACTTCGATCTGTTGGGGCTGCTGGTGGGGATGCTGTCGGGCATCGGCTATACCCTGTATACCCTCGGCGGGCGGGTGGCCAGCGAACGCGGCTATCCGGTGTGGAATACCATCCTGTACGTGTTCGGTTTTTCGGCGCTGTACCAGCTGGTGTTCAACGCGGCGTTGACGGCGTTCCCGCTGGCGGCGTTCCACGGCATGGCCGGCTCTCTGTGGTTCCTGTCGCACGGCGCGCAGGGCATTCAGTGGAGCGGCTGGCTGTTGCTGCTGGCGCTGGCCGCCGGGCCGACGCTGCTGGGCTTCGGGCTGTACAATATCAGCCTGAAAACGCTGCCGCTGGCGGTGGCCAACCTGATCCTGTCGCTGGAGCTGGTGTTCACCGCGGTGATCGCCTATTTCCTGCTGGGGGAGAGCATGAATCAGCTGCAGCTGCTGGGCAGTGCGCTGGTGATGGGCGGGGTGCTGCTGTTGAAAAGCAAGACCGCCGAGGCGTGATCGGCTACCATTACGCCTCGCAAGAGGGGCCGTAATGATGAATAACCCGAGATTGAAACGAGCGCTTATCGCTTGAATGGCCGTGTTGAGTGAACGACAACACGGCCACAGACATTCCGTTCCGTGGCTTTTATTCCCGTAACCAGAGAATACGCCATGTCCGAAAAACACTGGTCCAACACCGAGCTGCTGCATCAGACGGTGACCAACCCGAATATTATCGTCAAAGGCACCCACAGCTACTACAGCGACTGTTGGGATAACGGCTTCGAACGCTCGGTAGTGCGCTATCTGCACGGCGACGCGGTCAGCCGGCAATGGCAGCCGCTGGGCGACATAGACCGCCTGCTGATCGGCGATTACGTGTGCATCGCGGCCGAAGCGGTGATCCTGATGGGCGGCAATCACACCCATCGCATCGACTGGCTGAGCCTGTATCCGTTTATGGCAACCATCAAGCAGGCGTACCGCCCCAAAGGCGATACCCGGCTGGGCGACGGTTGCTGGATCGGCATGCGGGCGATGCTGATGCCGGGAATCTCGATAGGTGAGGGGGCGATCGTCGCCGCCGGCAGCGTGGTGGCCGGCGATGTTGAGCCTTATGCCATCGTCGGCGGTAATCCGGCGAGGTTTATCCGTTGGCGGTTCGCGCCGGAGGTCATCGCGCGGTTGCTTGCCTTGCGCCTCTATGACTTGTCCGAGGCGGACTTTACGGGGATTCAGCCCCTGCTCGCCGATGGCGATATCGATGCGTTGGAAAGGGGAATTGCGGCCTTGCGCCGTTAAACGCAACGGGCGGGGATTCCCCGCCCGTTTCGCGTTACTCGGCCTTGGCCTCGATCGCCGATTGGCGGCGTTTGCGCATCAGGCGCAGCAGCGGCGGCAGCGCCAGTACCGCGACCGCCAGCACCAGCAGCGTTTGCGCGATGCTGCTGCTCCACAGGATGCCGAACTCGCCGTTGCTGATCGACAGCGCGCGACGCAGATTCTGCTCCAGCATCTCACCCAGCACGAAGCCCAGAATCAGCGGCGACATCGGGAAGTGCATTTTCCGCAGGATGTAGCCGAACACGCCCAACCCGACCATCAGCAGCAGGTCGAAGGTGGTGCTGTGCACCGCATAAACCCCCACCGCCGAAACCGCGGCGATCGCCGGCACCAGGAACCACAGCGGGATGGTCAGCATGCGGGTGAACAGGCCGACCAGCGGCAGGTTCATGATCAGCAGGATGACGTTGGCGATCAGCAGCGCCGCGATCAGCCCCCAGACGATATCCGGCTGTTCGGTGAACATCGCCGGGCCGGGGGTGATGTTGTACAGCGTCAGCGCGCCCATCATCACCGCCGTGGTGCCGGAACCCGGCACCCCCAGCGTCAGCATCGGAATGAACGAACCGCAGGCCGAGGCGTTGTTGGCCGCTTCCGGCGCCGCTACGCCGCGGATGTCGCCCTTGCCGAAGGTGTCGCTGTTGCCGCTGATTTTCTTCTCGGTCATGTAGGTCAGCGCGCTGGCGATAGTGGCGCCGGCGCCCGGCAGAATGCCGACGAAGAAGCCGATCACCGACGAGCGCAGGGTAGGGCCTGCGCACTGCGCCGCCTCTTTGCGGTTGAACAGCAACCGGCCGGTTTTACGCACCAGCTTTTGTCCGGCGCTGGTGCTTTCCAGCATCAGCAGGATTTCGCTGACCGAGAACAAGCCGATCACCACCACGATAAACTGCACGCCGTCAGAGAGGTGCACGCTGTCGAAGGTAAAGCGGTAAACGCCGGTATTGGCATCGACGCCCACCGTCGCCAGCCCCAGGCCGATCAGCGCCGCCAGCAGCGATTTCAGCGGGTTCTGGCTCATCATGCTGCCGAGGCAGGCGATGGCGAACACCATCAGGGCGAAATACTCCGCCGGGCCGAAGGCCAGCGACCAGCGGGCCAGCAGCGGCGCGAACAGGATGATGCCGCCGATGGCGATCATCGAGCCGACGAACGAGCTGACCGCCGAGATGGACAGCGCCACGCCGGCGCGCCCCTGCTGCGCCATCGGGTAGCCGTCCAGCGCGGTCATGATCGCCGCCGCGTCGCCCGGCACGTTGAGCAGAATCGACGAGATGCGCCCGCCGTACTCGCAGCCGATATACACCGTCGCCAGCAGGATCAGCGCCGATTCGGCCGGCAGCTTGAGGGCAAACGCCAGCGGCAGCAGGATCGCCACGCCGTTGATCGGCCCGAGGCCCGGCAGCAGGCCGACGATGGTGCCGACGAAGCAGCCGATCAGGGCGATAATCAGGTTCTGCGGCACCAGCGCCACTTCGAACCCTTGGGTCAAATACATCCAGGTATCCATCATCGCTCCCGTTAGCTCAGCCAGGCGCCGAGCGGCAGTGTGACATCAAGAAGGCGGTCAAAGGCGTAATACAGCACTGCGCCCATGACGACGCCGGAGATCGCCGCCGCCGGCAGGCTGGCCTGAAACAGCAGGCCGATGCTGAACGTCAGCAGCGCGGTCGCCAGCGGGAAGCCCAGCCATTCAAAGCCCCAGGCATACAGCACCAGGGTGATCACCAGCACCAGCAGCCGCTGCAGCACCTTGTTGTGCGGCCACTCCACCGCCTGCGGGCGGCGCAGCAACAGCAGGGCCGAGCACAGCGCCATCAGGCTGAGGATCGCCAGCGGGAACGGGCGCGGCCCCAGCGGTTCATAGCTGTATTCGCTTTGGATGCCCCAGCCGATGAACAGCCCGCCGATACACAGCAGCAGCCAAAAGCCGGCAAAAATACGATCGCTCATGGTTTTCCCCTGCGGTTATTTGGCCAGGCCGAACACTTTCGCCTGCTCACGGTATTGGGCAACCTGATTCTTCACGTAGGCGTCCAGCTCTTTGCCGGTCATGTTGAATTCGAACAGGCCGCGCAGATCGCGCTGCTGCTTGAATTCGTCGGTCGCCATCATTTTCTGGAAGGTGTCGATCCACCACTGATACTCTTCATCGCTGACTTTCGGCCCGACGTAGAAGCCGCGAATAATCGGCCACACCAGGCTGTATCCCTGTTCTTTGGCGGTCGGAATGTCGGCCAGTTGGCCCGGCAAACGTTGCTCGGCATACACCGCCAGGACGCGGATCTTGTCGCCCTGCAGGTAAGGCACCATCTCGCTCAGGTCACCGGAGACCGCCTGGATATGGTTGCCGAGCAGCGCGGTGACCGGCTCGCCGCCGCCTTCGAACGCCACGTAGCGCATCTTGCGCGGATCCACGCCGACTTCGCGCGCCAGCAGCGCGGTTTTCATCCAGTCCTGGCTGCCGATGGAGGCGCCGGCGCCGAATACCACGCTGTTGGGATCTTTTTGGAAGGCGTCCATCAGGTCTTTCAGGGTTTTGTAAGGCGAGTCGGCGCGCACCGCGATCATGCCGTAGTCGGTACCGACCGCCGCCAGCCATTTCACGTCGTCCACGTTGTAGCGGCCGAACTTGCCCTGGGCCAGATTGAGCAGCGAACCGCCGGAGAAGGCCACCACGGTGCCGAACTCCGCCGGGCGCTGCGCGACGATGGCGTTGTAGGCCACCGCGCCGACGCCGCCGGGCATATAGGTGACGCGCATCGGTTTATCGATGGCCTTGGTGTCCTGCAGCGACACCTGAATCAGCTTGCAGGTCAGATCGAAGCCGCCGCCGGGCTTGGCCGGCGCGATGCATTCGGTGCGTTTGGGCGCTTCCACGGCAAAGGCCTGATTGGCTGCCAGCAGCAGGGCGGCGGCGGTAAAGGTACGGGTCATTATTTTTTTCATTGTGACTTGCCCTCGGTATTGTTCTGATTGTGAAATCCCGCCGGGTGCGGTTGCAGGATTGTTAAAACAACAACCTTTCATTTACCTTTCAGTGGCCGGAAAAGTTTCCAGTCTGTGATTAGGGTCTCTTGTCGCCGGCAAATAACGGATGCGCTACCATAGAAAAGCGGGCAAGAACAGGGCGCAAAACCGGGCAAAATCCTGCGTAATATCAGGTTTGCCGTTCTGCTTTCGCGATAAAATCACGATCGGTGAAATGAATAGAGACGCAGTGATATGTTTTCGTTAGGGAAATTGTTTGGTGGCAGGGACAGCGCCAAAGTAGGTGCGATTAAACGGTTGCCTGAGGTTTACGCTGAAATGACGGGAAAAACCGGGCAGTGCCGTTTAAAGCGACTGCGTGCCGACGTTGGCGTTTTTGAGCTGCATTTTGTCAACGCCGACGGTGAAAAATATGCTTGCCAGATGACCGCCTGCGTGACCGGCATCGATCTGGTGTTTGCCGTCAACAACCGCTCCGTGCTGGTTTCTTCACCGTTTACCGCCGACAAACTGCGCCCGGTGCTGGACATCGCCGTTGCCGATAGCCCCATTCCGCTGATCTGACACCGGCCTGCGATCGCGCCCCATACGCATAATTGTGTGCCAGCTCCCAAAACTGGCGGCGCGGCGCTCTTTTATCCCCTTATTTTCCATGCCATTCTCTGTTATCGGCCTGTTAACAGGTGCCGTGTCGGCGCCAGGTTGTTCAGGTAAATCAATGGAATGGGAACATGCGACTGTTATTGGTTGAAGATCACCCCGAGCTGTCTCACTGGTTGCAAAAGGCGCTGACCGGCGCCGGCTTTGCCGTTGACGTCGCCCCGGACGGCGTGGCGGCGGATCACCTGCTGCTCAACGAACGCTATGCGCTCGCGGTGCTGGATGTGGCGCTGCCGCGTATGAACGGCCTGGATTTGCTGGCGCGCCTGCGCAAGCGCGGGCAGGATCTGCCGGTGCTGCTGCTGACGGCACGCACCGACGTGGCCGACCGGGTGAAAGGCCTGAATCTGGGGGCGGACGATTACCTCACTAAGCCGTTCGAACTGGACGAGCTGGAAGCGCGCATCCGGGCGCTGCTGCGCCGCAGCGTCGGCGCCCCGCAGCCGGCGTTGCAGTACGGCGCGTTGACCTATCACGACGAAGGCTATTTTCTGCTGGAGGGCAAGCCGCTGGCGCTGACGCCGCGCGAACTGGCGGTGCTGACCGCGCTGATGCACCGGCGCGGCCGCCCGGTGGCCAAGCAACAGCTGTTCGAACAGGTGTTTACGCTGTCCGACGAAGCCAACCCGGAGAGCATCGAGCTTTACGTACACCGCCTGCGGAAAAAGCTGCAGGGCAGCGACGTGGCGATCGTCACGCTGCGCGGCCTGGGCTACAGCCTGGAGCTGTGCAATGCGGTGGTTTAACGCGCCGCGTTCGCTGTTCTATCAACTGCTGCTGTTTTTTGGCCTGCCGTTGCTGGCGTTGGGCGGCATCTCTATCTACACCCACTATTTCAGCGCCATGAGCGCCGCCACCCTGGCTTACGATCGCACGCTGCTGGCGTCGGCGCGCACCGTGGCGGAGCGGCTGGTGGTGCGCGAAGGCAAGCTGGCGGTCGATGTGCCCTATGTGGTGCTCGACAGCTTCGAGCGCAACATGAACGATCAGCTGTATTACGAGGTGATTTCGCCGCAGGGGAAAAGCATTTCGGGCTATGACGATTTGCCGCCTTTGCCGCCCCATATCCCGCGCTCCACGCTCTACCCGGCGCTGGTGCATTTTTACGATGCGGAATACCTCGGCCGGCCGATCCGCGTGGCGGCGCTGTTTCAACCGGTCAACGAGTCGGGGGTGAGCGGCATGGCGACCATTTTGGTGGCGGAAACCCTGGAGTCGCGCCGTTACCTGGCGCGGCAGATGATGATCGCGGCGCTGTTGAGCCAGGGCACGGTGGTGGTGTTGACCCTGATCCTGGCGTTCGCGCTGCTCAAGCGGGTGTTGAAACCGATGCGTAAACTCTCCGGCATCATGCTGCGGCGCGATCCGGGTGAGCTGACGCCCTTGCCGCGGGTATTGCCGTGGTCGGAGATGCAGCCGCTGCTGGTGGCGTTCAATCGTTACATCGAACGGCTGCGGCTGATGGTGGCGCGTCAGGAACGTTTCAGCGCCGACGCCTCCCACCAGCTGCGCACGCCGCTGGCGGTGTTGAAGACTCAGGTTGGGGTGGCGCTGGCCAGCGATCGGCCGCAGCAGTGGCGTGAAAGCCTGCAGGCGATGAGCGCGACGCTGGATAATACCGTGGCGCTGACCGATCGCCTGCTGCACCTCTCACGTCTGAAGGCCAGCGAGCACCAGGCCGAGCGCCAGCTACAGCCGGTCAATCTGGCGCAGGTGCTGCGCGACGCCTGCTTTTCCCGCTTGCCGCAGGCGCGCAGCAAACAGATCGATCTGGGTTTCGAAGGCGAGGCGGCGTGTCAGGTGGCGGGGGAGCCGCTGCTGTTGGCCGAACTGTGCGCCAATCTGCTGGACAATGCGCTGAAATACACGCCGCGTCAGGGGATAGTGACCGCCCGCCTCACTCAGGATAAGGCGGCGGGGGAAGGCGTGCTGGAGATTGAAGACAGCGGCCCCGGCATCGCCTTGCAGGATAAGGCGCTGGCGCTGCAGCCGTTTCACCGGCTGGACAACGTGGGCGATCAGCCGGGCGCCGGCCTGGGGTTGGCGCTGGTGAAGGACATCACCGCCTATCACGGCACCCGCCCGGAGCTGCTGAGCTCCGCCGCGCTGGGCGGCCTGTTGGTGCGGGTGCGCTTCAGGTTGCTGCCTTAAGCCTGTTCTTTGCAGGACTCGACGTTGGCCGCCGGGGCTTTGGCTTTACGCGTCAGCGGCGTGCGCAGCCGCTGCGACAGGATAACGCCCAGCAGTGTGATGCCGCCGCCGATCAGATGGTAACCGTGCAACTGCTCATGCAGGAACAGCACGGCGATAGCGGCGGTAAACACCGGCGCCAGGTTCATGAAGATCGAGGCGGTGTTGGCGCCCAAGCGCATCACGCCTTGGATCCACAGGAACGGGGCGATGATCGAAGCTGGAATGCCGGCGAACAGCACCAGCGGCAGGTTATGGCCGTTCAAGCCGACATCCTGCGCCATCAGGAAATTAGGCAGCAGCAGCAGCACGCCGAACAGGATCTGCACGTACAGCGATTGCCAGTTCGGCAGCGCGATGGCCCAGCGTTTGGTCAACACGCCATACAGCGCGTAAGAGGCGGTGGCGAGCAGCATCATCAATTCCCCCTTGCCGATACCGTGCTGCAGCAGCACGCCGGGCTGGCCGCCGCTGACCAGCCAGATCAAACCACCGAAGGAGAGTATGCTGCCGAGCAGTACGCCGACGGTCGGTGCAATGCGCAGCAGCACGATGCTGATCAGGATGGTCAGCAGCGGGATCAGCGACACGATGATGCCCATAAACAGTGCGCTGACGCTGTGCGCCGCGTAATAGGCCAGGCTTTGATACAGCACCATGCCCAGCAGGCCGAGGATCATCAGCTTCCACCAGTTGGCGCGCACCTGCGCCCAGTTGCGCAGCACGCCCGGCAGCACGAACGGCGTCAGGGCAATCAGCGCCAGCAGCCAGCGGTAGAGCGAGATGGCCGCCGGATCGATGGCGGTGGCGGAGAGTTTGCTGACGACGGCGTTAATCGACCAAATCAGCACGGCCAACAGCGGGAAGAGCATATTCATGATAATTATTCTCAATAACGTCCAACATGCTGGCTAGTCTACGCGTGTCCGGTTTATCATATATAGCGATATTCAGACAAAAATTGGCGTAAACAAGACAAATCACGGGACGAAACCATGCCAGAAATCCGCCATTTCCCCGAGTCGCTGATCCCGGCACCCAACCCGGTGCAGTTCCGCTGCGAGGAGTTCAATGCGCGCACCGAATTCCAGCCGCACAGCCACACCTGGGGCCAGTTGATGTGGGTTAAAGCCGGGGTGATGGTGCTGCGCATCGGCGGGCAGCGCTTTCTGGCGCCGCCGGAGTTCGTGCTGTGGGCGCCGGCGGGCATCGAACACTCCTGTTACAACCAACGGCTGGCGCAGTGCCGCATGGTGGACATCACGCCGGCGTTGTGCGCCGGCATGCCGGCCGACCCTTGCCTGGTGAGCGTGACGCCAATCTTCCGCGCTATCGCCGAGGATTTCTATGCGCGCAAGCAGTACATTCCGCAGGCGGAGGAGGATTTGCGCCTGTGCCAGGTGCTGATCGACCAGCTGCGCCTGTCGCCGCGCCAGCAAACCTATCTGCCGTCGTCGGACGACAAGTTTTTGGCGCCGGTGCTGGAAGCGTTGGAACATTGCCCGGCGGACAACACCTCGCTGGCGGCGTGGGCGGCTCGGGTCTACACCACCGAGCGTACGCTGTCGCGCCGCTGCCAGCAGGATCTGGGCATGTCGTTCAGCGAATGGCGCCAGCGTCTGCGTTTCCTGCACGCCGTGTCGCTGCTCGAGCAGGGCAAGACGGTGCAGGACGTGGCGCTGGACGTCGGCTACAGCTCCGCGTCGGCCTTTATCGTCATGTTCCAGCAGATCGCCGGCACCACCCCTGAGCGCTTTCGCCGTGCATGATTCAGTGGCACACTATTTCGCAGACAAATAGCCGTAAACCGTCGGAGAACGCAGTGAAAATTCTGGTTGATGAAAATATGCCGTACGCGGCCGAGCTGTTCAGCCGCCTGGGCGACGTGCAGGCGGTGCCGGGCCGCCCGATCCCGCGCGAGGCGCTGGCGGATGCCGATGCGCTGATGGTGCGTTCGGTCACCAAGGTCAATGAAGCCTTGCTGGCCGGCAGCCGCATCGGCTTTGTCGGTACCGCCACCGCCGGCACCGATCACGTCGATGACGCCTGGCTGCAACGGCAGGGCATCGGCTTTTCCGCCGCGCCGGGCTGCAACGCCATCGCGGTGGTCGAGTATGTGTTCTCAGCCTTGATGCTGCTGGCCGAGCGCGACGGCTTCCACCTGCGGGATAAAACCGTCGGCATCATCGGCGTGGGCAACGTCGGTTCGCGCCTGGACGCGCGCCTCAAGGCGCTGGGCGTGCGCACGCTGCTGTGCGATCCGCCGCGCGCCGATCGCGGCGACGCCGGGGAATTCTGGCCGTTGGAGAAGCTGGTGGCCGAGGCCGACGTGCTGACCTTCCATACGCCGCTGAATAAATCCGGCCCTTACCATTCGCTGCATCTGGCGGACGCCGAGCTGTTGGCGGCGCTGCCTGACAACCGCATTCTGATCAACGCCTGCCGCGGGCCGGTGGTGGACAACGTCGCGCTGCTGCAGGCGCTGGAAAAAGGCAAAAAGCTGAGCACGGTGCTGGACGTGTGGGAACCGGAGCCGGATCTCTCCTTGCCGCTGCTGGCGCGGGTGGATATCGGCACCGCGCACATCGCCGGGTATACGCTGGAAGGCAAGGCGCGCGGCACCACTCAGGTGTTCGAAGCGTTCAGCCGCCATCTGGGGCAGCCGCAGCAGGTGGCGTTGGCCTCGCTGCTGCCGGTACCGGAGTTCAGCCAGATCCGCCTCAACGGGCCGCTGGATGAAGCGCGGTTAAAACGATTGATGCACTTGGTGTATGATGTGCGCCGCGATGATGCGCCGCTGCGCAAAGTCGCCGGGCAACCGGGCGAATTCGATCGCCTGCGCAAGCACTACCAGGAACGCCGCGAGTGGTCTTCGCTGGCCGTGCAATGCGATGACAGCGCCAGCGCCGAGCTGCTCGGCAAGCTGGGCTTCAGCGTGGCGTAGCGCATAAGGTTGTCTTAAGCCAACGCCGCTACAGTGAGCGGCAAAGATTATCGGGCGGTGGCTGCACTGCCCGTCTGCATTTATGAATGAAATACTCTGGAGAAAACCCGATGTCTGACGGCTGGAATATCGCGCTGCTCGGCGCCACTGGCGCGGTAGGTGAAGCGTTGCTGGAATTGTTGCAGGAACGCCAGTTCCCGGTGGGTGAGCTCTATCCTCTGGCAAGCGAACGCAGCGCGGGCGCCAATGTGCGCTTTAACGGCAAGTCTCTTTTGGTGCAAAACGCCGAAGAGTTCGACTGGTCGCAGGCGCAGCTGGCCTTCTTCGTCGCCGGCAGCGACGCTTCCGCGCGCTATGCCGAAGAAGCCGGCAACATGGGCTGCCTGGTGATCGACACCAGCGGCCTGTTCGCCATGGAGCCGGATGTGCCGCTGGTGGTGCCGGGCGTTAACCCGCAGGTGCTGGCGGATTACCGCAACCGCAATATTGTGGCGGTGGCCGACAGCATGGTCAGCCAGCTGCTGACGGCGATCAAACCGCTGACCGAACAGGCGGGGCTGTCGCGCCTGCATGTCACCACGCTGATGTCGGTATCGTCGCGCGGCAAGGCGGCGGTGGACGACTTGGCCGGCCAGAGCGCACGCCTGCTGAACGGCATCCCGGCCGAGGAAGGCGTTTTCGGTAAGCAGCTGGCGTTCAACCTGTTGCCGCTGATTGCCGACGAGCAGGGCAGCGTGCGCGAAGAACGCCTGATCGTCGATCAGGTGCGCAAGGTGCTGCAGGATGAAGGGCTGCCGATTTCGGTGAGCTGCGTTCAGTCGCCGGTGTTTTACGGCCACGCGCAGGTGGTGCACCTGGAAGCGCTGCGCCCGCTGTCCGCCGAAGAGGCGCGCAGCGAGCTGGAAGAGGTCGAGGACATTCAGCTGAGCGAAGAGGACGATTACCCGACTCAGGTCACCGACGCCTCCGGCAGCGATGCGCTCAGCATCGGTTGTCTGCGTAACGATTACGGCATCCCCGAACTGCTGCAGTTCTGGACGGTGGCGGACAATGTGCGCTTCGGCGGCGCGTTGATGGCTGTCGAAACCGCCGAGCGTTTGGTGCAGGAGCAGATGTACTGATGTCTGAGGTGGTCTCGCCCGCTCAGCCGACGCTGAAGATCGCGCTGGGCATCGAATATGACGGCAGCCGGTACTACGGCTGGCAGCGGCAGCAAGAAGTGGCCAGCGTGCAGCAACGCCTGGAGCAGGCGTTGAGCAAGGTGGCGGATGCGCCGATTAGCGTGCTGTGCGCCGGGCGCACCGACGCCGGAGTGCACGCCACCGGGCAGGTGGTGCATTTCGAAACCACCGCGCGCCGCAAGGACGCCGCCTGGACGATGGGGGTGAACACCCATCTGCCGCCGGACATCGCGGTGCGCTGGGTGAGCCCCGTCGCCGACGATTTCCATGCGCGCTTCAGCGCCACCGCGCGCCGCTACCGCTACATTATTTTCAACCATCGCTACCGGCCGGCGGTGCTGCAACAGGGGGTGACGCACTTTTATCACCCGCTGGACGCCGATCGCATGCACCGGGCGGCGCAGGCGCTGCTGGGCGAGAACGACTTCACTTCGTTTCGCGCGGTGCAGTGCCAGTCGCGCACCCCGTGGCGCTGCGTAAAACACGTTAAGGTTACGCGCTACGGCGAATATATTGTGGTAGATATCAAGGCGAATGCCTTTGTGCATCACATGGTTCGCAACATCGTCGGCAGCCTGATGGAGATCGGCTGCGGCAATCAGGATGAGAACTGGATGGCCGAATTGTTGGCGTTGAAGGATCGCAATCTGGCGGCGGCGACGGCGCGAGCCGAGGGGCTGTATCTGGTTGCCGTGGATTATCCCGACCACTTTGGTCTACCGCGGCCGCCGATGGGGCCGCTGTTTTTGCCCGACGATTAAACGCCGGCACGCCTGAACGCGTCGCTCCCTTGTGCTTCTGCCGGGTGATTGAAACACCCGGTATCAATGAGAGAATTTATGGACATCATCAAGTTTATTATTGATTTCATTCTGCATATTGATGTGCACCTGGCCGAACTGGTCGCACAATACGGCATGTGGGTCTACGCTATTCTGTTCCTGATCCTGTTTTGCGAAACCGGTCTGGTGGTGACGCCGTTCCTGCCGGGGGATTCTTTGCTGTTTGTCGCCGGCGCGCTGGCGGCGTTGCCGACCAACGATCTGAACGTGCACACCATGGTGGCGTTGATGGTGGTGGCGGCGATCCTCGGCGATGCGGTGAACTACACTATCGGGCGGTTGTTCGGCGAGAAGCTGTTCAGCAACCCGAATTCGAAAATTTTCCGCCGCAGCTACCTGGACAAGACGCACCAGTTCTATGAGAAGCACGGTGGAAAAACGATTATTCTGGCGCGATTTGTGCCGATCGTGCGTACTTTTGCGCCGTTCGTCGCCGGTATGGGGCATATGTCCTATCGCCACTTCGCCGCCTACAACGTGATTGGCGCACTGGTTTGGGTGCTGCTCTTCACTTATGCTGGCTACCTGTTCGGCGATCTGCCGGTGGTGCAGGAGAACCTGAAACTGTTGATCGTCGGGATCATCATCGTTTCGATTCTGCCGGGCGTGATTGAAATTTGGCGCCACAAGCGCGCGGCCGCCCGCCAGCAAAAACAGTAAAAACATTGCTTAACCTGTCGGTTCGACCAGTTTTTTGTCCACAGCGTCGGGCCGATATGGTTTAATGAGCGACATTATGGTCTGTTCCTGCGAACAACCCTGAAGCCGATGCCTCAGTCGCCGCGCTTGCCGCGCCGCGAACGGGCATTTTTTCATTGGGGTGTTTTCAGGGGGATTGTTAAAGCATGAACAGCGGACTGGCGTGTGCCAGGTTCAAACAGAAAGGTCATCGATGAGCTGGATTGAACGAATTCTTAACAAGAGCAATATCACACAAACCCGTAAGGCGAGCATTCCTGAAGGGGTCTGGACCAAATGCGACAGCTGCGGCCAGGTCCTCTACCGCGCCGAGCTGGAGCGTAATCTGGAAGTGTGTCCGAAGTGCGACCACCACATGCGTATGGGCGCGCGCGCGCGCCTGCATACCCTGCTGGACGAAGGCAGCGAAGTGGAGCTGGGCAGCGATCTGGAGCCGAAGGACGTTCTGAAATTCAAGGATTCCAAGCGCTATAAAGATCGTCTGGTCGCCGCACAGAAAGCGACCGGCGAGAAAGACGCGCTGGTGGTGATGAAGGGCACGCTGTACGGCATGCCGATCGTCGCCGCCTCCTTCGAATTCGCCTTCATCGGCGGCTCGATGTCTTCCGTGGTCGGCGCGCGTTTCGTGCGTGCGGTTGAGCAGGCGCTGGAGGACAACTGTCCGCTGGTGTGCTTCTCCGCCAGCGGCGGCGCGCGCATGCAGGAAGCGCTGATGTCGCTGATGCAGATGGCGAAAACCAGCGCGGCGTTGGCCAAGATGCAGGAGCGCGGCTTGCCGTACATCTCCGTGCTGACCGACCCGACCATGGGCGGCGTTTCCGCCAGCCTGGCGATGCTGGGCGACATCAACATCGCCGAGCCGAAGGCGCTGATCGGCTTTGCCGGCCCGCGCGTCATCGAGCAGACCGTGCGCGAGAAACTGCCACCGGGCTTCCAGCGCAGCGAGTTCCTGATCGAAAAAGGCGCGATCGACATGATCGTTCGCCGTCCGGAAATGCGCCAAACGTTGGCGAGCATTCTGTCCAAGCTGACCAACCAGCCGCAGCCGCATTTCGATGAGGCCGCGCCGGTCATTGAGCCGGAGCCGCAGGCCGACGCCTGAGGCAAAGACAGATCCCGCCCGGGTTCAGCCGCCACTTTGTGGCTAAGTGACGGCTGATGCCCGTTCCCTGCCGGCCGTGGCCTATCTCGCTGCGGTTTGCAGGCTGGCGGCAGTCACGAAGCGCATCGCCTTTACCGCGGTGAGGGTGGTGCCCTGATGGATTAATGAACCCAAGTTCAGTGATGGGACTCATGCAAAACCACCAAATTCCTCAAGCCACGTCGCCATTGAGCTCGTGGCTTTATTATCTGGAACGTCTGCACAGCCAGGCGATCGAACTCGGCCTTGAGCGCGTACAGCGCGTCGCGGCGCATCTGGATTTACTGACCCCCGCCCCCACGGTGTTCACCGTTGCCGGCACCAACGGCAAAGGCACCACCTGTCGCACCCTCGAAGCCATTCTGCTGGCCGCCGGCCTGCGCGTCGGCGTCTACAGTTCGCCGCATCTGGTGCGCTATACCGAACGCGTGCGCATTCAGGGGGAAGAGCTGAGCGAAGCGGAGCACAGCCGCTCGTTCGCCGCCATTGAGGCCGGCCGCGGCGAAACGTCGCTGACCTATTTCGAATTCGGCACCCTGTCGGCGCTGCAGCTGTTCAAACAGGCGCGGCTCGACGTGGTGATCCTGGAAGTGGGCCTGGGCGGGCGTCTCGACGCCACCAACATCGTCGATCCGAGCGTGGCGGTGATCACCAGCATCGCGCTCGATCACACCGACTGGCTGGGCAACGATCGCGAAAGCATCGGCCGCGAGAAGGCCGGCATTTTCCGCAGCGGCAAGCCGGCGGTGGTGGGCGAACCCGACATGCCGGACAGCATTCGTCAGGTTGCCGAAACGCTGGGCGCGCCGCTGTATCGCCGCGGCGAAGCCTGGAGCTTCAGCGAGCAGGGCGATCGCTGGCAGTGGCAGGGCGGCGACACACTGCTGACGGATCTGCCGACGCCGAACGTGCCGCTGGCCAACGCCGCTACCGCGCTGGCGGCGCTGAACTGCTCCCCGCTGGAAATCGACGAACGCGCGATCTTCACCGGGCTGCAGCAGGCGACGCTGCCGGGGCGTTTCCAGATCGTGCGGCGGGAGCCGACGCTGATCCTCGACGTGGCGCACAACCCGCACGCCGCCGGCTATCTGGCCGGGCGTCTGGCCAAACTGCCGCGCGAAGGCGGCAAGGTGCGCGCGGTGGTGGGCATGCTGTCGGACAAGGATATCGCCGGCACGCTGGCCTGCCTGAGCGAGCAGGTGGATGAATGGTACTGCGCGCCGCTCGACGGGCCGCGCGGCGCCAGCGTCGAACAGCTGGCGCAACATCTGACGGAACCGCGCCGCTTTAATGATGTCGAAACTGCCTGGCGGCAGGCTATGCAGGATGCTGATAAACAGGATATTGTGATCGTCTGTGGATCGTTCCACACCGTGGCGCAGGTGATGGCGGCGTTAGACGAGATGCGGGGAGTGTGAGTGGCGAGTAAATTTCAGAACCGACTGGTCGGAACCGTGATTCTGGTGGCGCTGGGGGTGATCATCCTGCCAGGGCTGCTGGACGGCAAAAAGAAGCATTACGAGGATGAATTTGCGGCCATTCCGTTGGTGCCGAAACCGGGCGATGTCGAAGAGAACGACGTGCTGCCGCCGGTGACGCAACCGCTGCCGGCGCAGCCGCCGGAAGGGGCGGGCGCGCTGGTCGAGCAGCAGGCGGCCAATGAAGCGGCGGCGCAACAGGCGGTACGGCAGAGCGCTCAGCAGCCGACGCAGGTGGTGCCGCCGCCGGTCGAGACGCGTCCTCAGCCGGTGCCGCAGCCCAAGCCGAAACCGGTGGAAGTGAAACCGAAACCGGCACCGCAACCGAAGCCGGTGGAAGTGAAGCCGGTGCCGAAGCCGGAGCCGACGCCGAAACCTGAGCCGGCGCCGCAGCCGAAACCGGCGGAAGAAAAAGCGCCGGCCGGGCAAGCCTATGTCGTGCAGCTCGGGGCGTTGAAAAACGCCGCCAAGGCGAACGAGATTGTCGCCTCGCTGCGGCTCTCGGGCTATCGCGCCTTTACCGTACCGTCAACGCCGGTGCAGGGGCAGATCACCCGCATCTACGTCGGCCCGGACGCCTCCAGGCAGAAGCTGCAGGCGGCGCTGCCGTCGCTGAACTCGATCAGCGGGCTGAGCGGGCAGGTGAAGCCGTACGGCCGTTAAAACCCCGCAGGGGCGCAGCAGGATGCGCCCCTGAATGAAGGAGTGGTGGAGAGAAAGCGAGAAAAACCGCGCCTTTTACAGGCGAAATCACCTATGTAGGCGCGGCGATTGGGAATTTTTTGATCGCCGCTTTTTATTTGTAACGTGGTAGGAAATCCCCTACGCAAACGTTTTCTTTTTCTGTTAGAATTCGCCGCGAATTGGATGCAGGGGCGATTCATCATTGGAATAGTTCATGGTCTGGATTGATTACGTCATTATAGCGGTAATTGGATTTTCGGCTCTGGTGAGCCTGATCCGAGGGTTTGTTCGCGAAGCATTGTCACTTGTGACATGGGGATGTGCGTTTTTTGTTGCCAGCCATTTCTACTCTTACCTTGCGGTCTATTTCACTCGTTTTGAAGATGAACTGGTGCGAAACGGCATCGCGATCGCGATTTTGTTCATCGCGACGTTGATCGTAGGGGCTATTGTTAACTATGTGATTAGCTCACTGGTAGAGAAAACCGGGTTGTCGGGCACCGACCGGGTGCTGGGCATCTGCTTCGGCGCGCTGCGCGGAGTATTGATCGTCGCGGCGATCCTGTTCTTCCTGGATACCTTTACCGGCTTTTCACAGAGTGCCGACTGGAAACAGTCGCAGCTCATTCCCCAGTTCAGTTACGTCATCAGGTGGTTCTTTGACTACCTGCAGAGCACGTCGAGTTTCTTGCCGACCCAATTGCCGGGGCGGTAGCGCTGATGAGGAAAAGACAACATGTGCGGTATTGTCGGTATCGCCGGTTTCATGCCGGTAAACCAGTCGATTTATGATGCGCTGACGGTGCTTCAGCACCGTGGCCAGGATGCCGCAGGCATCGTCACCATTGACGCCCACAACGGGTTCCGTTTGCGTAAAGCCAACGGCCTGGTGAAGGATGTGTTTGAGGCGCGCCATATGCAACGCTTGCAGGGCAACATGGGTATTGGCCATGTGCGTTACCCGACGGCCGGCAGCTCGAGCGCCTCTGAGGCCCAGCCTTTCTACGTCAACTCGCCGTTTGGCATTACGCTGGCCCACAATGGCAACCTGACCAACGCCCATGAGCTGCGCCAAAAGCTGTTCGAAAGCGGCCGCCGCCATGTCAACACCACCTCCGACTCGGAAATCCTGCTGAACGTGCTGGCCAGCGAGTTGGACCGTTTCCCGCACTACCCGCTGGAGGCCGACAACATCTTTACCGCGGTCGCCGCCATGCATCAGCAACTGCGCGGCGCTTACGCCTGCGTGGCGATGATCATCGGCCACGGTCTGCTGGCGTTCCGCGATCCGAACGGCATTCGCCCGCTGGTGATCGGCAAGCGCACGCTGGAGGATGGCCGCAGCGAGTACATGGTGGCTTCCGAAAGCGTGGCGCTGGATACCCTGGGCTTTGAGTTCCTGCGCGACGTGGCGCCGGGCGAAGCGGTGTATATCACCACCAAGGGCCAGCTGTTCACCCGCCAGTGCGCAGAGAACCCGAAAACCAACCCGTGCCTGTTCGAATACGTTTATTTCGCGCGCCCGGACTCCTTTATGGACAAGATCTCGGTCTACAGCGCCCGCGTGCGCATGGGCCAGAAGCTGGGCGAGAAGATTGCCCGCGAGTGGGAAGATCTGGACATCGACGTGGTGATCCCGATTCCGGAAACCTCCTGCGACATCGCGCTGGAGATCGCGCGCATTCTCGAGAAGCCATATCGCCAGGGCTTTGTGAAGAACCGCTACGTCGGCCGCACCTTCATCATGCCGGGCCAGCAGGCGCGTCGTCAGTCGGTGCGCCGCAAGCTGAACGCCAATCGCGCCGAGTTCCGCGACAAGAACGTGCTGCTGGTGGATGACTCCATCGTGCGCGGCACCACGTCGGAACAGATCGTCGAGATGGCGCGCGAAGCGGGCGCCAAGCGGGTGTACCTGGCTTCCGCCGCGCCGGAAGTGCGTTTCCCGAACGTTTACGGCATCGACATGCCGAGCGCCAACGAACTGATCGCCCACGGGCGCGAAGTGGATGAAATCCGCCAGATTATCGGCGCCGATGGGCTGATTTTCCAGGATCTGGACGATCTGATCGAAGCGGTGCGCGAAGAGAACCCGGACATCACCCAGTTCGAATGCTCGGTGTTCAACGGCATCTACGTGACCAAAGACGTCGACCAAAGCTATCTGGAATACCTGGAGTCGCTGCGCAGCGACGACGCCAAGGCGCTGCGGGTGCAAACCGAAGCGGAAAATCTGGAACTGCATAACGAAGGCTAACCGCCTGCGTTGATCCATCAGGGTGCATCGCCGCGTCTGCGGCGGTGCGCCTTGCTCCTCTGACTTGCTTATCCCTCGCCATTGCGGCAAAGTCTGCCTGATCTTACTTTTTACGGCAGAGGCCATTTTCCATGAAACGACTCATCATCGGCATTTCCGGCGCCAGCGGCGCCATCTACGGCGTGCGCCTGTTACAGGTTCTGCGCGACGTCGCAGAGGTGGAAACCCATCTGGTGATGAGCAACGCGGCAAGACAGACGCTGGCGCTGGAAACGCCGTACAGCCTGCGGGAAGTGCAGGCGCTGGCCGACGTGGTGCACGATGCGCGCGACATCGCCGCCGGCATTTCCTCCGGCTCCTTCAAAACCCTGGGCATGGCGATCCTGCCATGCTCAGTCAAAACGCTGTCCGGCATCGTCAACAGTTACAGCGACGGGCTGCTGACTCGCGCCGCCGACGTGGTGCTCAAAGAGCGCCGCCGTTTGGTGCTGTGCGTGCGGGAAACGCCGCTGCATTTGGGTCACCTGCGGTTGATGACCCAGGCGGCGGAGATGGGGGCGGTGATCATGCCGCCGGTGCCGGCGTTTTATCACCAGCCGAAAAGCGTGGAAGACATCATCGATCAGACCGTCAATCGGGTGATCGATCAGTTTGATATTGAACTGCCTGCCGATCTGTTCACCCGTTGGCAGGGCGTTAGTTAACATTTTCATCCCCAAATTGGTACATTTGTGCAACACCGCACTGAATTAGGGCGGCGCATGCACCATAATGATCCTACTTCATCACGTTCACTGTTTCATGGCGCCGCCTTGTCGCGGCTGCCAGTGGCGCGGCCCCGAGCGGCCGATTTAATTTTGCGGTTATCGTCCCAGGAAACAGTATTGTGAAGGCCGGAGCCGTTCCCTCCGCCCGTAGCACCTAATGTGGCACGATTACTGCAAATTGATTTGGTGGGGAAAAGTAATGCCCGTAGTGGCATCAAAAAAATCAATTTGAGGGTAATTTATGAAAAAGCTGGTTAAGGTTCTTCCTTTAGTCTTGGCTTTGGCGGCCGCAAACAGCGCATTCGCCGCTATCCCATCGACATTGAAGATCGGCACCGATCCGACTTATGCGCCGTTTGAATCCAAAAACGCCAAAGGCGAGCTGGTCGGCTTCGATATCGATTTGGCCAAAGAGCTGTGCAAACGCATAAATACCCAATGCACCTTCGTGGAGAGCGACTTTGACGCGCTGATCCCATCCCTCAAGGCGAAGAAAATCGACGCCATCATCTCTTCGCTGTCCATCACTGAAAAACGCCAGCAGGAAATCGCCTTTACCGACAAGCTGTATGCCGCCAACGCGCGTCTGATCGCGCCGAAGGGCTCCAAGCTGTTGCCTACCGTGGACGCCCTGAAAGGCAAGAGCGTGGGCGTGCTGCAGGGCACCACCCAGGAAGCCTACGCCAACGCCATGTGGCAGCCGAAGGGCGTCACGGTGGTGCCTTACCAGAACCAGGATCTGGTCTACGCCGATCTGGCGTCCGGGCGCATCGACGCCGCTTTCCAGGATGAAGTGGCGGGCAGCGACGGCTTCCTGAAACAGCCGCCGGGCAAAGACTACGCGTTCGCCGGCGAATCGGTGAAGGATGACAAATTCTTCGGCGTCGGCACCGGCATGGGGCTGCGCAAAGCCGATACCGAGCTGAAAGCCGCGCTGGATAAAGCCTTCGCCGAAATGCGCAAAGACGGCACCTACGATAAATACGCGAAAAAGTACTTCGACTTTGACGTCTACGGCGGGTAATCCGCTAACCGTTCCATGCTGTGACTGCGGGGCCGGTGTGCCGGCCCCGATGGTTCGGATCCTAGACCACAGGGTGAAGTAGATGCTGCAAGGCTATTCCCAACTGATTTTCGAGGGGGCTCTGGTGACGCTGGAGTTGGCCCTCAGTTCCGTATTGTTGGCGGTGGTGATCGGATTGATCGGCGCCGGCGGCAAACTCTCCCACAACCCCCTTATTTCCGGCCTGTTCGGCGCTTACACCACGTTGATCCGCGGCGTGCCCGATCTGGTGCTGATGCTGCTGATCTTTTACGGTCTGCAAATCGCGCTGAACAATATCACTACGCTGCTGGGCTTCTCGCAGATCGATATCGATCCGCTCGGCGCCGGTATCATTACCCTCGGTTTTATCTACGGCGCTTATTTTACCGAGACCTTCCGCGGCGCCTATCTGGCGGTGCCGAAAGGGCAGATCGAAGCGGCGACGGCCTACGGCTTCAGCGGCGCACAGATCTTCCGGCGCATTCTGTTCCCGGCGATGATGCGTTTCGCCTTGCCGGGCATCGGCAACAACTGGCAGGTGATCCTGAAGGCGACGGCGCTGGTGTCGATCCTCGGCCTGAACGACGTGGTGAAAGCCACGCAGCTGGCGGGGAAAGGCACCTATCAGCCGTTCTTCTTCGCCATCGTGGCCGGCGTGGTGTACCTGATCTTCACGACCGTTTCCAACGGCGTGCTGCTGTGGCTTGAACGGCGTTACTCACTGGGCGTCAAGAGGGCCGAGCTATGATCGAGATTTTGCAACAGTATTGGCAGTCGCTGCTGTGGAGCGACGGCTACCGCTTCACCGGCGTGGCGGTAACGCTGTGGCTGCTGATCGCTTCGGTGGTGATGGGCGGGCTGCTGGCGATCCCGATGGCGGTGGCGCGCGTCTCTTCCATCCGCTGGGTGCGTTTCCCGGTGTGGCTCTATACCTACGTGTTTCGCGGCACGCCGCTGTACGTGCAGCTGCTGGTGTTCTACTCCGGCATGTACAGCCTCGAGATCGTGCGCGGCAGCGAGTTTCTCAATGCGTTTTTCCGCAGCGGGCTCAACTGCACCATCCTGGCGCTGACGCTCAACACCTGCGCCTATACCACCGAGATCTTCGCCGGGGCGATCCGCTCGGTGCCGCACGGTGAGATCGAGGCCGCCAACGCCTACGGTTTCTCGCGCTTCAAGATGTATCGCTGCATCATTTTGCCTTCGGCGCTGCGCACCGCGCTGCCGGCCTACAGCAACGAAGTGATCCTGATGCTGCACTCCACCGCGCTGGCGTTTACCGCCACCGTGCCGGATCTGCTGAAGATTGCGCGCGACATCAATGCCGCGACCTATCAGCCGTTTTACGCTTTCGGCATCGCGGCGGTGTTGTACCTGATCATCTCCTACGTGTTAATCAGCCTGTTCCGCAAGGCTGAAAAACGCTGGATGGCACACGTTAGTCACTGATAAATGACGGGAAGAAAAACCATGTCTGAGAATAAATTAGCCGTCACCGAACTGCACAAACGCTATGGCGACCACGAAGTGCTGAAGGGCGTCTCGCTGGCGGCCAACGCCGGGGATGTGATCAGCATCATCGGCTCCTCCGGCTCCGGCAAAAGCACCTTTCTGCGCTGTATCAACTTCCTCGAGAAGCCGAGCGAGGGCTCGATCAGCCTGAACAACGAAGACATCCGCATGGTGCGCGACAAAGACGGCCAGCTGAAGGTGTTCGACAAGAAGCAGCTGCAGCTGCTGCGCACCCGCCTGACCATGGTGTTCCAGCATTTCAACCTGTGGAGCCACATGACGGTGCTGGAGAACGTGATGGAGGCGCCGGTGCAGGTGCTGGGGCTGAGCAAGGCCGACGCGCACGAGCGCGCGGTGCGTTATCTGGATAAGGTGGGCATCGATGAGCGGGCGCGCGGCAAATACCCGGTGCACCTGTCGGGCGGCCAGCAGCAGCGCGTCTCTATCGCCCGCGCGTTGGCGATGGAGCCGGAAGTGCTGCTGTTCGACGAACCGACGTCGGCGCTGGATCCCGAGCTGGTGGGCGAGGTGCTGCGCATCATGCAGAAGCTGGCGGAGGAGGGGAAAACCATGGTGGTGGTGACGCACGAAATGGAGTTTGCGCGCCACGTTTCCAACCACGTGATCTTCCTGCATAAAGGGTTGATTGAAGAACAGGGGCCGCCGGCCGAGCTGTTCGGTAACCCCAAAAGTCCGCGCCTGCAACAGTTCCTGTCCGGCGCGTTGAAGTAACTTCAGATCAGCGGGCTTCGGCCCGCTGATTAATCACGTCATCCAGCGCCTGCTCCAGCTCCAGATAGCGGAAGTGGAAGCCGGCCTCCTCCAGCCGCTTCGGCACCGCCCGCTGGCCGCCGAGCACCAGCACCGCCGCTTCCCCCATCAACAAACGCATGACGAACGCCGGCACCCGCAGAAACGCCGGGCGATCGAGCACGTTGGCCAATTGGGCGGCGAACTGCTCGTTATGCACCGGGTAGGGGGCGACCATGTTGAACGGGCCGGTGAGCGTGGCGTGATCCAGCAGATAAATAATGCCGTTGACCATGTCGTCGAGATGGATCCACGGCAGGTATTGGCGGCCGTCGCCGATCGGGCCGCCCAGCCCGAAGCGGAACGGCGGCAGCATTTTGGCCAGCGCGCCGCCCTGCGGCGCTAGCACCACGCCGGTGCGCAGCAGGCAGACGCGGGTAGCGTCGCTCTGCGCCTGCAGCGCCAGCGCTTCCCAGCGTTGGCACAGCTGGTGGGTGAATTCGTCGTGCGGCGGCTCCTCTTCGGTGACCACCGCCTGCCCCTGATCGCCGTAGTAGCCAACGGCGGAACCGGAAATCAGCACGCCGGGCGGCGTGCTGCCGGCCTTGATCAGCTGCGCCAAGCGTTCGGTCAGATCCCAGCGGCTATGACACAGCCGCTGCTTCTGCTGTGCGCTCCAGCGCTTGTCGGCGATAGGTTCGCCCGCCAGATTGATCACCGCATCGAAGTCATCCAGCGACTGCCGGTCGTCCAGCGTGCGCCAATAGCTCGGCTGGTCGCCGAGCCGGGCCCGAGCCCGCCGTTCGTCTCGCGTCAGTACCGTAATATGGTGAGAAAGCGCCAGCAGCCTGGCCGTCAGGCTGCTGCCGATCAATCCCGTTGCGCCGGTGATCAGGATCCGCATGGTCGACCTCCCTGAGTTAGTCCCTGCGATAGCTCATGGTCATGGAGACAGAATCGGCGTAGCGCAGAGCCAGAAGTTTATCTATCTCCACTTCAGCATAGGTCACCCAGGCGTGTTCTTTTACGATATCGAGCACATCCTGCGTTAATTTTTCCAGCAACGCGAAACGGTTATCTTCCACATGGCGGATGATCGCTTTGGTGATGGTGCGGTAGTTGAGCGCATCGGCGATGTCTTCGCTGTTGCGCGCCTTGTCCGCCGGGTAGTGGATCACCACGTTGATCAGGATGTCCTGTCGGTTGTTGATTTCCTCTTCCTTGATACCGATGAACGTGCGCAGCCGCAGATTTTTAATGCGAATAACGGCGTCGGGTTGACTGAAAGACATCAGAGATTCTCCATAGGTCTGATTATTGGCGTTCAGAATACACGGAAAGTAGGGAAATGATAACGCAGGGACGATGTGACTCCCCGGTGGCGGGGAGTCGGGGAGGCACTTAGCCCTGTTCGGCCAGCTTATAGGCGCGCTCGGTCGCCGGGCGGTTGCTGATGCGTTCGAACCAGTTGCGCACCGCCGGGTAATCCGCCAGATCGATGCGCTGGCGCGGATGCGACACCACCCACGGGTAGGTGGCGATATCGGCGATGCTGTAGTTGTCGCCGCCCAGGTACGGGTGTTTTTGCAGTTCGGCTTCCAGCACGCCATACAGCCGTTTGGTTTCCAGCTGGTAGCGCTCAATGGCGTAAGGCACCGGCTGCGGCGCGTAGTGGTTGAAGTGATGATTCTGCCCGAGCATCGGCCCGAACCCGGCCACCTGCCAGAACAGCCACTGCAGGGTGGCGGCGCGTTCGCGCAGGCCCTTGCTCAGCAGTTTGCCGGTCTTCTCCGCCAGATACAGCAGGATTTCACCGGACTCGAACAGGCTGATCGGCTCGCCGCCGTCCACCGGTTGCTGATCGACGATCGCCGGGATTTTGTTGTTGGGAGAAATGCTCAGAAAGTCCGGTTTGAACTGCTCGCCGGCGCTGATGTTTACGCGATGGATACGGTAGGGTAAGCCGACCTCTTCCAAAAACAAGGTGATCTTGTGACCATTGGGAGTAGGCGCGTAATACAGGTCAATCATATTATAATACTCCTTGTAAAACACCATGATAGAATGAATCATGAATCATTTAGCGTCGAGGGAAACATGAGAGCTTTCTTATATTGCCGTGTTAGTTCTACACATCAAACCAAAATAACTGCCTAAAATAGGCTCATCGTTTGAAAACACTCTTTTCCAACGCTTACCATCATCTGTAACAATTACCATCCCCCCA